>DATLAN010000668.1:0-17136 GCA_035527455.1 Thermoguttaceae bacterium
TGGACCGCACGCTGGTAGAATATCGGTTTTCCGGAGGTTTCCCGAGACCCCCAACCATGGAGGGCCGATCGTGCCGGCGCAAGCTCTGACCGATTTCTCCCGGCTGTGCGTGCATACGATTACGACGAAGCCGTGGTCCATTGAGGAGGCCACCGACCGATATGCGGCGGCCGGCGTCCGCGGGATCACCGTCTGGCGGCAGTGGCTCGACGGATGCGACGTCGCGGAGGTCGGCCGGTCGCTTCGGGCGGCGGGCATCGAGATCGTCTCGCTCTGCCGTGGCGGGTTTTTCCCGGCCACCGACGCCGCCGGCCGACAAGCGGCCATCGACGACAACCTCAAGGCGATCGACGAGGCCGAGGCGCTCGGGGCCCCGCTGATCGTGCTCGTCTGCGGGGCCGATCCGGGCCAACCGCTCGAGGAGTCGCGCCGGCAGATCGCCGACGGGATCGTCGCCGTCTTGGATCGTGCCCGGGGGGCCAACGTCCGTCTGGCCATCGAGCCGCTGCACCCGATGTACGCCGACACGCGCTCGGCGATCAATACGCTCCGCCAGGCGAACGACATGTGCGAGCAGATCGATTCGCCGATGCTGGGCGTGACGGTCGACGTCTATCACCTCTGGTGGGACCCCGACTTGAAGGCCCAAATCGAACGGAGCGGCCTTGCCGGGCGGATCTTCTCCTTCCACGTCTGCGACTGGCGCACCCCCACCGAGGACCTGCTGAACGATCGCGGGCTGATGGGCGAAGGCTGCATCGACGTCCGCGAAATCCGCGGCTGGGTCGAAGAGAACGGATTCGACGGGTTCGTCGAGGTCGAAATCTTCTCGAACCGTTATTGGGCGATGGATCAAGGGGAGTTCTTGGAGAAGATCAAGGAAGCGTATTTGACGTTTACGTGAGTGAGGGATTGGGGATTAGACATTCGTCATTCGTCATTCGTCATTCGTCATTCGTCATTCGTCATTCGTCATTAGCGACAGGAGTTGTCAGTGAAAGTCCATCGAGTCGGCATCATCATGAACGGGGTCACGGGCCGGATGGGGACCAACCAGCACCTGGTCCGCTCGATCCTGGCCATTCGAGAGCAGGGCGGCGTGCAAGTCGGCCGCGACGAGACGATCATGCCCGAGCCGATCCTGGTGGGCCGCAATGCGAACAAGCTCGAGGCCCTCTCCAAAGCGTACGGCGTGAAGAAGTACACCACCGACCTGGACGCCGCGCTGGCCGACGACGACTATTCGGTCTACTTCGACGCGCTGACGACCAACCTGCGGGTGCCCAACGTGCTGAAGGCCATCGCCGCCGGGAAACACGTCTACGTCGAGAAGCCGACCGCCACCAACGCGGCCGACGCCCTTTCGCTCTACAAAGAGGCCGTCGCCGCGGGCGTCAAACACGGCGTCGTCCAGGACAAGCTGTGGCTGCCGGGACTCTTGAAGCTGAAGTACCTGCTCGATACGGGCTTCTTCGGGCGGATCCTCTCCGTCCGCGGCGAGTTCGGCTACTGGGTCTTCGACGGCTTTAATCAAACCTGCCAGCGGCCGAGTTGGAACTACCGCAAGGAGGATGGCGGCAGCATCCTGATCGACATGTTCAGCCACTGGCGATACCTCGTCGACGGGCTTTTCGGCGAGATCAAGTCGCTGGTGGCCTTGGGGGCGACGCACGTCGACCAGCGGGTGGATGAGCAGGGCAACCAGTACGCCTGCACGGCCGACGACTCGGCTTACGCGATTTTCGAGCTGGCCAACGGCGTGCCCGTGCAGTTCAATTCCTCCTGGTGCGTGCGGGTGCGGCGCGACGACCTGTTGACGCTGCAGGTCGACGGCATGAAAGGGGCGGCCGTGGCGGGCCTGCGCAAGTGCTGGGTCCAGGCCGACGCCTTCACGCCCAAGCCGGTCTGGAATCCCGACGTCGATCCGAAGATCGACTACTACGCCGACTGGCGGGAGGTCCCGTCGAACGTGACGTACGAGAACGCGTTCAAGGCCCAGTGGGAGTTGTTCCTCGAGCACGTCGTGAAGGACACGCCGTTTCGTTGGGGCCTTTTGGAAGGCGCCAAGGGCGTGCAGCTCGCCGAACTGGGCCTGCAATCCTGGCAGCAGCGGACCTGGGTGGACGTGCCGGAGCTTTAGCCGATCGAAAACGGAAACCGGCTCCAGGCCGCGTCTCGGCCCCGAAGTCGCGAGAAACGCATGGCGACCCGGTGCCTGTCCCCTTTTTCGACGGGGTTTTCGGGTTCGGGCGCTTAGCGTCTGAAAAGGGAAACGTCGAAATGAAGAAGATGAAGCGGCAATCGCTCTTTGTCGCCCTCTTGGCCGTTGTGGTGAGCGCAGTGCCCTTGGCCGCAGCCGCCCAAAAGCCGGCCGATCTGCGGGGACCGTTGGGGAAACGGCCCAATATCGTGCTGGTGATGACCGACGACCAGGGCTACGGGGATTTGGGCTGCCACGGCAACGAACTCATCAAGACGCCCGCGCTCGATCGACTCTACAAGGAAAGCGTCCGGCTGACCAACTTCCACGTCGATCCGACGGGCGCGCCCACCCGGGCGGCGTTGATGACCGGGCGGTATTCCTGCCGCACCGGCGTGTGGCACACGATGATGGGCCGGTCGCTCCTGCGGCGCGACGAGGTCACCATCGCCGACCTGTTCGCCGCGGCCGGATACCGCACGGCCGTCTTCGGCAAATGGCACTTGGGCGACAATTATCCCTATCGGGCCATGGATCGCGGGTTCCAGGAGTCGCTGGTCCTCGGCGGCGGCGGCATCGGACAAACGCCCGACTATTGGGGCAACACGTATTTCGACCCCGTGCTGCGTCACAACGGAACGTGGCAGAAGTCCGCCGGCTATTGCACCGACGTCTTCTTCGACGCGGCGATCCGGTTCATCGAAGTCAACCGCGAGAACCTCTTCTTCGTCTATCTGCCCGCCAACGTCCCGCACGCTCCGTACCAGGTGGCCGAGAAGTACGTCGCGCCGTACAAGCAGATGGGCATCCCGGACGATCTGGCCGCGTTCTACGGCATGATCACCAACTTCGACGAAAACCTGGGCCGGCTGCTCCAGCGCCTCGACCAACTGGGGCTTGCCCATAATACGATCGTCATCTTCCTCACGGACAACGGCACCTCGGGACGCGGATTCAACGTGCAGATGCGGGGCGGCAAGGGCTCGGCGTACGACGGCGGACACCACGTGCCGTGCTTCATCCGCTGGCCGGCCAAGCTCGAAGGCGGCTTCGACGTCCCCCAGCTCACCGCCCACTTCGATATCCTGCCCACGCTCCAGGAAATGTGCGAGATCCCGAAACCCGAGACGCTGGAGTTCGACGGCAAAGGGCTCATCCCGCTGCTGGTCAAGCTGGAGGACTGGTCGCCGCGGACGCTGTTCGTCCAGTCGCACCATATCGAACGCCCCCAGCCGTGGCGCAACTCGGCCGTGCTGGCCGAACGGTTTCGCGTGGTGTATCGCGAGGGCGTTTACAGCGAGAACGACGAATACCGCCTGATCGACGGGCGGGAACTCTTCGACATGAAGAAAGACGCGGAGCAAATCTTCAACATCGGCCCGGAGAATCCCAAGATCGTCGATAACCTGCGTTTTCAATACGAGGAGTGGTACAAGGAGGTCTCCACGCGGTTCGACGAGTATTGCCAGATCGTGCTCGGCTCGCCCGAGCAGAACCCGACGGAGCTGACCTGCTTCGACTGGCACGGGACCGCCGTGCCGTGGCACCAGGTTCACATCCAAAGCCGCGCTGAGGCCAACGGATACTGGGCCGTCGAGATCGAACGCGCGGGCCGCTATCGGTTCACGCTCCGCGAGCGGCCGGCGGCGGCGCGCCATCCGCTTCGGGCCACGGCCGCCCGGGTGAAGATCGGCGACCGCGTGATCACCCAGGCCGTCAAGCCGGGCGTCACCGGCGCCGTCTTCGAGACGGAACTCCAGGCCGGCAAGACCCAACTGCAAACCTGGCTGGCCGAATCCGGCGGCGTGCTCCGCGGGGCCTATTTCGTCGAGGTCGAATATCTCGGCCCGGCTTCCGAGGAAAACCCCCGTCCGACCGACGGCGGCGAAAAACCTCCCGACGACAACCAGCCCCAACGTCCCAGCGCGTATGGACCTCGGCCTAAGCGGTGAAAAGCTGTCGACGGCCAAGAGAACCGAGGCGAGGCGGTCGTCGCTAGCACCAAACGGTTCTTGACATCGTTGCCGTGAACTTTGAGGTGGCACGCCCTGAGGAACGTAGGGCGTGTTTTCCCGACGTACCACGCCCTTCGTTCCTCAGGGCGTGCCACCCACTGTACATCCCGGACCTAATGCCAAACCGCCGAAAAACCGTTTGGTGCCAGGGACAAAAGGAAACATGCTTGTCATCGGTTTGATGGCATTGGTGAATCCTTCTCTCCGCACTCCGGGCCCCCTGCTATCCGCAACTCCTTGTGGCCGAACGAGTTGCGTCATCCGGTCACCCACCGGCACGCGAGTTGCTCGGATTGTTCTCCGGGCGACGAGCCCCGCGAAGGCCACGCCCCGAAGAACCTCTTGCAGTCGAAGGGAGCCCGCCATGAGGACACGCGGCATGAAAACGTGCGATCCGCTCTTGGGTAGCGTTCAGATCGACTGGCTGGTTGTGCCGGTCGGCGAGTGTCCCGACGACGACGCGGAGGGGCGCCTGATCCGGACGCACTTTCGCAAGGTTCACGAGCCCTGGGAACCCGCCGGGGCGTTCGTCCTGCCGGTGCGGATTAGCCGCAGTCGACGCCGGGTGCTGTTTCGCCAGGAGTCGGGTCTGCTGGAGGTGTCGTAACTCGTCGGCGGCCACGCGAGAGAAGCATCCACGAAGGGCACGAAGGACACCAAGGGTATGAAGAACTGAACCTTTGCAGGTTCAGCTACTTTGCAGGTTCAGCTACCCTGAGACCAGACGTTGACAGAGCCTCAGAGCCCCGGCACCGAGTAGACGCTGGGGAAGCGGATGGTTTCTCCAAACCCAATCCTCCGGCACTCAGCCCAAGATCCTGTTACCCGAGTCTTGTATTGGTTCAGTCCGAACCGGGCCCTTCTCGTCATTCGTCATTCGTCATTCGTCATTAGACATTCGTCATTCGTCATTCGTCATTCGTCATTAGACATTAGACATTCGTCATTCACGTCGACCAGAATCCCGCGGCCCCGCACTGCACTGCTACCCAACGATCTCCCGAAACTGGCTGAACAAGTAATCGCTGTCGTGGGGTCCCGCCGACGCCTCGGGGTGGTACTGGACGCTGAAAGCGGGCAGTTCTCGATGCCGGACGCCTTCGACCGTGTTGTCGTTGAGGTTCCAATGGGTGACCTCGAGTTCCGCCGGCAGCGTTTCGGCCGCGACGGCGAAACCGTGGTTTTGGGTGGTGATTTCCACCCGACCGGTGGCCCGGTTCAACACCGGCTGATTGGCCCCGCGATGGCCGAACTTCAACTTGTACGTCTTCGCCCCGCAGGCCAGCGAGAGGAGTTGATGTCCCAGACAGATACCGAAGATGGGCCGCCGGCCCAGCAGCCCTCGGATCGTTTCGCGGGCGTAGCCGAGCGGTTCGGGATCGCCCGGGCCGTTGGAGAGGAACACGCCGTCGGGCTGGTGGGCCAACACGTCCTCGGCCGTGGCTGTGCCCGGCAGAACGGTCACGCGGAAACCCATGTCGAACAGGTGCCGGGCGATATTCCATTTCATGCCGTAATCCAGGGCCACGACGTGCGGCGTCTTCTGTCCGGGCGTTTTCGACGGCGGCTTCTGCTGCGGCAGCGTCCATTTGGCCCAAGGGCTCAAGGGTTGGTTCCACTCGACCGGCTGCTGGGGAATCACCTCGCGGACCAGATCGCGGCCCACCAACCCCGGACTGGCTTTGGCTTTGGCCACCAGGCCGGCATCGTCGAGGTCGACGGTCGAGATCACTCCTTTCATGGCCCCGCCGATGCGAATCCGCCGGACCAGCGCCCGCGTGTCGATCCCTTCCAGGCCGACGATCCCGGCCTGTTCGAGGTAGTCGCCCAACGCGCCTTCCGCCCGGAAGTTGCTCGCCCGGCGGCTCCGGTTGCGAACGACGAACCCCGCCAGGTGCGGTTTGTGGCTTTCGACATCCTGGGTATTGATCCCGCAGTTGCCTATTTCCGGATACGTCATGGTGACGATCTGCCCCCGATAGCTGGGATCGGTGAGGATCTCCTGATACCCGGTCATCGAGGTATTGAAACAGACCTCGCCGTCGGCTTCACCTTGGGCACCGAAAGACTTTCCGGTGAAGACGGTCCCATCTTCGAGGGCGAGCTTAGCGATTTGCTGCATGTTTGCGGTTTTCGAAGGGAGTTTCTACGGTCTGTCCGATTTTCAGCGACGCGCTCACCTAAAGTCGGTCGGTGCATCTACCCGATAGGTCTTGTATTGGCTGTGGGTCTCCGGACGAAGCGAACCATGCCTAGTTCGGGCAGCCTCACGTGAGGGCTCTTGTACCGGCGAGCAAGAGCCCTTACTTTTTGCGCCTGGGCGGGATGATCGACAGAGGTTCGGGGCTGATCGTGATTATAGTCAGCCGCGTGTCGGTCGAACAGTGGTCCGGCTCGCCCGGTCGGGCACGCACCACGGTCCGCAGCCATCGATCGTGCTCGGCCAGGACGGCCTGCCAATCGATCGTCGGCACTGAGGCGCCCCGTTGCCGCTACATGACGGATTTGGAAATCCGTCCTGCTTGCGTTTCCCCGGGTCGACATCACTTTCCCTTCCGCCGGTCGCCGTCTACAATCAATTGGTGCGACACGGCGGCGGCATAAGAATCGTGCGTCTGACCATACCGAAAAGGTTTGATGAAAGTCGTCCAACATAAGGGGGCCGGGGAATTCCTCTCTCGGGCCGGTCCGTGGCTGGCCGAGAACGAAGCGGAAAACAATCTCATCCTCGGAATCTCCTCCCACCTGGACGCCCATCCCGAACAATATGCGGCCGATCCGTACCTGATCACGCTGGAGCACAACGGCGGGCCCACCGCGGCTGCGCTGATGACGCCGCCGCACGAGTTGATCGTCACCCGGGCGCCGGCCGACGCCATGGAAGCCCTGGCCGGCTACCTCCGCAAGATCGACGCCCCGGTCTCCGCGGTGGTCGGCCTCGTGCCCGAGGTCAAAACCTTCGCCGGCTGCTGGACCGAGAAGACGGGCACGGCCTGCGAGCGGGGAATGAGCCAGCGGGTTTATCGGTGCAACCGGGTGACCCTGTCCGACTACAGCCCCGGACGTTTGCGTTTGGCCGACAATGCCGACGCGCCGCTGCTGATCCGGTGGCGACGCGACTATCGCCACGAGACCGGGCTTGCTCAAGAAGACGAGGACCACCGGCAAGCCATCTGCCATCGGATCGACCAGGAACACCTGTACGTTTGGGACCACGACGGGCCGGTCAGCATGGCATGTTGGGGCGGCCAATCGCTCCGCGGCGCCCGAGTGTTCCTCGTCTACACGCCGTCGAATCGGCGGAAGAAGGGCTACGCCTCCTCGTGCGTGGCCGCATTGACCGCCGAACTGCTCGACTCCGGCCGACCGTGCTGCTACCTTTATGCCGACCTGGCCAATCCGACGTCCAACGACATTTACCAGAAGATCGGATACCGTCGGGTGTGCGACAGCCAGGTTTGGCGGTTTGTGTGAGGGGAGCGGTCAAGGGAAGACGTAAACTGCGGGAAGAGGTTGAGCGGGGAAGAAGGGATTGGGGACTCGGGGCTGGGGGGGGCTCCGCTGAGCCGCCACCGTCGGTCAGCGCCAATCCCTAAGGGCCCGCGCAGAAATAACTTGTCTAATTGGGTGGCACGCCCTGAGGAACGAAGGGCGTGGTTTGGCAGGTTTTCCACGCCCTTCGTTCCTCAGGACGTGCCACCCTCGCTGAAAAATGTACAGGTTATTACTGCGCGGAACCCAATCCCCAGCCCCCAATCCCCAGCCCCCAATCCCCAGCCCCCAATCCCCAGCCCCCAATCCCCATGCCCCAAGAACCTCGCGATCGTTTGGCCTGGATCGAGGATGAACTCCACTCGCTGGAATCCTCCGGCTTGCGTCGCCAGTTGAAGACTCGCGGCGGTCCGCAGACTTCCCGCCTGGTGGTCGACGGCCGAGAGCTGATCAATTTCGGCTCGAACGATTACCTGGCGCTGGCGGCCGATCCCCGCTTGGCCACCGCCGCGGCCGAGGCCGCACGGCAAGAGGGCGTCGGCAGCGGGGCCAGCCCGTTGATTACCGGACGCGGGCAAACCCATCGGCAGCTCGAACAACGCCTGGCCGAGTTCGAGGGGACCGAAGCGGCGCTGGTCTTCTCTTCCGGATTCGCCGCCAACGTGGGCACCGTCGCCGCCTTGGTCGGACCGGGCGACGTGGTATTCACCGACCGCAAGAATCACGCCAGCCTATGGGACGGCTGCCGGATGTCCCGGGCCGACGTGCGGGTCTACCCCCACGGCGATTGGCGGCGGCTGGACGAGTTCCTGAGAGAAGCCGGCGACCATCGCCGCCGGTTGATCGCCACCGACGGCCTCTTCAGCATGGACGGCGACCTGGCCCCGTTAGCCGAACTGGCCGACGTGGCCGAGCGTCACGCGGCGATGCTGCTGGTCGACGAGGCCCACGCCACGGGCGTTTTCGGACGGCGGGGCCGGGGCGTGGCCGAGCACTTGGGCGTCGAGGATCGCATCGACGTGCGGATCGGCACGCTCAGCAAGGCACTCGGCTCGGCCGGCGGATTCGTCGCCGGCAGCCGATCGTTGATCGATTGGCTGGTCAACCGCGCCCGGCCTTACATCTATTCCACCGCACCGCCGGCCCCCACCGCCGCCGCCGCGCTGGCTGCCTTGGATATCGTCCACGACGAACCCCACCGCCGCCGAGAACTCCTCGCCCGGGCTGCCCGGCTTCGTGAAGAGCTGGTCAAACAAGGCTGGAACATCGGCAGCTCGGCCAGCCAGATCATCCCGCTGATCGTCGGCCAAGCGGATCGCGCCACGAAGCTGTCCGCCGCTCTACTCGGCCACGGCCTGTTCGTCCCCGCCATCCGTCCACCCACCGTCCCGAAAGACGAAGCCTGCCTGCGCATCAGCCTCACCGCGGGCCACACCGACGAGATGATCGAGAGGCTGAGGGAAGCCCTGCAGCAGACGGCGTGAAAAGCACGCCGAGTGGTCGCGAATGACGTAGGTCAGGGCTTGCCCTGACGATCACCCGATGGACCGTCAACTCGCCATTCCGTCAGGGCAAGCCCTGACCTACGGGCGTCCACCGGCCATTCCGTCAGGGCGAGCCCTGACCTACGGGAGCCCGGTATACCAAGAACTGGGGGCCGTGTTGCAGACGGCCTTCGCATGGAACATAATCAGGCTACCGTCACCTACAACCAACGGGAGATCCATTATGTTCGAACGAGTCATCCGAGCCAATCGACGGCAGTTTTTGAAGACCGCGCTGGGGACCGGCGCCGCGCTGGCCGTGCCGCAATTGATCCCGGCCGCCGCATTGGGCCGGGACGGCGGGTTCGCCCCGAGCGAACGGATCGTGGTGGGCGGCATCGGGATCGGCAGCCGAGGCTCGTACGACCTCGGCTGTTTCCTGGCCCAGCCCGACGTGCAATTCGTCGCCGTTTGCGACGTGAAGGCCGCACGCCGCGAGTCGATCAAGAGTCGGGCCGATGCGCACCACGGAAACCAGGACTGCCAGACCTATCGCGACATGGGCGATCTGCTGGCCCGCGACGACATCGACGCGGTGTTGATCGCCACCGGGCCGAACTGGCACGCCACCGCCTCGGTCACGGCGGCCAAGGCGGGCAAGGACGTGTATTGCGAGAAGCCCTGCACGAAGAACGTCAGCCAGAGCCTGATCCTGGCCGAGACGTTCCGCCGCACGGGCCGCGTCTTCCAGGCCGGCACGCAGCGGCGCAACCTGCCCCATTTCCAGTTCGCCGTGCAGTTGGCCCAAACCGGCAAGCTCGGCAAGCTCCAGACGGTCCACGCCCACCCGGGCGGGATGGGAACCGGCATGAGCGGCTGGGCGTCGGCCGATCCCGAGCCGCCCCGCGAGGAGGCCGATTGGGATCTCTACCTGGGGCCGGCGGCCTGGCGACCGTACAACGCGGGCCTGATGCGCAGCGCGTTCAACTTCGAGAAGGGCGGCGGAATGGTCGGCGGCGGCGTGCTCGAATGGGGTTCGCACTGCGTGGACCTCTGCCAATGGGCCAACGACGCCGACGGCACCTCCCCCGTAGAATATCATGCGGCGGAAGGCGGACGAGCGACCGCCCTGTACGCCAACGGGGTCGAACTGGTCCTGCGCAGCGACGGCTGGCTGGGGCTGGGCTCCTGCCCGGTGCGATTCGAGGGAGACACCGGCTGGGTCGAGGCGGGCGACAGCGGCAAGCTGGCGCTGAGTTCGCCGGCCCTGCTGGCCGGGCGCAAGGTCGCCGAAATCGGCGGCTATCCGGCCACCTTCCACATCCGCGATTTCCTCGACTGCGTGAAGAGCCGCTCGCAGCCGCTGGCCAACGCGGAGGTGGCCTGCCACGGCCATATCGCCTGCCACGCGTTGAACGTCGCCATCTTCCTGGGTCGGACCGTCCACTACGACCCGGCTACGCACGAATTCATCGGCGACGAGGAGGCCAACCGCCTGCGGAGCGAGGCCCTCCGCGCACCGTGGCGGCTGTAACGTTTGGCCTGAACAGATCGCAATTCATACACCGAGGAGAACCTTGTCATGTCGAAAGTTCGATTCCTATACGTGGGTGCCGTGCTGCTTGCGCTGGCGCTTGTCGCAGCGGCGCGGACGGCCTGCGCGGCCGACGCCGGCAACCCGGCCGACGATCGCCAGCAGGTGCTGATCGAAGTGCTCCAATCCGACGCTCCGAAGGCGACCAAAGCGATCACCTGCAAGCAGTTGGCGCTGTGCGGAACCGGGAAGGCCGTGCCCGCACTGGCCCCGCTCCTGGCCGACGCCGAGTTGGCCTCCTGGGCGCGGATTCCCCTGGAGGTGATTCCCGGCCCGGAAGCAGATGCCGCCTTGCGCGACGCGATGGGCCAGGTGACCGGCCGATTGCTGATCGGCGTGATCAACTCGATCGGGGTCCGCGGCGACGCCGGCGCGGTCGAGGCATTAGCCGCTCGCCTGAAGGACCGCGACGCCGAAGTGGCCTCGGCCGCGGCCGTCGCCCTGGGCAAGATCGGCGGCCCGGCGGCTGCCAAGCCCCTTGAAACCGCGCTGGCCGGTGCTTCGCCCGACGTCCGTTCGGCCGCGGCCGAAGGGCTGGTGCTGTGTGCCGAGAAGTCGCTGAACGCGGGCAATCAGGCCGACGCCGTGAAGTGGTACGACCTGATCCGCCAGGCCGACGTGCCCCGGCAGCGAATCGTCGAAGGGACCCGCGGCGCGATCCTCGCCCGGGGGTCGGCCGGATTGCCGCTGTTGATCGAGCAACTCCGCGCGGACGACCGGGAGATGTTTTACATCGGACTTCGCACGGCCCGCGAATTGGGCACCCCCGAGGTGACCAAGGCGGTGATCGAGGAATTGGGCCGGCTCCGGCAGCCGCGCCCGCCGGCGCCGCAGAGCCCCGTGCTCAAAAGCGCGCGGTACGGAGCGGGCGACCAATGGGCCGACGTCACCGCCAAGCTCGCCGCCGCCATGAGCAACCACCAACTCTCGATCGTGGCCTCGAACGACCTGGCGGGCGACCCGGCGCCGAGTCAGGTCAAGTCGCTTCAGGTCACTTATGCACTCGGCGACGAGGAAAAGACGGTCACCGTCGCCGAGAACGAGACGCTCCAACTCGGCGAGGCCGGCCCGGAGGACGACCCGCGCATGGTGCCGCTGATCTACGCGCTGGGCGACCTGGGCCATCCGGCGGCGCTGCCGGTCGTGTTGGAGGCCGCCCGAGACGGCTCGTGGCGGACGCGCGTGGCGGCGGTTCGCGTGCTCGGCCAGATCGGCGATGCGTCGGCCGTGCCCGTCCTGGTCGAAGCGGCCCAGGCCGCCGGTGAACTCGGCCAGCGGGCCTTGGAGAGTCTCGACAGGCTGGAGGGAGAGGCGATCGACAAAGCCATCTCCGCCGGTCTCGGCCAGGTCAGCGGCCCGACGAAGGCCGTGCTCATTCAGGTGGTCGGTTCCCGCGGCATCCAGTCGGCGGTTCCCCAACTGCTCGAAGCCGCCGACAGCGACGACGAACCGGTCCGCCTGGCGGCCCTCAACGCGCTGGGAATGACCGTCGGCTTCGACCAGCTCGACAAGCTGATCCAACGTCTGGTCGAGCCGAAAGACGCACAGGAGGCCGACGTCGCAAGAACCGCGTTGCTGCTGGCCTGCACGCGCATGCCCGACCGCAATGCGACGGCCTCGAAGCTCCTGGCCGCGATGCCCGGCACGCCGGTCGACCGCAAGGTGGCGCTGTTGGAACTGGTCGGCGCGGTCGCCGGCGAGAAGGCCATAGCGGGCATGGCCGCGGCCGCTCGTAGCGACGAGGACGCCCTGTGCGACGCGGCCAGCCGGCTGTTGGGCGAGTGGATGAGTCCCGACGCCGCGCCGGTGTTGCTGGATCTGGCGAAGACGCTCAAGGACGAGAAATACAAGCTCCGCGCCCTGCGGGGATATTTGCGCATCGCCCGGCAGTTCGACGTTCCCATCGACGAGCGGACGGCCATGTGCGGCGAGACCCTGCAGATCGCGTGGCGGCCGGATGAGAAGAAGCTGGCGTTGGAGGTGCTCGCCCGGTTTCCCACGGCGGAAGGGCTCTCTCTGGCCGTGCCCTGCGTGCGCGACGCGGCACTGCGCCCCGAAGCGGGAGAGACCGCCTTGGCCATCGCCGCGAAGGTCCTCGATGCCGATCCCGCCGCGGTGGCCGCCGCGATGAAAGCGATGATCGAAGCCGGCGGCGAGCGTTCGGAGATCGACCGGGCCAAGGCGCTGATGGACCAGGCCGCACTGAAGGCCGCCGGATAGAAGTAATCGTAAGAACATCGGCGAAGCAGCGACAATCTCCCCTCTCCCGCTTGCGGGAGAGGGGCAGGGGGTGAGGGCAGAGAGAAAATGCGCAAGCACAGCAAGAGAGTTTTCGGCGAATCGCCCTCACCCTAACCCTCTCCCGCACGCGGGAGAGGGGACCCGTGCATTCCTCGCGAAAGGAGCAACCATGTTGCACCGTACTGGACTTACGCCGCTCTTGACCGTCGCGGCCTTCTTGGCGGTTGGTATCGTGTCGTTCGGCGCGCCGGCGGTCGGAGCCGAGGCTCCCGGCGCGACGCCTTCGCCCGTGGAATTCGTCGCCCATCGCGTGGGCAACTATCGCAGCGAGGCCTGCGGCGTGGGCGATATGAACAACGACGGCAAGCTCGACATCGTCGCCGGAGCCTATCTCTACCTCGCCCCGGACTTCAAGGCGGTGAAGATCCGCGAACTCGGCGGCAACGTGGACGAACAGGGCAAGGGCTACATGAACGATTTCATGAACCTGCCGCTGGACTGCGACGGCGACGGCCGGCTCGACGTGGTCGCCTGCGACTGGTTCGCCAGGAAGGCGTGGTGGTGCCGCAACCCGGGCACGCTGGGCGCGCCGTGGGCCGAACAGGACGTCGACACGCAGAGCGGCAATTTCGAGTGCGGCGACCTTTGGGACATCGACGGCGACGGCCGGGCCGACGAGGTCCTGCCGCACGTGCCGCCCACCGTCTGGTACGAGGCGGTCCGCGACGCCGACGGCCAGACCCGGATCGTCCGCTACGTGGTGTCGGATGAAAAGCTCCCCTACGGCGGCGGCGTAGGCGACCTAAGCGGCGACGGACGGCCCGACATCCTGCGGCCGGGAGCCTGGTACGAAGCGCCGGCCGACCCCCGCCGGGACCCGTGGCGCCGGCACGCGTACCCGGTATCGGGCCACACGGCGCAAATCCGCGTTTGCGACGTCAACGCGGACGGATTGCCCGACGCGATCGCCAGCAGCGCGCACGGCCACGGGATCTACTGGTTCGAGCAGGTCCGGGAAGGCGACCAGCGCCAGTGGAAACAGCACGAGATCGACAAGTCGTGGAGCCAGGCCCACAGCATCACGCTGGCCGACCTCGACGGCGACGGCGATCCGGATCTGGTCACCGGCAAGCGTTTCCTGGCCCACAACGGCGGCGACCCCGACCCCTTCGGCCCGCTGGGCGTGTACTGGTACGAATTGAAACCCGGGCCGACGCCCCAGTGGCTGAAACACGCCATCTCGTTCGACGAGGGAATCGGGGCCGGCTTGAGCGCCCCGGTCGTCGATCTCGACGGCGACGGCGACCTGGACGTCGTGGTCACGGGCAAGTTCGGCGGACCGGTGTGGTTCGAGAACAAACGGAAGTAACTCAGACTGTTAGCGGTGAGTCGAAAATGGGGACTGGCTCCGGGCCGTGTTTCGGCTCCAGAGTCACGAAGAAACGTATGCCGGCCCGGTGCCTGTCCCCTTTTTCGACGGCTTTCCGAGAAGACCGCCAGGGATAGACAGTTGCCAACTGCGACCAAAGCCGGGAGAGAACCATGCCCGCGCGCCTCGCGATCGTCAACGCCTCGTTTCTCATCGCCGCCGTGTGCGCCCTCGGCCAGGCGTCCACGCTGATCAATCCGACCAAACGTGCCTATGAGAACGAAGTCGTCCGGCTGAAAGAATCTCCGCCGGGGCCGGCCGGGTCGTTCGTCGTCATGGAGGACGGCGTCGAGGTGCCCTGCCAGGTCGAAGAGATCGACGGCAAGAACTGGATCTGGGTCTGCTCGGACTTCGCGCCGGAAGCGTCGCACCAGTACCAGGTGCTCTCCGGCCGTCCCAAGGGATTCCGGCCCAAAGTTCAAGTGCGCCGGGAAGGCGGCGTCTACGTGCTCGACAACGGCCTGGTCGCCGTGAAGCTGCCCGCCGAGGCGAAAAACGACATTCCCGGACCGATCGCCGCCGTGAGACTCAGCGGCGGGAAATGGGCAGGCGGCAGCTTCTGGCAATGCGACTTGCCGCTTCGCAAATTCACGGCAACCGTCATCGCCGACGGCACCATCCTGGGCAAAGTCCGCCTCCGCTACGACTTCGACGCCATGGCCGGGCTCTACGGCAACGTGCCCGCCTTCGCCGAGATCGACGTCACGCTCGGCCCCGGCTGGCGGCACGCCGAGATCCTCGATCGCCACGAAATGTCGCGGGGTGATTACTGGGAACTGGAGGCATCCCAAGGCTGGTCGCCCAGGGAAGGCGTCTCGCAGCCGTTCAGCGGCGGCGCCGGCTCGGGACTGGTCGGCGGACGGGTCGAACCGCGCCGGCCGCTGCGCCCCGGCGGCCTGCCTTACGCCCGCGAGGATCTGTTCCTCAATCTATTTCCCCGCTGGAATCAGCACTACAAGGACGGCTGGTACTTTGCCGCGACCGACGGCGGGGACTATCTCGGAGCGGTCGTCGTCAGCGCATCGGCGTGGATCTGGCCGCACCAGAACAGCCTCGAAGCGGTGGTCCGGCCCGGCGGCGACTACGCCGGCGTGCGCGGCTCGACCTGGAAGGGGCAGCGAGTCTGGTGGCTCTTCGCGCCCGCGCTCGATCCGGCCGACGTCGGTTACGTCGCCCGATACGCCTGGGAGGGCCTCGACAAGCTCAACCACCAGTTCTTTCTCGAATGGTCGGGCAAAGACGGCTCGTTCTCCGGCATGGACTTCTACAACGGCGGGCAGATGAATCCCTCGGGCGGCATCCGCGGCGCCGGCCGAGCCGCCGTGGCCAACGCCGGCAAGGAGGGCAACCTCTCCACGCTCTCCCGCGCCCAGGTGATGATGCACGGCGACGCCTGGGGCTCGTATTGGAACTACTGGAGCCCCGAAAACCCCAACTTCTTCACCGACTTCGCCAAAGTGCCGGTGGCGATGACCTCCAATCTCAAGACCCACCCTCGCTTCGACGAGCTACGGCGGATGGCCGAGCAGAAGCTGCGGGAAGACATGTACCACTCGATCACGCTGCCCGGCGGGGCCAGCCAGGAATGTCCCGGCTACGTCGGCTACGCGCTGGGACACTGGACCGAGATCGCCAAAATCTGCAAGGAACACCTCGGCTTCGACCCGACCACCTGGCAGCGCTATCGGGCCGCCGAGTACTTCCAGAAACGCACGGCGCAGCCCGACGGCGGCGTCCGCCGGATGCTGCCGATGGGCGACACCCATCCGGGCAAGGAGGGCGGCGGGCCGAAGCCGGTCGAGGTGCCCGCCGACGAGGTGCGACGCTTCAAGACCGAAGAGCTTCCCGGCTTCGGGGCGATCTTCACGAACAACCCCGGCACGCCCGGCGAAACCTATCTGGCCTTCAAGAGCGGTCCCAATCGCGGCCACTACCACGGCGATCAACTGGCCTTCCACTATTGTGCCAACGCCAGGGCCGTCGCCGTCGATCACTACTGCTCGTACAATCCCCGTGCCGGGCAGGAACACATGCACAACCGCGTGGCGTTTCATACCCAAGAGTTTCCCTACGCGAACATGGACGGCTACGAACGGCTGATCGCGTTGAAGACGTCGGCCGACTGCGACGTCGCCGTCGGGCAGGTCGAATCGGAGCGTCTGCGCAAGGTCGAAAAGCTCCCGCCGGAGATCTGGCACCAGGAGTATCCGCAGCACCCGTTCGAGCGTCCGCTGGTCTACCGGCGCACCGTGGTGTTCGTCAAGAGCAAGCCGCAGGATTACTTCGTGCTGCGCGATCAGTTCTGGAGCCCCGAGGAAGTCGGCGCGACGTATTGCATGCACGTCCACTCCGATCGGGTCCGCCGCAACGGAAACGCGGTCGAGTTCGGGAACCTGTCGCTCTATTGTGCGCGGCCTGCGGAATTCGACTTCGAGCCGTTCCCGTGGAGCCACGACAACGGCGGCGGCGAATCGACCCAGGGCGCCCGGCTGACGATCGCGGCCGATCGAGGGGAGTTCATCACCGTGCTCTATCCGGGCAGGCTTCCGGAAGTGGCCGCGGTGGACGGCGGTGTCCGCGTGGGCGGGGAAGAGATCCTCTTCGGCCCCACGGAATCCGGCGACGCGACGATCGACCCGTCGGCCGAGTACGTCACGGTCCGTCGCGACGGCCGGACGTTG
>DATLAN010000669.1:0-8155 GCA_035527455.1 Thermoguttaceae bacterium
TCGTTGTGCGTGTTGGGACTGCCGGGCCTCATGATGCAGCGCGTGTTGGGACTGCCGGGCCTCATGATGCAGCGCGTGTTGGGACTGCCGGCCCTCATGTCGTTGTGCGTGTTGGGACTGCCGGGCCTCATGATGCAGCGCGTGTTGGGACTGCCGGGCCTCATGATGCAGCGCGTGTTGGGACTGCCGGCCCTCATGTCGTTGTGCGTGTTGGGACTGCCGGCCCTCATGTCGTTGTGCGTGTTGGGACTGCCGGCCCTCCTGATGCAGCGCGTGGAGTTGCGTAGCCCGTAGTGCCGCCCGTCGTTGCTGCCCGTCCTATTCAGCCGGGCGTATGCGGGGGGGGGTTTCTTGCGGCCGATTCCATGCGGACTTATTTTATCGGCCGCCAAGAACCCCCCCCCGCATACGACCGGCAGGATGGGGCAGGAACGACAAGGCGGGCACGGAGGGCGGGGGTTGCCATCGGGTCGTTGCGTTTATCCTCCGAGTGCCTTGAACACTGCCGCACCCGCCGCTCCGCCGAGTATTCCCGATCCCAGCATGAAACCGAGAAGCAAGTTGAAGCGATTCTCGATCGTTCTAACCCGCTCTTCAATTTTCAGGTTTGAGAACGGGCAGAGTGAAAGGTGTTGCAGAATCACTCGTTCGACTTCTTCTTTTATCATCAGTCGGAGTTGCGGTTGCGGCTGTTCGGTGGTCGTCATTTGATCTTCACGGATGGAAGGTTTCGGAAAGCGGGAAGAACGCCCCGAGGTCGGCGGTGGCGGATTCCTCGTCGAGGATTCCGTAGCCGTTGTTTCCCCAGTCGGCACCCCACGAGTTGTCAATGCCGAGTCCGAAATCGTTTCGGCCGATTTGGATCGGGTCGAGTTGGCAGACCAGGTGTCCCCACCAGCCGAGGCCGATTGCACCTGGCACTCGGCGGATCGCAAGCGTCATCTGCTGCGCGAAGGTTTTCACGTTCAACCACGATAGCAGAACGTGGTTCAACGCTAGTTCTTTCCAGTCCTTATCCGCGTTGCGTGGCGATAACTCGCCCTCAGGCCACGCAGACTGTGGACAGGCTCCGCCTTCGCTCAACTGCTGGCAGGCGTCTCCAGGGTAGCCGCCACGATCGCGGGTTCCTTCGATTGGATAGGCAATCGAATCTGGCGATAAGAGCAACGCCGGCTGCCCCTCCCACAATCGCAAGACTTCCATCGCTCTGGCCGATCCGTGAACCCAGCAACGCGAGGTCGAGCCCTGGTCGTGCGGCGGGAGTTTGCCGTGGCGGAGATCGGAAAGAAAGTTTCCTTTCCCTTTCTCGATTAGTTCCGGCCAGGCGTCGCGGGGAATGACTGGCATTTCCGCCGGCCATTCTTTCAGTGAAGAAAGGGGAGCTTGTAGATGGTGTCGGGCGTGACATCCGTTGTAAGTGGAGCTGCGCGGTTGGTTCGCTCGTTTTGTTGATTCCAGCCCGAGGCGGTGCCAGTCGGTTTTGGTTATCACATGGATGGCCATTGGTTTTTTTCTCCAGGTTCGGGATTAGGTTTAGTAACTCCGCAGCCGTCGCCGGTAGCGGCCCCTCGTATTTGATTTCTCCCTGGGCGTCGCACATGATGATCCAGGGGAGGTTGTGCAATTTAGCTCGTTCGAGAAAGGGCAACAGGTTTGCCGGCGGCAAACCTGTTCTCGCATCCTTCAAGTTGGCGGGGATGACGCCCAAAAAGTTGTGCTGTTTATCCGCCCGTTCTCGCCATTCGAGGTTTGCGAGTACTCCTCGCTGTGCCGTCGTCGATGTTGCGGGATTCTCGACGATTGCAATGAATAATTTCTCAGGCTGCGGCGGGATAGGTGGGATCGGGTCCGGCGGGATCGGCGTCGTCGATCTGGTCATCATCCAGAAACCAATCCGGCCGTCCTTGCTCACGTAGACCATCCACATGCGATCGGCGGCGATCGGCAAGAGGACGGCCTGGGCCGTCGTCTTGTCCGTCAAGGGGATCGTGAATGAGGTACAAGGGGCCGGCGTCGGGATGGAGTTTTCTAATCCTTGCGTTGATGTTCCGGCAAAAATTGTCAAAAGAAAGAAGAGTTTGGTTGCGAAGTGGTTCATGGTTTTTCATCGCTTTCTCGTGGGCTTGGGGTTTTGGTTTAGGTTACTGTGGCTGGGTAGGGACCGCCGATTGTTACGTTGATCGTTCCCGAGATTCCGACTCTCCGGTAGTAGTACTGATGTACTCCAGGCTCAACATTATTCACCTGGAATGTTTCCGTGGATGGATAAACTCCGGGCTGGAATATGGCAACTATCTCCTTTGGCGTTGGCATTCTTGCGGTTGGCACGCTGTACACGATGATCGCCCAGTTGTAACCTGCTGATGCCCAGCCCGCCTCGACATCTACGTACCCGACTCCACCCGTCACTACAAAAGTTTGTAGGAGTTTTGTGGGTATTCCTTCGCTTCCCGGGTAAGATATAGACGGCCCTTGTCCGGTCCAGACGCGCTCAAAGTTGTACCGGCAGAATTCGGCAATGCCGGATGTTCCCGCTTTCACTCCGAGCGCTTCCCAAGTCGGTTTGAGTACCGGCGGGGCGTTTTTCCATTGATCCGTCAAAAACTGGTTGATCGCTCGCACTGCTCGTTGGGCCGGTACGCGGCGGAGCGTTGGGATGGCGTAGGCTTTGACGTAGCAGCGGCCGTTCCATTCTTCGTAAATCAGCGTCTGGCCGATCTGGCCGTGTGCCTCGAAGGAGTGCAGCGGTCCGGTAACTAGCGCCATGATAGATCTCCACGCGAAAAAAATGCCGGCCCGTGTTGAGCATCATGCGCACGGGCCGGCGCCCGATGGGAACACTACGACTAGGCCGTTGGTTTCTCTTCGGCGAAGAGGGCTATGATCAGGGGCAGCAACTGCATGATCAGTTCCATGAACTTCGTCCAGTCGATCTTTCCGAGTGCGTCTGATTTTTCCAGTTCACTGGCAAGCTGGTGAAGTTGGCTGGCTGCGGCAAGGCATTTTGACATTGGTTGCTCCTTTCGAGCTTCGGTTATGTGGAAACGGTTCGCCACGATTGCCTCCTGTGCGTTCCTTGAGGTCAGTTGGTACTTTGACGCCTCCGGCCTTCGAGGCCCCTAGAATCGCTCCTGGGGCCTCTGGCCGGCAGGTCTACAACCGGATGTTTCCCGAGTGGTCGGCGTTGTGAAAGCTGCCTAGTTTTACATTCGCGATAGTCGAAGGCTTCTCTTCTCAACTCGGCCCACTCGGGCGGAACATCCGTTGGCTGGGTTATCAGGGCCATGCTTAAACCGGCGGCACAGCGACCGAGGCGTCGGCCAGGACGGTCCCTTCGATTCCGTCAGTGTTGAACTGGCTGAATCGGTAGTGGTACGTCCCGTCCTCGAGAGGCGAGTCCGTGAACGTGAACGCGGTCACTCCATCCCTGAAAATAGTGGCTACGCAGTTGGCCCACGACGGGGCGGTGATCTCGGCCGGATCGCGGTAGACGTTCACGCCCCAGATGTCGGCATTCGCGGCCGGCGTGATTACGGCTGTCACATAGCCGTCGTGGCCGGTTAATGGTGCCGTCGTGATCAAGGCTGGCGTAGATACTTCTGGTGCAGGGTACTCTTGAGTTGGCGTCTTGCCCACTTGCCAGCGGGCAAGGTTCTCGCCGACATAGGCATTGAAGGGGCTGATTTGCTTGCCCTCGGCCAGTGCGTCGTAGTCATCCTTGGTTCCCGCCGCCAATGCTGCCCAGGCCTGGGCAAGGAAGGCCATCATCGATCTGACTCCGGTCTGCTTGGCGGATTTGGGATTCTCCGGAATGACGAGTTTCCGGGTGTAGTTTCGGCCCTTCCACTTGGCAAAGACGATCGATTTACCGACTTGGCCGGAGGCGTCCAGTGAGAACAGCGGTCCAGTTACGCGTGCCATGACATGACATCCTTTTTCATGGGCAGGTTTTTTGAGGTACAAGAAGGGCTTGGGGTTTTTTCTTCGATTTGAACGGAGTCGAGTGTCGATAGTGGTGCTGAAAATTCTCAACGTACTTCGCGGCGACCTCGATGTCTCTGATGACGACGATGTTTTCCGCGTTCCGCGTCTCGGCGGATTTCGTAAAATTAAAACTGCCGGTGATCGTGATTGATTTGTCGATCACGATCACCTTGTTGTGGAAGATGGCGTGTCGGCTGTCCGTGACGACGTCGACGCCGGCGGCGACGAGAACGGGGGCCGTGGAATATGAATGCGACTCCTGGCCGGCGTCGACGATAACGCGGACCGCCAAACCTCTGTTCATCGCGTCGATCAGTGCGTTGCCGATCGGCGGCGACGAAAAAGAGTAGGCCGAAACGTCAACGGACGTTTCGGCCCGTGAAATGCGGTCTACGATTTCGGCCGTGCATCCGCCGTTTGGCGAAAAAAAAACCGCCACGTCGGCAGCCAAAGATGGCATGGCTGCCAACGTGGATAGGAGGGCTGCAAGACAAAGCAGTCGTAAAGGGCTCTTCACGCTCTCGCCTCCTGTTTCGTGTGTTTACCGTTGCCGCCGAGGATCTCTCCGATGGTCGGCGGGTCCGGCTGGTTGTCCGGCTGTTCACGCATTCGGTTGATCGGCTCTTTCTTTGTCCGAACGGTTGGGTTTTCGTGCCGCTTGTCCTCAATCGCTAGTCCAGTTAGCGGCAATCGCCAGATTGTCGTAAGTGCGAGGATCACGTTCGGCGGGTCCGGTAGGGGTGACTTGGCGAGGTTTGCTGGGCTAGTCAGAATGACGACTTTCGCGTTTTTCAGCATCTTCGGCCGCGAAGCGTGCATGGTGCAGCCGCGAAGCGTACCATTTGCGAGTCGGTACTCTTCGAGGGATTTTGCGGCGTGTGCGGTGCACTCGAAAATGAAGTGTTCGCGGGTTTTGGATTCGAGTGCCGACACGTACACGTGGGTTCGGAAGGGCACTGCTTCGTTGCAGGCGGAACAATTTCCGGCGGAAATTGTTCCATCTATCTCCTGGTGGTGGCGTTCACAAGGGATCGTGCGACCTCCCCAAAAATGGGTGTCGCAGACGAGAAGCTCCGGGCAGGTGACGATTGCCTGGAGCGAGGCACATTGCGGCGTTCGGCGGAGATCATAGCCCATGTGCTTTTGCAATTTCGGCAGTTCGGTAGACCAAGTGGGCATCGGTCCATATCCTCATTTTGGGCAAATGCGTTTCCTTGGGGTTTTTGGGTTTGCTTTACTTGTGAAAGTCTGACCGAACATAAGAAACATACCCCGACAAAAGAGGGGTAAGCTAGGAAGGTCCGATAATGCTTGGCAAACTGTGCGGCCAGGAAACGCGGACGGCCGCTGGTTCAAGCATGGTCAGAAAAATGGTCGGAATCCTGGGGGTTTGGGTTTACGTCTGGAAGACTTCAAGACACCGGGGGAAAGTCACCGCTGACGACTCCAGACCTACGGGCGGAGGCCACGGCATTCATGCTCAGGCATCGTGGCGTTCGACAGTCGATAATCGGCGTCAAGGCATCGGCATTAAGGCATACCCGGCCGATTCTGTCAAGAGCAGTTTGCAAGAAGTGCCACGAGGCCAGGGGCCCACACCCCGGCCTCGATGGCTTAAACCCCGAGCCACAGCAGGCATGATAACCGAACGGCTGCGCGATGTCAAGGGCCGAAGTCCGGCCGTCCAAAACGGGCCGGACTGGACGGCTGTTCACTACGGCTGATTTCGGGGTCGTTTTTTCGGGGGCCGTTTTCGGAGGTCCGAAAAAAGGCCCTTTTTTGGGGGGCTTGAATTCCTGATTAATAAGATCTGCCGAAACCTCCTGCTGTCTGCGGTGAGGGCTTGAATTCCTGATTAATAAGGGGCCGCCTTTGGCTCGGCTGTCAACAAACCCTGTTTTCTCTTTCTCCTCTTCTCTCTTCTCACAATCTTACTATCTCACTTTTCCAAAACTTATTATCTTCATCAATCCAATATTCAAATCTATCATTCTTTACAAATCTCACTCTTTTCTCTTCCTCTTTTCTCCAAATCTCCAATTCCTTCACAATCTTATTCCATTTCTCTTCTCTCCTATCAATCTCCATTTCTCTCTTCATACATCCAGTCGGATTTTGACAAAAGGAGAGAAAATCCCCCCCCCAATACCACAAACAACTTATTATTTTTCGGATCATAGTTTAGGACCCTCCTTCACTCCGTGGATCGGGAGGGTCTTAGTTTATGATCCGAATAAATAATCCAAGTCTGGTTTTGGGGGGGGGATTTTCTCTCCTTTTGTCAAAATCCGACGGACGGGCGGGAGAGAAGGTTGGAAGAGGAGAGGGAGGACGTGAAGAGAGGCGGGAGGGAAGGTTGGAGAGAGGTTGGAGAGAGGTTGGAGAGAGGAGAGGAAGGGGGAGGTGACTTGGCTTGAACTCGATACTACGTGGCGTGTAAGCACTGCGGGGGTCGCGGGATTGTGGGTGGTTGCGTGTGAGTTTTGACGGGGTGGGTACGGGGTGGGTGTGGGTTTGAGTGCGATAGACTTGGAGTGCGAATAGAATTCTCGGTTCCAAGAAAAACCTTCCAACTGAGTCCCATTGAATCAGTGTCGCTGTTCTACGTTCGGAATTCACACTCTTCTAATCCGAAAACGGAAACGGCTGAATAGGACGGGCAGCAACGACGGGCGGCACTACGGGCTACGCAACTCCACGCGCTGCATCAGGAGGGCCGGCAGTCCCAACACGCACAACGACATGAGGGCCGGCAGTCCCAACACGCACTCCATCATCGCGCACTGGTTCTACGCATACATCCAGCGTTCATCCTCTCTTGATCGCGCGCCGTACGCCGGCGACGGCCGCGGAGCTGGTCACCTCCGATCGGACGAGCTTCGGGCGCCCCTCGAGCGAAGAACGGACGTACACCATCTGCCGATCGTCGGAGCTTGTCTCGGCCGAGACCTTCGCGGGCTAATCCCCACAACCACGTCGACGAGCACTCCGTTCCTGCCGCTCCATCCATTCGGACAGGGCCAACGTAATCGCACTGGTACGATCGCCGCGATGCACACCACGGCCCCCCAGCCTCATAGCACTATCCAGCCTGGCTAGCACCTTCGGAGAGAGACGCACAGAAACGATCGGATACTGTGAGCGTGACATAATCAACCTCCTGGGTCCGGGTCCGGGGTAAGACAGATCGACTTGTAATACAGCGATCGCTGTAATACACCCACGCCGGCAAAATTGCAATCGCAACCAGATACTACCGCTTTACCTCACCCCGCCGCGTCGCCGCCGCTCCGCTCCCCACGCTTCGCTTCGCCGGCAAGCCTCCGGCGGGACGAGCCGCCGCCGCCGCGTCGATCCCCGCTGGCGGCAAATGCGAGAAGGCACGGGCTATCGCCGCCAGCAGATGAGGCGGCAGGCTCCCAAGCCGCCGCCGCTCGGCGGGCGTGAGGTCGCCGCCGCGTCGATCCGCAGGCGGAGCGGATCGACGACGCGGGAGCGGAGCCGGCGGAGCCGGCGGAGCGGAGCGTCCGGCGACGGCCAGGGGTTTGCCGGTGGCGTTGACCATCGCGGCCAGGGCGAGCGAGCGGACGCGAGCGAGGTAGCGGCTGTGATCTTGCATGACTTTCTCCTGAGTTCGGGGCGGCGACGTGCAGCCCTCCACCGG
Organism: Thermoguttaceae bacterium; assembly: GCA_035527455.1. Classification (GTDB taxonomy): domain Bacteria; phylum Planctomycetota; class Planctomycetia; order Pirellulales; family Thermoguttaceae; genus DATLAN01. Next base: position 7,649 of record DATLAN010000669.1, read on the forward strand.
GGCCACCGCCAAGCGGGCGAGTTGTTTTGGGCGGTGCGGGCCTAAACGCACAGCCTGTTGGTAGTCTGGCCGTCGCTCCGGGTCCGGCACAAGACGTGCGTGTCGGTTTTCTCGGCCGGGGACACCGCACGTCGTCTTCGTCAGCCGGGGGTAGTTGTTTCCGGTCGCGGTCGGATGCCTCCCAGCTTCCAGTCAACAACCACCCCCAGCTTCCTCAGACGAGAAGACCTTGAAAGGTCTCAAGTGCGGAGTCCCCAGCCTCGAAAACCGAGAAGACCCTGAAGGGTCTCAAACGCACGTCTTGTGCCGGACCCGGAGCGACGGCCAGACTACCAAACGAGGATGCGTTACGGCCGCGCACCGCCCAAAACAACACGCCCGCTTGGCGGTGTCCCCTATGGGTGGAGGGCTGCACGTCGCCGCCCCGAACTCAGGAGAAAGTCATGCAAGATCACAGCCGCTACCTCGCTCGCGTCCGCTCGCTCGCCCTGGCCGCGATGGTCAACG
>DATLAN010000670.1:0-12277 GCA_035527455.1 Thermoguttaceae bacterium
GTTCGCGGCTGCGCGAACGTCCCCATCTCATCTCTCGGCGTTCGGCCTTGTCGGCCTCTCGTCGCCTTCCCGCCCCTCATCGCCATCTCCACCTTCACATTGCCCGACCGCCGTGCAATAATCGAGCCGAACAGGATTGGGACAGAGCGCTTTTTCGGCCCGATTTTGCGTTCCGGCGGCTGGGGTGGTGTGATTGGGCCTGTTTTCGATTTGCGGCGATTCTGGCGCCCCAGGAGCGGCGTGATGTGCCGGGGAAATGACCCAAGATCGGCCCGGCCGGGCAGACCATGGCCCAGGAATCGATTCTGGCGCGGTTTGCACGCACGTAGAGTAGCGTTTTCGCTCGGCCCGTGGCCAAAAGGTGTTTTGGGACCTGTTGGGGCTTCCCCGAATTCAAACGCTACAGGGAGTGTGTTTCGTTTGATTCTCGAAGATGCAGCCCGTTGGCGGGGTAGCGGCCGCTGGGGTTCTGTTGTCTCGCCGTGCCGGGCTGGTAAACTGGCGGCTGCGTTGGCGACCGGTACGGCCGGACGGTGGGCATTGTGACGCTTCCTGACGGCTCGGACCTCGGGCAGCAGTTGGTCAAGGCGGGGCTCGCATGGTGGTACGTCCAGTACGCCCCCAACGACAAGACGCTTGCCGGCCTGGAGAAAGCGGCCAGAGAAGCCCGTGTGGGCCTGTGGAGCAATCCCGCCTTTTGGGAGTGGAGGAAGGGCAGACGGGGCACAGGTGAACCGCCTGGGGATAGTACAGGCCGGTTCTGGCTGACCGTCGTTTCCACGTCCACAACTCGCCCACGCCAGACCCGGTGAATAGCGTCTCCCGCACCTCGGCTTTGCCGTCGTCGTCGCGATCGGCCAGGAAGACGATGTCCGGCGCACAGAGAACGATCGCGCCGTCGCGTGCGGGAACCACTCCATAGCACGGCGGTAGATGATCGGCCCAGACGGTAGATCGATCGATGCGTCCGTCTCCACTGGTATCCTCCAGCAGCTTGACCGTGCCGTATTGTTCCTTCTCGGCCCGCCGACAGTCGCCGACCGACTACACCATCTACTTCTTCACCAAAGCCAACGGCCGGCAGCCGAATACGGCAAATACTGTAGAGTCATCTTACAGAAAGCTTGGCGGAACAACGCATCTGCACAGAACATTCGGTGGAGGACAGGGTGAGTTTCACTCATTTCACATCCAACAGTCGGCCGACCGAATCCATCAGGACATCCTCCGCCGTTGGGGCCGTTCTGGATGCGTGTGGACCGACCTCATATCCTCCCTGAGCGTAAGACTCCGCTGTCCCAATATAGCCCGGCGCGTAATCGCCATATGCCGCCATCACAACAAACAGGTCGTTGCGCAGGCTCCGCGCCGCAAGGCTATATTCGACGAAGAGTTCTCCCGGCATGTGAAGTATGCGAGCCTTGGCAAGCGTCAGACAGGAGACATCGATCGTGTCGCCATTGCGACATCGGTGGTACCACACCAACGCCTTGGCTGCCTGCCAGCGACGTGCCACGTCGGCCTCTTCATTTTCCAGCGTGCTCTTGAGCGAGGCCTCATCCAAATGGGGAGAAACCGGCAGCGAGACCGAGACAAACGACCAGCGAACATCTTCCGGTCGCAACGGCGTTTTTTTCGTACTCTGCCAAGCTCGTTTCATGCCGGCGGCCACGCGGTCGGCCAAGACTTGCCGGTTTTCTTTCGCGCCGTCGTTCCATTTCCCGGCCCCGACATTACCCGCGGCCCCCGTAAAATGGATATGAGGGACGCCGGTTGCCTCCTGGCGAGCATTGCGCGCGATGCCGGGGAAATCTGGGTTCGCCAACCCGGTTCGGTAGTAGCTCTGTGGATGCGTCGCGTAGTAGGTCAGGGCGGCGACTGGCTCGGCGTCGTTCCAGAAGCTGATCAACTTCAACTCGGGGTCAATCGTCCCAACGGGAAACGCTCGAATCTTCGGATCGGCCGTCGCGGTCCAGCGTGTATGCAGCACCGTACCGTCCGGTCCAAGGATCCGACGGTTCGAAGCGACCTTCTCGACGCTTCCCGCGCCCATGCCGACATGCGTCACGGGCGTGGCATGCTCCAGGGCGGCCGCGACTGCATCGCCGGCCCGCCGGATGACGTCCCTTGCATGCTTCGTATTGAACGCGGTGCCGGAGAGCCCGTACTCGGCCAGCATGGCGTCTGCCGCAAAATCGCAGGTCGGTGCGTCGTGCTGATGGATCGTGTGGACAGCCACCCGTTGCGGCGTGGTCCTGACTGCCCGAGCAAGCCCCTCGCGGAATTCGGATTGTCCTCCATTGGCGATCCCGATCCAATCGACGGAACACAGCACGATCGGATCGCCGGCCCCGGCCAGAACGATTCCGCGGCAGCTCAGAGGCGTTTCGACGCCCTCCGTAATCCCGTAGGCCAGGGGGCTCCCGATCGGTGGAGAGGCGTCAATGTCGAACACGCCCAGTCGCAAAACGCCATCCGCCAGGGTCGTGCTCGGTGTCCAGAGGGCCATGAGTACGACGATCAATAGCGAGCGCATCATGTGCATCCTCCTCCGCATTTTCGCGGTGCGAGACGGTCCAACGGATGCCTGGAACGGTTCCAGGATCGCGATGTCGCAATCATAACACGTTGCTCTGCTGCGTGTCCAATGCGGCCGGCGCGGAGGCGTTTAATGCACTACTGGGGGGGTAGAGTCTTGATCGAGGGTCACTGATGCGATAGAGTCGTTTAACGCCCAGCCGCAGGCGCCGGCTTCCGCAGTGCGGCCGGCGCCTGCGGCTGGGCGTTAAACGACAACTTACGATTGCTAGCGTCAATCCAAGATGGTGCTGTCCGATTTGCGCCATGCAACGAAAATGGAGGCCCCAGAGCCATGAACAAAGATGTCACACGACGCGGTTTCATCCGAGTCGCCGCGGCCGGATCTGCTGCTCTGTCCTGGTTGGGCATGCACCGGGCGCCGATGGCGTTTGCCGCTTCCAACGACAAACCGGCCCTGCTGGGAGGGCGGCCCTCGCATCCGGGCGCCTGGCCCCGTTGGCCCCAATGGCGCGAGTCGTGGGAGCCGGAAATTCTCAATATCTTGCGCAGCGGTCGTTGGTATCGGGGAAGTAGCGGTGGGACGGTCCCTCAGTTCGAGACGGCCTACGCGAATCTGCTAGGTGCCGAGCGTTGCCTGGCCACGGCGAGCGGCACGACGGCCCTGATTACCAGCTTGCACGTCATGGGCGTGGACGCCGGCGATGAAGTGATCGTGTCGCCCTACACCTTCATCGCAACGTACAATGCGATCCTGATCCACAAGGCCCTGCCGGTTTTCGCCGACACCGGTCCGGCAACGCTGACGATGGATCCGGCCTCCATCGAAAGTCGGATCACGGAACGAACCCGAGCGATTCTGCCGGTGCACATCTTCGGCATGCCATGCGACATGGACCCGATCAACGCCGTCGCCGCCAGGCATGGACTTGGCGTCGTCGAGGACGCCTGCCAGGCCTGGCTGGCCGAGTACAAGGGCCGCAAGTGCGGGACACTCGGCGACCTGGCGTGCTTCAGCTTTCAGAACTCAAAACACCTGCCCTCGGGCGAAGGCGGTGCGGTCACCAGTCGTAGCAACGAACTGATCGATCGGTGCACGGCCTTCCATAATTGTGGCCGCGCGACGGGGTCTTTCCAGGGCAGTGGCTCTTTCACTCGCGGCACGAACTTCCGGATGCAGCACTTCCAGGCCGCCATGCTCTTGCAGCAGTTCGACAAGTTGCTCGAAGAGACCGAAGTCCGGCGAGCGAACGCCGATTATCTGCGCAATCACCTTGAAGACATACCGGGCATTAGTCCGGCCCGGTTGCCGGAGAAGAGCAAGCCCGTTTGGCACGTGTACCCATTGCGATACGACGCGCGACAATTCAACGGGTTGTCACGAACCGCGTTTGCTCGGGCGCTCCGCGCTGAAGGGGTCCCATGCAGCGAGGGATATCACGAGCAGTACAATGACGGATTGCTGGACGAGGCGATCACTTCTCGCGGTTTCCAGCGTCTGTTCAGCGCCAAGCGTTTGAAGGAGTATCGCGACAGTTTCCATGAACTGAAAGGGAACCGACAGGTCTGTGCAACGACGGTGGGCCTAACTCAATCCCTGCTCTTGGCCACGCGCACCGACATGGACCACATCATCGAAGCGATCCGAAAGATTCACAAGCACAGCGAATCGCTGGTCAATGCGTAGAAAGACCGCTTGCCATGCAATCAGAACATCTGCAAAGTCAAGACGTCGTCAACGGAAGGTGGCTGGGGTCGAGTGCAGCCACCCTCCGTCCGTTTCTATCTCCGAGCCAACCCCACAGTTCTCCTGCCCGCACAAGATCGTGCCTTGACGCGGGCATATCGGAGCGGCTACGATTGATGGCATATCAACCCGAAAGGACAGTTCGATGAATGATTCGACAAAGAGCCGTCGCGAATTTCTGGCAACCATCGGCGCCGCGTCGATGGTCGCCGGCACCAGTGGGATGGCAGTCGGGGCAGTCAACGATGCGGATAAACTCGCGATCGACGGAGGGACGCCGGTGCGCAAGGCCCAACTCCGCTATCGGCCGTACGGTCCGCAGTATTACAACGACGTCGAGAAGAACGAACTGCTGGAAGTTCTCGACTCGAAGGAACCGTTTCGCTGGGGAAGCGGCGACTCGAAGGTCCTCCAGTTCGAGCAGGCCTATGCCGCGCATATCGGCGTGAAGTTCGCGCTGGGTGTCACCTCGGGGACGACGGCTCTCTACACGGCGGTGGCTGCGTTGGGGATCGGTCCCGGCGATGAGGTCATCCTGCCGGCCTGGACCTGGTACGCCGACTACGATGCGATCGTCCTGTCCGGGGCGCTGCCGGTCTTCGTCGAGATCGACGAGTCGTTCAACATCGACCCGCGCGAGATCGAGGCCAAGATCACGCCGCGGACCAAGGCGATCATGGCCATCCACCTGCAGGGATGTCCGGCCGATTTGGATCCGATCCTGGAGATCGCCCGCAAACACAAGCTCCGCGTTCTGGAGGACTGCGCCCAATGCCTGGGAGGACGCTACAAGGGACGCTATGTCGGCTCGATCGGCGACATCGGCATCAATAGCTTCCAACTGAGCAAGAGCATCACGTCGGGCGAAGGGGGCGCCGTAACGACCAGCGACCCGAAACTGTTCGAACGGGCCGTTCGCTTTCACGACGTCGGCTCCGTGCGGTCGCCTTACAAGGAGTTGCTAGGCGGTGGCATGCTGGCCGCGTTCGCCGCATGCAATTTCCGCATGAACGAATTCACCGGCGCCGTCCTCAAAGGGCAGCTCACAAAACTCGAAACGATCTGCCAGGGATTGCGAATGAATGGCCGCAAGGTACGCGACGGGATCGCCGACCTTCCCGAGCTAATGTTGCGGCAGTCGCCCGACCAGAACGGCGACCTGGGTGTCGGTGTGTTTCTCGACATGGGAACGCGCCAGCGACGCGATCAGTTCCTGCGAGCGATGCGAGCCGAGGGCGTCCATGCCACGGGGCCGGGCGGTTCGGTCATCCTTCCGATCGATCAGAGGATCGAGAGCAAGACGACGATCCATCCGGACTGGCCGTCGTTCAACAGCCCCGAAGGCCGAGCGATTCGATATGGACGCGAGTGTTGCCCGCGGACGATCGACATTCTGGGACGCCACGGCGGCGTGATCATGGATCCCAAGTTCACCGGCGACGACATCGACGACATCGTGCGAGCGATCCGCAAGGTCTATTCGGCCATGCCGCGAGTATAGGAATCACTTTGAGCAAGAATGAGATTCGTCTCGAAACGTCCCGGGACATCAACCAGAAAGTGAGGCTCCCGAATGACGAGAAGCAGGAGGATCTCGCGACGCCGAATGTTGGGACAGACCTTGGGTGGCACCGCTGCAGGACTCACCTTGACTGGCTGCCCCAAGTCGGACCCGATTCCGGTACCGAAACCGACGCCCAAGGCTGAGCCAAAACCAAGTCCCAACGAACAGATCGGCGTGGGGATCATTGGCTGCGGGCGCCGCAACTCGCAACTGCAAGTCGGACGAGGTGGACAAGGTGAGCCGCCCATAGAAGCCAGAATCGTTGCCGTGTCCGATTTCAACCTGACTCGCGCCAAACAGTGGGGCGCAAAGTACAAGGCGGAGGCGTACCAGGACTATCGAATGATGCTGGAACGCAAAGATGTCGACGTCGTGGTCTGCGCCACGCCGGAGCACCAGCACTATCTGCCCTGCATCCATGCCGCGCAGGCGGGTAAGGATATCTACGGCGAACAGCCCCTGTCACACACCATCCGCGAGGGCCGCGTAATGGTCGAGGCAGTCCGTAAGTACAAACGCGTCTTTCAGACCGGCGAACAGCAGCGATCCAACGCTCGAACCCGCAAAGCGGTGGAACTGATCATCAACGGCCGCATCGGCAAAATCCAGTCGATCATCGCCTACAATTTCCCCAGTCCTTTCGAATGCAATTTCCCGGCCCAGCCGATCCCGGAAGGGCTTGATTGGGATCGGTGGTGTGGGCCGAACGAAGTTGTACCCTACAACGTCAATCTCTACCTGTCACGCATCCCCTATGAACCCGAAGAGTGTTTTCCGCCCCAGCCGGCAGAGCAAACAGCCGTTGGTCCGGGCTGGATGTCGTTCCGGCCTTACTCGGGCGGCGAACTTCTGAACTGGGGCTGCCACGGCCTGAGTATGGTTCAGTGGGCTTTGCAGACGGACGACACCGGTCCGGTTGAGGTCTGGGTCGACCCTGCCGAGAAGATGGAGACGTTCGTCCAAGACACGCCGGGTAAGCGAGATCTCGGGGATGCGGCTTGCAGCAGGTCCGTTATCAACTACAAATATGCCAACGGCGTCGTGTTGACACTGAACTCTCTCAATCCCAGGGTGGGGGGAGGCGCGACCTTCATCGGAGACAAAGGCCGAATCACGATCATTCGCGGAAGCTACGAGTGCGATCCGAAGGGGCTCGACAAAGCCCCGCTGCCGGACAATGCGATCCGGGTTTACGAAAGCGACAATCACTTGCAGAACTTCTACGACTGCGTGAAGTCACGCAAAGACCCGATTATGAATATCGAGAACGGCCATCGCGTGGCCACCTTGTGCCACCTGGGCAACATTGCCCGCTGGCTCGGGCGTCCACTCAAATGGGATCCGGAGAAGGAAATCTTTCCCGGCGACGACGAGGCAAACGGTTATCTCGACATTTCAAGGCGCAAGGGCTTCGAACTGCCGGAACAGGTCTAGTCGCATACCACACTTGGCGAGGAGCATGTTCATGACATGGCGATCTGTTACTGGGGCAGTTTTGGCGGCGTGCGTGATCGAGTTGACCAACTGCCCGGCAGCCGAGGACAAACCCGTTCAAAAAGCACCGGATAAGGAAGCGGCCGACGCGTCGATCCAGTACGTTCCTCTCGATGCCCCGGCGGGGATGTCGCAGGCCGTGATCGTCCAAGGCCATCCCTTGGTGCATACACGACAGCTGTTGCCAGTAGATCGCGAAGGAAAGCTGGTGGGCGAGGGTTCGGTCGACAAGCAAGTCGAGCAAGTCCTGGACAACCTGGACGCCGTGCTGGTCGCTTCGGGATCGAGCCTTGGTCAACTGGTGCGTCTGAACGTCTACGCGCTTGCGCCGCCAACGGTCGACCGTGTGCGCGAGCAGTTGACAGGGCGACTGGAAAGTTCCGTTCGTCCGGCGATCACCGCTGTCCTGACGCCCATGCCACACCGCGACGCGCTGGTGGCCGTCGATGCGGTCGCGGTGGCAGCGGCAACGGACAAGGCGGTAGCCCTACAGCGATGCGAAGCCGTGGCCGGCGACAAGGACTTCGCCGACGCGGCAGTATTGCCTCGGGGCGGTGTGGCGTACCTGTCCGGCGTGCCGGCCGAAGGCGGAATCACCGTGTCGGCCGTCACCAAGTCGATGTCCACCCTCTGGAAAACGCTTGGAGAATTGAAGCTCAGGCCGGCGCAGGTGGTGCAGTTGAAGGTGTTTCTGAGGCCGGCCTCGTCGGCGGATGAGGTTCTGCACGAGCTGAAGAAGTTCTTTCCCGGCCAAATGACGCCGCCAGTCGTCTTCGTGGAGTGGCTAGCCCCGCCTCCGGTCGAAATCGAATTGATCGCTCAGTTGCCCCTGACGGGCGAATCGGCCGCGAACGTGCAGTACTACAACCCGCCTGAGGTGAGACTCATGCAGATATTCAGCCGTGTGGGCCTGGTCCGCTGCGAACGGCAGATCTACGTCTCCAGCCTATTCGCGCGAAAGGCGGGCCGCGGTCAAGACCAGGCCCTCGACGTGTTCGGCCAGTTGCAGGCCATTCTCGACCAGACGGGCAGCGACCTGCGTCATATGGCCAAGGCAACGTACTATGCGTGCGACGACGACTCGGCCAGAGGCTTGGACAGAGCGCGTCTCTGGCTCTACGACCAGGATCGCCCCCCGGCCGCGTCGAAGTGCATGGTGCATGGTGTCGGGCAATCGGGCCGCACGCTGACGATGGACATGATCGCGGTGGAAGCGGACGCGGAGTAGTACTAGCGACCAAAACTCTCCGGAAGCAACGCTTTGACGGCCTCGACGATGCGGTCCTCCATGGCGGGGGCAAGCTCTTCGGGGTTCCCGAATGTGAGCTGTGTGCTCAACGAGTTGCGAACTTCGTAGCCTCCTTCCCCGATGAGCCGCTTCGAGACGATGTATCGCGACACGTCGTTCGTATAGGCCGACATCCAGAGCCGACTGCCGTCCAACTCTTCTTTCAGACGAAGGACGTAGTCGACCACCACCTCGTCGGAGAGGAAGACCATCGCCAGCTTGTCGCCGAACGTCCAGGTCGTGATCTGAAAAGTCTCGAAGTCATGTTGCTCACGCGGCGGGGCACCTCCGCTGGGAGACGGCACTACGACGGCCTGATCGTCCGCTTTCCGCTCCACATAGGACGCTTCGAGGAACCTGTTCTTGGTCGTGATCGTTCCCGGCAGCGGCGTCCACTCTCCTTCCTCCAGCAGTCGCGATACTTCCTCGGCCAGCGCCCCGCCATGCTGCTCGCAAAGCTCCGTCGTGTCATGCGGACAAGGGTCGGAGTCCGCCCCGCAGCCGATCGTGATCATCGCGACCGCGTCGGGGTGTGCCCGCTCAATCGCTGCCTGTGCGCAACCGGCCCAATCGCCGTGAATCTCCTTGAAGTTGCCGCGCAGCGTCGTGTTGTGACAGGCATAGTTAACCACGACGGCCATCAGTCGCCCCTGGGAGTCGGCGACGCGAATCACCGGCAGGCTATGGTCGACCGCTCCCTCCGGCACGGCGCCGAAGCCGCTCCACTTGCCGTCGATCAACACGCGCCGATTGGCGGCAAAGCCGACCGAGCCTTGCGTCCAGGCCAGAGTGCCCGGCTTGCGTGACGCCAGAGCTTTGAGCACGACCGATACCAGCCGGTCGGTCAACAGGTCTGCGTACTGGGAAAGATGCTCGTGCTGCGTCCCTTCGATCGACGCCATCCCCTTCAGGTTCGGGCCCGAGTGATTGTGCGCATTGCAGAGCACGAACCGCTCGGGCCGGATCGCGTGCGTCACGCTGATACGGGCATACACCTCGTCGCGGATCGCTCGCGGGACGGAGCCGTTATCGACCGCCAGCAGCACTGCCGGACCTGGGCCGTTGTCCTTGCCGATCGCCACCGCCGTTGCCTTGAGCCGTCCGGCAACGCCTTGCGATTCCGTCCGTCGCGACGCATACCCGTACATCCGAACCGGCGTCTCTGGCGTGATCTCACACTTCGCCACTCCAACGAATGCGGATGTCTGCTCGTCTGCAACGGACATCGCAGTGGCAGCCATGACGATGCCGATGCCGATGGCGCCAAGCCCCATAAGAACTCGGGACGCACGTTCTTGAGCGATCATTACTTGTTCCTCCATTGCAATAAGATTCCCAAACCGCTCGGGGCCTAAGGAGACGTTCCCAGTTTAGCCGCTATGAGGGAGCAAACAAAGGGTTTTCGTGCGATTTCCAGGAAACATGCAAAGTCGGCATGCCGGCGAAAAAAAGCCGATGCCGTTGTGTGGGCCGGCATCCTTTGAAGGCAGGCGTTGGAAGTATGGAGGCTGGAAGAGCGATGCGCCCTATGTGGGACATCCCCTGAGCTATTGTAACGGGCCCGGACTGTACGGTTTTGCCAGGGCAACTGCAGGATCAACAAATTCGGAGACAAGCCCACTCCGCGAGTGTACGGACTCATAGGCGAGGACAAAGGAACCATCATCAACGGTTTGGTCGCCAACTCCGAAAAGGACAACTCTCCTGCCTACGACCGGAGTTGGAGAACGAATGAGGTCTGGCTGCCTTACAATGCATGGATGGTCATCGCATTGTCTGAAGTATTGGGAGAGTAAGTGAGTGCAATAGCCCAGCAACGTCGGATGACCGCCGTTGATCTCATCAAGTCGTCAGAAGGTCGAGATTACTCGGACACGTTGGAAAACGACCGTATTGTCGGACTCCCGTCTCCACCTCCAACGTCGTATGCCTGTCTTGCGTGCGATGCCGAGAGGATCCGGCTGACCCATTGACCTCTGGTGCGACCGGGGCCTTCAGTGTTGTGCCGCCGATCCTGTTCCCCGCTCACAAACGCCCCGACACCCCAACTCCACCAACCCCGCCACCAACTCCCGCAACCCGCTTTCCAGCAGCACGTCAAGCTTCTCGTGCAGTTCCCGCTTGCGGTTCATCCACTGGGCGGCTTCCAGGGTACCTTCCACGGTCAGACCGCCACCGGTGCCGACCCGGCTGTAAAGTTCGTCGAAGTCCCCTTCCGTCCAGCCGTCGAACAGTTCCGGGTGTTTAGCCACCGCCTCGTCAACGGCCGGGTTCGTGTGACGGTCGAACTGCCGATGCAGCAGTCGTGACGGGGGCAGGAAGAACTCGTCGGCCGAAACCCCAAGGCCCTTGGCCAGCTTGTGCAGGGTTCGGGTGTGGGGCCGGTTGCTGCCGTTCAGGACGCCACGGACGGTTCGCCGGTCGAGGTGGCATTTCTCGGCCACATGGGCAGCGGTGAGGCCCTGGTGAGCCATCAGGCGACGGAGGTTGGCGGAGGGAAGGTCTTGGCTGCCGGGCATGTCGGGTCAAGATACCCGGCCGGGTGGTGGATGCAACGGCAACGGGGCACAAGAGCGGCTTGGGGTGCCATCTAGCTGTCACACCCCCGGGTAGAATCCACACAATTCCCGGCCTGATCCCGGCTGGTGGATTGACTTCTGCCTCACGCGTGGCCACACTGAGCACGACACGGTTGCTGCCGTTCGCTGGCTTCGAGATTACGGGATTCAGGGGGAGTCCGATGCCCGGCACACCAAGCGCTCTCGACTTCGAGTCGGCTTCGCCTGTGGAGCAAATCGATACAGGTTCTCCACACAAGCTGCCACAACCAGGACTCGCCCTCTGCCTGTCGGGTGGCGGGTACCGGGCGATGCTTTTCCACTTGGGTGCTCTGTGGCGACTGAACGAACTGGGGTATCTTCCCAAGCTGGATCGAGTCTCCAGTGTTTCCGGCGGGTCGATCACCGCCGGGGTGCTCGGACTGAAGTGGTCGCGTCTGACATTCGATGGCGACGGCAGGTCCAAAGAGTTTCCCGAAGAAGTCGTTACGCCCATCCGGCAGCTTGCCGGGAAGACGATCGACTTGCCTGCAATCTTCACAGGGCTGCTTCTTCCGTTCCAGAACATTGGGCAGCGGGTCGCCAAGTCATACGGCAAGCACCTCTTCGACGAAGCGACGCTCCAGGACCTACCGGACCATCCGCGCTTCGTCATCAACGCCACCAACGTCCAGTCGGGCGCCCTCTGGCGGTTCATGAAGCCGTACATGCGGGACTACCGGGTCGGTGAGGTCAAGAACCCGACGATCCGCTTGTCGGACGCGGTGGCTGCGTCGTCTGCCTTCCCGCCCTTCCTCTCGCCCTTTCGCCTGAGACTCAGTGAGGACGCGTTTACGCCGAACTCCGGCCGGGATCTGCAACGCCCACCGTTCACCACGCGGGTTGTGCTGTCTGACGGTGGCGTGTACGACAACCTCGGACTCGAAACGGCATGGAAACGGTACGACACGATCCTGGTCAGCGACGGCGGGGGGCAAATGCAGCTGGAGGCAAAACCGAAGGGGGATTGGGTCCGGCACTTCATGCGAGTCTTCTTTGTGATCGACAATCAGGTCCGGGCGCTGCGGAAGCGACAAGTGATCGGAGCG
>DATLAN010000671.1:0-8936 GCA_035527455.1 Thermoguttaceae bacterium
CTGGGCTGTCCTCTTTCAGCCCCGAAGGGGCAAAATGTGGCAGCCCGGGGCAACGCCCCGGGGAAGGGGTCGCCCGAATGCATGCAGCCCTGAAAGGGCGTCATGGACTGTTGCAGGACAAAGGCCAATCTCGCCCTTTCAGGGCTGGATTCTCGTGGCTGCTTCCTTTCCCAGGGCGTTGCCCTGGGCTGTCCTATGGCGCCCCTTCGGGGCTGATTGTAAGGTTGGACGATCTCGTTCCCAGGGCGTTGCCCCGGGCTGTCCTATGGCGCGGGTGGCCCCGTCGATTTTCCGGAGTAGGCGTTGGCACATGAGTCGGCTTGTTCGGAAAATCGTCGGGGTCGCGGAGCGACAAGAGGCGTTCCCCTCAGGCGCGTCCCGCCCGTTGCCACACAAGGCCGACCATTCTCCGAATGCACTTTCTGGAGTCGAGAGTGGGTAGCAGCGGTGCCACCCGCCGGATCAGTCCGGAACGAACCCGAGGTCCCGGGCCCTGGCAAAGTCGGCTTCGGCCTTGTCCCGTTCGCCCTTGTCATCATAGGCAAGGCCCCGAAAGTAATGGGCTTTTCCGTTTTTCGGGTCGAGACGGATCACTTTCGTGAAGTCATCGATGGCCTTGTCGATTCTGCCCGTCTTAAGATAAACGAGGCCCCGGTTGTTATAGGCTAACGGGTCTTTCGGGTCGAGCCCGATGGCTTTCGTGCAGTCAGTGATGGCTTTATCGTATTCGCCTTTTGCAGCGTAGGCGATGCCCCGGTTGTTGTAGGCCTTGGCGTCCTCGGGATCGAGTCGAATCGCTTCGGCATAATCAGCGATGGCCTTGTCGTACTCGCCTTTTGCAGCGTAGGCGATGCCCCGGTTGTTGTAGGCCTTGGCGTCCTCGGGATCGAGTCGAATCGCTTCGGCATAGTCAGCGATGGCCTTGTCGTACTCGCCCATATCGTCGTAGACGTTGCCGCGGTTGAAGTAGGCATTGCCATCTTTTGGGTTCAGCCGGATTGCCTCGGTATAGTCAGCAATGGCCTTGTCGTACTCGCCCTTCTCGCAGTAGGCAGTACCTCGGTTCCCGTAGGGTTCGGGGAGTTTCGGATCGAGCCGGATGGCTTCGCTGTAGTCCGCGATGGCCTTGTCGATTCCACGCGTCTTATAGTACGCGATGCCCCGGTTGTAGTAGGCTTCGGGATCTTTTGGGTCGAGCCGGATTGCCTCGCTGTAGTCGTCGATGGCCTTCTCGAATTCGCCCCGGTCCAAATGGATCGTGCCCCGATTGTAGAAAGCGAAGGCGAATTCCGGGTCAAGCCGAATCGCCTCCGTGTAATCAGCGATTGCCTTGTCTGATTCGTCCTTCTTCTCGTACGCAGTGCCGCGGTTGAAGTGGAATCTGGCGAGTTTCGAGTCGAGGCGAATTGCCTCGCTGTAGTCGGCGACAGCCTTATCGTACTCGCCCTTCGAGTAGTAGGCGATGCCGCGGTCGTTGTAAGCGGTAGCTAGTTTTGGATCAAGCCGAATTGCTTCATTGTACTCGGCGATAGCCTTATCGTACTCGCATTGCTTGCGATACGCGTTGCCCCGGTTTCTGTACGCGTTGGCATCGTCCGGTTCGAACTGGATCGCTTTGCTGCATTCGGCGATAGTCCGGTCGACGTCGTCATCGCTTGTACCGACCTCCGCCCCCGGGAGGCACTTCGACGCTCCGAAGGCCAAGGCTACAATCAATACAAACGGCCACGCTTCACGGGTCTGGTTTGTCAGCCGTGCCATTTTGCTGGCTCTCCTTTCCGCGTCAGGAAACTATGGGCGAATAAGTTGGAGAAAGTCGTCACCAAGTCATTTTATGCAATAGTTCGGTGGTGTTGCAAACGAGTAGGTCAGGGCTTGCCCTGACGCTTTGTCAAGATCCGACGATTGGATCCAATACGTTATCCCGCTGTCGTCAGGGCAAGCCCTGACCTACGTGACGGTCGGTTCCAGTTCGGGGCGGAGGAGGCGCGAGTTCAGCAGCGGTTTGGTGCGCTGGATGAGCGCGGACTGCAGGCCGTGCTGTTGGAGTGGGTCCTGCCGGCTGGGTAGGAATCTCGCCGACCGCAGGCCGAAACCGCTCCAGCAGTCCGTGCCGAGCGTCTGCTCGATGCGGCTTCGGAGATTGAGCGTTTCGCCGACGTACAAGTCTTGGCTGCCGTTGCCCAGGATGTAGACGCCGGGCTGCTCGTAATGGGCCGTGCGGCATCGCGACAGAGGCACGGCTCGGGGAAGATCTTTCTCTAGCCACTCGGAGAAACGTTTCTTCGCCAACGATTTCGACTGGGTCGCCCTCTTGCGAATCGACATGGCGGCCCAGCGATATTCGAAGGGCGAAAAGCCCGGGGCAAACTCCGCGGCGATCGCGTCGAACTCGGCCGCCAGTTTCGGCGAACAAAGGAAATCGTCCAGCGCCAGCCCGCAGTCCAGGCTTACGAGCTGCATGGCGATCTCGCTGGCGAAGCTGTAGGCGTCCATCATCTCGAACGTGAGTCGCTTGTTGCCGGCGCGACGGACTTTCGGCAGCTTGCCGGCCTTGCGGATTCGCAGCAGGAGCCGGTTCCAGACGTAAGCGTCGCCGGGCAGGCCCTTCTTGCGGCAGGCGGCGACGAACGCGGCGTCCAACTCGGGATGGCAGAGGATACGGTCGGTCGAGTTGCCGTCGCACGTGGTCCGATAGGCGTCGATGATGCCCCGCTGCGTGTCCTCGTCGGAGTGCGGCAGCGGGCGGCCGTTGCGCAGACGGAGCTTGGTCTTTCCGGCCGAGGTGGTGGGCGCGCTGCGCACCGGATCGGCCGGACCGTCCAAGGGGTCGCCCGTCTGGGCAGCGTCGAGCCGCTGCCGGATTCTCTTCACGTAGTCCTGCGAGAGTTCGATACCCAGCCAGCGCCGCCCGAGTTTCTTCGCCACCGCCAAGGTCGTGCCGCTGCCGGCGAAGGGGTCCAGCACGAGGTCCTGCGGACGGCTCGACGTGCGGATGATTCGCCCCAGCAGTTGCTCGGGCATCT
Organism: Thermoguttaceae bacterium; assembly: GCA_035527455.1. Taxonomy (GTDB): domain Bacteria; phylum Planctomycetota; class Planctomycetia; order Pirellulales; family Thermoguttaceae; genus DATLAN01. Next base: position 3,027 of record DATLAN010000671.1, read on the forward strand.
GGCAGCCGTGGAACCCTTCGCGCTCCTTGAACGTCCCGGCGACTCGGGCGAAGTACCACGTGTCGTGCCTGGGGGCGAAACCCGACGGCGGCGCGTCCTGCGGGCGCAAGATCCACGTATTGTCGGGCAGCCGGCCTTTCGGGTTGGCACGGGCGTCGCGGTAGACGAGCTGGCGGGCCGAGAGGACGCGGACGGCCGGATTCTCGCCGTTGAAGGTGAAGTGGTTCGGGTCCTTGACGAAGTGGAACAGGTGCGTGTGCGAGCGGCTGAAGCCCCGCACGCAGTTGACGCCGAACGTGTAGTACCAGATCACCCAGCTTCGGCAGGAGAATCCGACTTCATCCTGCGCGATCAGCTTCAACTCGGCCGCATACTCGTCGCCGATGGCCAGCCAGAAGGTGCCCGTCGGCTTGAGCACGTCCGACACGGCCGCCATCCAGGCCCGGGACCAGTCGAGATACTCCCGCCGGGACCGCCGGTCGTCGTACAGGTCGTAGTCGTAGCCGATGTTGAACGGGGGATCGGCGAACACCAGATCGACGGTCGCCGGTCCGATATCCTTCAATATTTCCAGGCAATCGCCTTGCCGAAGCGTGTTGCAGCGTATTTCCACGCGGGTCACCTCCTGTGAGTCTAGACGATCATCGTGCAGATTTTCCCGGCGGTGTCAAGGGGCGCAGCTTGGGACGACAATGTCGGGTTGGTTTGCCGGACGTACAGAAAGTGCTTCTCCGACAATGAGTTACGTCAGTTCTGGCGCATTACGTTTAGCGGGCGGGGTTGCCCGCCGTTGTTCGGGCAGAGAAGCGCTGCTTGCACAACGGCGGGCACAACGGCGGGCACAACGGCGGGCAAGCCCGCCCGCTAAACGTCAACTCTCTGCGATCGTGCGCTGTAGGATTAGATTAGTAGGACTAATCGAGCAACAACACGTCGCCCTCGGCCAGCTCGGGCACGACGATGGTCACCTGATCGCCGTGGCGGGTGAGCTTCAGCGGCTGGTCCAGGATTGTCGAACGGGCCCGCGTCACGGCGCCGGCGCCGCGGATCGTCACTTCGAGATCCTTCACCGGCAAATGATCGACCACGGGCGAAAGCCGGCCGCGGGCGTCCTCTCGCATGGCCGTGACACCATAGGCCCAATTGGCCAGGGTGACCGCCCGGGTGACGCCGTCGGGGCATCGGAGCAACACGCCTTCGACCAGCGGATCGGAGGCGTCGACGACCGGCCGCGTCAGCCCGGTGACCGGCGCGGCGATGAACCGCCGTCGCACCGGGTCGAAGTCGCGTCGCATGTCGTAATCCGGCCGCCGCACCGTGGCGCTGTACTCCAGACCGGGGAAGAAACCCACGACGTAGGCCTCGCCCTTTCCATACGCATGCCGGACCACGGCGGCCGAGCCGTCGGCGAATCGCGCCGGCACGTCGGCCTCGGCAACCGGCTCGAGCACCTCGCGGCCGATCACCGGATCGAATCGGCCCTCGAAAGATCCGCGGCCTTCGATCCCGGTGCCCGACGGCACGGGAGCGAGGCGTCGCCCGGCGTCATCGTACGGTTCCAAGCCGCTGGCCCCGTAAAGCTCAACCTCGTACCACATCTCCGGCTCGCGGCGCCCCTTCAGCCCCAACACCGGCTCGAGGACCGTCAGCGGCCGATTGGCTTCGTCGCGGGCCAGTCCCCAGCCGCTGGTGCAAAGCGTGCCGCCTCGTTCGACGTATCGGCGGAGCCCCTCGGCGGCCGCGCGGGTCACGTGCGAGCCGCTCACGTAGATCGCCTTGTACCGCGAGAGGTCCTCGGTGGCCAGGATCCGTTCGTCGATCGGATCGACCGGCAGGTGGGCGTGCTGCAGCGCCGTGTAGACCCACTTGGCGTTTTCCCAAGCGGCCGCAAGATGAGGCGGGTTGCCGCACAGGTTCATCCACCGCTGTGTGGTCTCGGGCTTGACGACGGCGATCTCGGCCGGCACGGCCCAGGTCGAGCCGTACAGCGCGTCCTCGGCCTTGCCCAACAGGTGGGCCGCTTTGCTCGTGAGCGCCAACGTCGGGCGGTCCTGGGAGAAGCTGTCGCCCTTCTTGTAGTCCGGGCCGTACGTGTACCAGTAGATCATGGTGTTGCCGCGGCCGACGGCCGAGAGCATGCGTTGCAGCGGGGCGCCGCGATGGGGCTTGATGTAAATACCCCGGGCGACGTCCATCTTCTCGCCCACGATCCGCTGCACGTCGCACAGATAGCTGTCCCACGCCCAGATCCGCGGCTCCCGGTTCGAGGTCTCGTAGACGATCGCGTTGTCGGCCTCGCGGTAGAAGTCGAAGAAATCGAGGCTGTGGCCCTTCATCAGGAAGGTGTTGCCGCGCAGGGCGTAGCAGTAGATCCGCGGGCGCGGCGGATCGCGATTCGGTTGACCGGACGGCGAGGGTCCTGCACGCAGCGACGCGTTCTCCGCCGCGAAGGCGTCGCGCAGCGGCGTGAACAGCCTGGCCGTGACGTAGTTGTTGAACGCCCGCGTCCAGTAGGCCGCCGCCGCGGCGTGCGGATCGGTAAGCCAGGGCCGTGTCGACTCCGCGGCCCAGACGTCCACCGGGCGCACGTCCGACCAATCCGTCCGGCCGAAGTCTTCCGGCGCGACTCCCTGCTGCTTCAGCCAGCGGCGAAAGCCCTCGGCACAACGCGGGCAGACGGATAAATGGGCCTTGCCTTCCGGCGAACGGTCGACCACCGTGCCGATCTCGTCGACCGTCAATCCCCAGACTTCGCCGACGGGCAGGTTCCGGACCTTTTCGAGCGACTCTTCGACGCCGGCGCGTGTCCGCTCGGCGATCCCCTCGGCAAACGGACACCCGGCTTCCGGATCCGCCGGGCGGCCTTCGCGATGGACCGGCACGGGAAAGCCCATCACGGGGACGATCCACCCCCGGGCGAACGGCCGCATCTGCGGATCGCCCGAGCGCAGCTTCTCGATCAGGAACTCGGGCGGATCGCGCAGGGCGTTGGTGCCGAGTTGACGAAGGCTCCGCAACTCGGCCCGCGCGACCGCCGGGTTGGTCGTGCGGACGCTGTAGCCGTATCCGACGCCGTAACCGCCGGCGTTGTTGACGACCACGTACTTCTGCGGCAGCGGTCCCTCGGCCCAGGGCAGCCCTTCGAGGAATTCCGCCCGGCGCGTCGCGTACTCGAGCACGCCGCCAAGCTCGTCGAGGAACTCGGGCGAGTCGGGCCGCACGTCGCCGACGAGGCAGTAGGCGGGAATCACGATGGTCGCCGTGCCGCCGTCGGGACCTGCTTCGGAAAACCGTTTGACGACCCGATCGCGGTAAAGGAACTCGAACTCGAAAACCACGTCGGTGGAATAGCCCTCCTGGCGACCCGTCACCCGATCGACCACCCGGCCGGGTCGGCCGGCCGTGACGGTCAGGAACAGCTTCCCGGGGAAAGAGCCTTCAACCAGGGAGAGCACTTCGGTGGGCGTCGACCACTGGCCGACGTCGAGGATCGGGTCACGGTCGGCCTCGGTCCCCGGCTTGCCGAACCGGCCGCGGATGACGTCGCCGCCTTGTCCCTCGCCGCCATGACGCCAGGCGACGGCGGTCGGCTCGCGGGGCGTGAGTTGGACGACTCGCACCCGGAGCGAAAGTCCCTCGGGCGGACGAAACGCCGCGGAGCGCACGACGGGCAAATCGATCTGCTCCGTGTCGGCTTGGCGCTGAGGGGCGGCTTGGGAGAAATGTGCCCAAAGGCTCGCTACGACCACGGCGGCAACCAGCGTGTGTTTCACGGGATGGGCTCCTTTGCGGACACTCACTTGAGTTTTTCCGTCACTCGTCGCCGACGGTCACCGAGACGAGCCCCACGTCGATGTACTGCCCGCCTTTGATCTGCTTGCAGTGCACGGCCATCACGTTCTTGCCCGGCTTCAGCGCTTCGCGACCGGCGGCCGAAAGGGGGAGTTCTTCGTAATCGGTGGCGTAACCGCCGGCCTTTGCCGCCAAGACCCCGTTGATGTAGATCTCCACGTCTTCGTCGTGGTGGACCAGCAGTTCCAGCTCACCGGTTTCCCCTTCGGGCAGCTCGAACTCGCGGCGGAGCCAGATATCCTCCGAGTTCCACACGGTGCGGACGGTCGCCCCGGGCGTCTCCGCGGTGCCGAATCCGCCCGGACCCTCCTTCCACGCCGAATCGTCGAAGCCCGGCTGAATCCACTCGTCGGCCGGTTTCTCGAAGGTGTAACGCCAAGGGACTGCTTGGACTTGCGAAGTCGCGACGACCAGCTTCCGTTTGGGCAGCAGACCTTGATTGGCCGCGGCCACCTTCTTGACGTCGGGCTTGGTGATCGCCCGATCGTAGGTCATCAGCCCGTTGCACTCGGTCTCGACGTCGGTGATCTGGGTGTAGACGGCGGCCGACATGGCGTGGGTTTCCCGGTACTGCCAAACCTGGCGGAGCAACGACTGGTATCGCTGGGTGAGTTCCAGGGAGCTTTCGGTTCCCCGATAGCCCCAGGTCTTGTCGGTCCAGGTATGTCCGTCCACGCCCAGTCCGAGCCCGCCGAACTCGCCCAGCACGCCGGCCCGTTTTGGTTCGGGCTGAGGCGCGGCCGGTCCGGGATACTTGTGGATGTCCAGCACGTCGCCCGCCTGCTTGTCCGCCCAGCCGCTGGCGTTGTTGACCAACCGGCTCGGATCCAGCTTCTTGATCTCTTCGCAATAACGCTCCGTGTCGTGCTGGCCCCAGCCTTCGTTGAAGATCACCCACATGATGATCGACGGATGGTTGCGCAGCCCGGCGACCATCTGCCGCAGTTCGGTCTCGAACTGTTCCTTCGACTCGGGCGTCTTGTTGTTCCCGCTGGGCATGTCCTGCCAGACGAGCAGACCGAGCTTGTCGCACCAGTAGTACCAGCGGTAGGGCTCGATCTTGACGTGCTTTCGCGTCATGTTGAAGCCGAGTTGCTTCGTCACTTCGATATCGTAGCGCAAGGCCTCGTCGGTCGGAGCCGTGTAGAGCCCGTCGGGCCAGAAACCCTGATCCAGCGGGCCGACCTGGAAAAGGAACTCGCCGTTGAGGCGTATCCGCGTGAAGCCCTGATCGTCCTTGGCCAGTTCGATCTTCCGCATGCCGAAATAGCTCGCCACTTCGTCCAGGACCGTGTCGCCGTGCTTGAGCGTCACGGTCAGGTCGTAGAGGAACGGATCGTTCGGCGACCAGAGCTTGAGTTGGTCCTTGGGGATCGCCAGCTCGATTTCGGCACCCACGCCGCCTGTGGCCAGGGCCACCGGCGTTTCGCCGTCTCGGGCGATGGCTTCGATCGTGTGGTTCTCTCCGGTCCCGACTCCCTCGACCGACAGCCTCAGGCACGAGGCGTCCACGTCGGGAGTGACGAGCAACCGGCCGATCCGCGAGGCCGGCACCGGTTCCAGCCAAACCGTTTGCCAGATCCCGGTGGTGGGCGTGTACCAGATGCCTCGGGGATCATCGACTTGCTTGCCCCGCGGCTGATCCCCGCGGCTGCTGGGGTCGAAGACGCGGACCTCCAGTTCCTGCTCGCCGCCGGGTTTCAGCGCGTCGGTGACGTCCATGGAGAAAGCGTCGTATCCGCCGCGGTGCGTGCCGATCTCCCGGCCGTTCACCAGCACGTTGGTTTCCCAATCGACCGCCTGGAAGTGCAGCAACACGCGTTGGCCTTTCCACGCCTCGGGAATCTGAAACGTACGGCGGTACCAGACGCGATCGGCCCGTTGCATCACTCCCGACAGCGCCGACTCGACCGGGTAGGGCACCAGGATGCGAAGCGGGAAGTCCTTGCCCGAGGGAACCGGCGCCTCCGGGCCCAGCACGGCCAGTTCCCACACGCCGTTGAGGTTCAGCCAATCCCCGCGGACCATCTGCGGCCGAGGGTATTCCGGATGGGCATT
>DATLAN010000672.1:0-4883 GCA_035527455.1 Thermoguttaceae bacterium
ATCATGGTCAAAGGCAACCGTGTTGAGGAACTCGCAGACGTTGCGCAGGTCGTTCTCCTTCCACCGCACGCGCGAGCATCGCCGCAGATACGCCAAGAACTTCTCCACGTGATCCGGCCGGTTCGGATAGTCCACGGCCATACCGAGGTATGCCCGCAGCGTCCGGGACATTTCGCCGGCCGTTTCGCTGTGGCATTTCATTCTCAGCGCGGTCGTCCATTGGTGCTCGAAGTCGGCGACGAACTGCTTCGGCAGCCCGTAACGCGCCGACTCGACGGCCAGGATGAGCAGAGCGGGAGTGGGCTGGGCGAACCGGCCGCGGGCCTGCTCGATGTATTGGTGCCCCGGGGCGAGATTCCCGGCCTTGAATTCCAAAATGGCCTTGCGCACCAGCAGGGCGTGTTGTTCGGGGTGCTTGGGGACGAGTTCTTCGGCCGCTTCGAACTCCGCCCGGCCTTCGTCGAACCGCTTCGCCAGCGCGTGATGGCGAGCCGAGCCCACGCGGACCGTCCAAACCAATCCCTCGATGGTCTTGTCCAGCGGCTTCAGCCGGTAGGCCCGACAGGCATATTCCTGCGCCCGGAACGGCTCGTCGCGTTTCACGTGGTGATATGCGAGCCAAAGGAGGGAATCCAGATGGTCGGGGAAGCGTTCCAGCAATTCCCGATAAGTCTCGACCGCCTGCTCTTCTTCGTCGCAGGCAAGATAGGCCTCGGCCAACGATTCCCGGGCCGACAACAAGTCGGGCGCCAACCGCACGCTGTTGGCGAAACACTCTACGGTCCGGGCGCGCACCTGCTCGACGTACTCCTCAGGTGGACCGAAGCCGAACGGCCCGCCGCCCGACTTGCACTCACCGACGAACATAAGCCCGATCCGCTGCCAGACCAACGCCTGGGCCAAGGTTCGCTCTGCCGGTGTCAGACACGGCAATTCGGCCAGATCGTCCAGGTATTCCAACCAGTGCGACTCCACTTCACCCACGTCCGAGTCCTGGGACTGTTCGCACACCATCGCCCAGGCCCGATGCCACCGCGGGTCCATGGCCGGTGGAAACGTCGCGGAAGCCAATTGCGACAGCCAACGTTTCTCGCCTTTGCCCACGATCGATGGGTAGAGGACTCCGGCGATCCGTTCGGGCAAGCCGGGATCGAAACGGCGGAAGGTCTTCTCCGATCGCTTCAACTCCCGCAAGGCCTCGTGCCATCGGCCCGCGGCGACGTGAGCCCGCAAATAGGTCAACCGGCTGAGGATCGGCGCACCGAGGACCTGCTCTTGCATTCGGGTGGTAGCACCGGGGAGTCGGGAACCGTCCGACCCTCCTTCGGCCAGTGCGGTCAGGTTCTCGGCAATCCGTGCGGCGAATCGGTCCGGGTCGAGCCGGGTCCAATTCGCCTGCATCTCCGCCGCGTCCTGCCGATAATAGGCCGCCAGACCGCGCACGAAGTACTTCCAGTCGGCAAGCGGCGAACTGCGAGGCATGTCCTTCAACAGCACGGCGACCCGTTCGTCGTTTCCTTCTTCTACCGCTTCCAGCGCCGCCCGAACCTGCAACGCGCCTCGGCAGATCTCCGGCAGCGAAGCGGGCGTCTCCTGCGGCCGCAAGACGGCATGGTCGGCCGCCTTGCGAAGCAGCGGCGAATCGGCCGGGAGATCCGGTGGTTTTTGTCGCCCTCCGCGTCGGTCGAACATCCCCAGGGCGAGCAGCAACTCGGGCAGATCCTGCTGGACCGACGAATCGGTCACGCCGAGATCCAGCAGGCCCTGCACCACGGCCCGGCCCTCGTCGCGCAAACCACACCGCGCGAGTTCGCGCCCCCGGGCGAGGTACGCCCGCTCCAGGAAGGCCCGGTGCGGTTCGGAAGATTGTTGCCGATAGCAGATCTTGGCGCCCTTGAGCGCCTGTTTGAACTGACCCTTCTCGAAGGATCGCTGTGCCTGCTGGAATTTCTGCTCGACCGAATTGCGATTCTTGCTCTTCGTGGCCATGGCGACCTCCATGTCCCGCTTAGTGACGATGCGTGATTGTAGCCAATCGGGCACGGAACCTGGAATCCCCTTTTTCCGAATTCGTGTCGACCGCCCACTTCGGCATCGGAAAAGACCGAACAGCTCCCCTAGCTTGCCACCCTATTGAGTGGATGCTGCCACTTGCTTGTGGATACGGCAGATCCGAAGAGGTGGAATGCCGGCGGTCAAGAGTGGGACGGATTTCCAAATCCGTCCTACGGGTAGATCTTTCTGTGGTGTGCCTGACTCAGTCGATCGGCTCCAACATGAAATCGTCGATGGCGACCGACGCGCCCTGCTGGAGAAAGTTGATTGCCACCAAGAGGCGGGTGTCGCCTCGCCGAGAGAGGACCGTCCCCTCCAGTCCGAGCATCACCCCCGACTTGACGCGCACGCGCCGGCCCGGCATCAGGCGCCGCTCGATCGTCAAGGGGGCGTCGGCCGCGATCAGTCGGCGGATTTGCGCGAGATCGTGAGCCAGTTGCTCCTGATCGTCGACCGACAAAATGCGAGAAATGCGGTTGGTCTTCAGCGCCTGGACGCGCTCCTCCTCCGAGCCGAACAGGAAAACGTACCCGGCAAATACCGGCAGGTGCGACCGCACCCGCTTGTTCCGGATCATCCTGTCTTTGGGGACCAGCGGCAGGTAGAACGGGACCTCGTATTTCAGCAGTTCCCGGGCCAGCGCCTTTTCCTGTCGTGCCTTGGTGTAGATCACCTGCCAGCAGCGCTCGGACGGTTCGGGCGGAGAGGCTTCGAGCAGGTCTTCGGGAAAGATGCTGGTTTCGGCTGGATGGATCGGCATGGGCTGAAGTATTTCGCCGAAGCCCGGCGGCGTCAAGGGGAAGTCCGTCCCGGCGCGTGCAGCCAGGCGGCCACTCCCTGCTCGATCGCCTTGATCTCGCCGAGGAACTCGCCGGTGATCTCCTCGCGGGGGAGGAAAATCGTCTGCGAGCCGGCGATCCGTTGCGGCGGCACGCGGACCGTGTGCTTCAGCGGCTTGTAACTGAACGCCATTTCCGGGATCGTCTCGCTCAGCGGGTAGTGCATCCAGGGCCAGCCGCCGTCTGGGAGTTGGTTGTCGAGGAAGGTGAACATGGCAACCCGTTCCGCCACGCAATAGGCCTTTTCGATCGTTTCCTCGTCTTCCGGGCGGTACTTGACCAGCACCCGCAGCAACTCGCCGGCGCCCCAGCCGACTTTGCACTTCGACGGCCATAAATAGGTGTCCAGAGGCATGGTCGCCTCGAACTTCAGCAGGGCCAACGCGGCGTCGAGATACGCCTTGGCGTCCTCCTCGCCGTGGCCCCAGTCGCCGCGCATCGTGTCGTACAGTACGGCCAGATAGGCCATGGCCGTACCCAAGTGCCAGAACTCCTGCTTCGGACGCTGCGTGTCGACGACCTTGCCGATCCGCTCGCCGGGCTTGACCTCGGTAACCAGCTTGCCCTCGGGAGTCATCTGGGTGTAAATGCACCCTGTGGCGATATGCTCTCGATTCACCTCGACCCACTGCCGGACCCAATCGCCGGCCGCCGCGGCCCGGTCGCGCATGTCCAGGGCGATCATCAGGTGGCCGAAGAACGTGGTGTTGAGCACGCCGATGGTCTGCGGCGGTTCGATCCGCCCGGGATCGTCACCGATCAGGTGGAAGACGCCGCCGGACGGTTCGTGCTGGTATTGCAGGATCCGCTCGATCACACCCGGGTGTTGGACGATCGGGTGGTCGATCCAGGCGGCCACCTTCAGGAAGTTCAGCGGCCGATACGCCCGTTGGAAGTCCTTGTACTCGACGGTTTCTTCGGGGAAGTAGAAATCCCCGTTCTCCCGCAGCGCTTCCCGCTCGGCCCAATCCAACAGCCGGGCGATGACGGCGTGGTCCACGCCGGCGGCGTACATGCCCCAGGATGCCTTGTGGACGTAGCTGACGTTACGCTCTTCGAGGATCGGCCCGTTGGGTGCCAGCCGCCCGCAGAGGAACTCACCCCCCTGCACGAGAGCCACCCGCACGGCCGCCAAGAGATGCGCCGGATCGGCGATTCGCCAGATCATGGTTTGCTCCTCGTTGCCCGCTAATCTACCGCGACTATCCACGGAATGTACACTTTCGTGCCTGCTTCGCAATCTCCTCGCAGGCGACGCCTTCGCCACCTGGCCTTCGCTACGTAGCGGAGGGCGAGGGTCTCGATCGGACGAAATGCCCCCGCGCGATAGCCGAACACAGCACTGCAGGGTGTTATTGCATAGCTCTTTAGTATCCATGGACACCGGATTCTTCGGTCCGTTTCCCCCTGTGTAGCGTGTTTTGATCATAAAGCACGTTTTTTTTTGCGTACGGTATTGTATTGTTCGCCCGGATTGCTATAACCGGGCTGCTCTCAGGGGGCTCAGTAGCGGCGTTGCGCGTGGCCCATGGAAGGTACTTTTTTGGGTCAGTGCGCCGCGTCGTGACACACGCGAGGGTTACTGGGGCCTTCTTGGGGCAACCACCCACTTGCAGCCTGCCTGGTGGCTCGCTGCGGCCTTGCGACAACCGGGTAACCTTCTTGCCGTCGGGGCTCGCTCGGGTGGCGAATTGCCGGATCACTGCGTGATCCATCAAGCGTGTCGTTCCGTGTTGGCGTCTTGCACAAAAACCTCGCGCCGGTGCGGCAACGGGCAAACCGTGCCACGAACCGGCCGCATTCTACCGGAGGATCATGCCATGAACCGTCGCTCAGCACGCCCTTTCGAGACCTTCCGCAATCGCCGTCTTGGCCGGATGCCGCGACGTCGGCTCTGTCTGGAACGCCTGGAAGCGAAGCGGCTGCTCAGCGGCGACGCGCTGATCGCCGCGGGGGCGGCTTGGAACTTCCTCGACGACGGAACCGACC
>DATLAN010000673.1:0-3480 GCA_035527455.1 Thermoguttaceae bacterium
CTGTTCGGTCTGCTGTGGTTCTGGCGTCGCCGCCGGGCGTAAACCGCAGAGCGAGTGACGTGTAACTCAAAGGGGGCGGCAGTGGAAAACTGCCGCCCCCTTCTTTTTTTGCTCTATGTCGAACGGCCGGGCATGGCTCGAGTGACGGATTGGCGAATTCGTCCTGCGTCGAGAACTCTACGCACCGGCCGGCTTGACTTGCGTCTGCCTGGTGGGCGCGAGCTTCTGGCACGGATATCTTTTCTCGTCGACCTCCACGCCGCGGACGCGCAGCGAGTGGGCCAGCGCGAGCCGGAAGTCGCCGGGAATCGATTCCAGGGCGTCGACCAAGAGCTTCGTCGTCTCCTCGTCGGGAATCCGCTCCAAAGCACACCGGGCGTCCTCGCGGAGTTCTTCGTTGCGCAAGAGCTTAGCCAGCACCTCACCGGAGCAGGCGCCGCAGCCGATCTCCGAAAGCATCCACACCACCTCGCGCCGCACGGCGACCGGCCGATCGTCGCCGAGCAGCTTGAGCAACTCGCCGATGACCGGTTTCTTTTCCTCGTCGGCACCGGGGCGCCCCACGTAACGCACGATCGCCCACAGGGCGCGCTTGGCCGCGCGAGAGATTTCCAGTTCGCCTTCGGCCATTACTTTGGCCAGCGGCGCGACGGCCGCCGCCCCGACCGGCCCGGCGGCGTCCCAGGCGGCCGCGCGGATCTTATCGTCCGGATCTTGGATCTTGGCGATCAACAGATCGAGAGTCAATTCTTCGTCCATTTTCGAACCCTTGGTTATTGGTGTACGGTTGGTTGTCCTAATGTTGGATCGGTGCGAGTCGACCGATCAGAGGTAATACGGATAGCGTTGCGGCGTGCTCATCATCCGCCGGGCTTCTTCGTCGCCGACGATCTCCATCTTGGACTGGTCCCAACGGAGCTTCCGCTTGAGGATGAACGAGAGGTTGCCCAGGATGGTCAGGTTGGCCACGCCGGCGCCCCATTCGATGTCCATGATGCACCGCTTGCCGGTGCGGATGCCCAGGAACCAGTCCTGCATGTGACCGGGGCTCTTGTAGACGTCTTTTCCGCCGGCGGGCAGTTGCCATTGGCGGACCTTGCGCTCGGCCCAGGTGCCGCCGTCGCCGCCCCAGTGCATGCACTTGCCCCCCTCGCCGTAATAGATGGCCCCGTAGCCGGGCCGCGAGATCCGGGTGACGCCGTCGATCAGCTCGTCCGGCGTCCGCTCTTCGGCCGGCGGGAGTTCCTCGTTGGGCATCTGCGTCCAGGTCATCACCCAATCGGGATTCTCGAAGGTGTATTTCACGTCCATCAGCACCGCGCTGTCCCACACGCCCTTGGTCGGCGAGGTGCCGGTGGCCTCGACCGTCACCGGGCCGGTCCCGTCGGCGCCCATCCAGTGCATCGCGCAGCTCATCACGTGGGCACCCCGGTCGCGAATCTGCCCCCCGCCCGACTCCAGCATCCAGCGGAACACGCCGTGCAGGTACCGCGCGTTGTACGGCCGCCAGCGGAGCGGACCCAGCCACAGGTCCCAATCCAATTGCGGCGGAGGATCGCTGTCGGGCGTTTCGGTCTTGTCCTCCGGGCTCGGGTAGTGGAAGCACTCGACCCGGCCGACCTTGCCGATCACGCCGTTGGCCAGGTAGCGGTGCATCAGGTAGGCCTCCGGCTGCGAGCGGCCCTGCGAGCCGATCTGCGAAGCGATCCCGGCCGCCTTCGCCGCCGCCACCATCGCCCGGCTCTCTTCGATCGTGCAGCAGGCCGGCTTCTCGCAGTAGATGTGCTTGCCGCACTCGGCCGCGTGGACGAACTGGACGCCGTGCCAGTGGTCGGGCGTGCCGATCACCACCGCGTCGATGTCCTTGCGCTGGAGGATGTATCGGTAATCGCGATAGACGGCGGCCTGCGGCCCGACTTCCTGCGACGCCTGGGCCAGACGCGTCTCGTCGACGTCGCAAACGGCCACGCTCTGGCAATCGCCCGAGTCCCGCAGCGGCTGCAACTCGCGGTAGAGGCCGCGCGCCCGGCCGCCCATGCCGATGTGTCCGACGTTGATCCGCCCGTTGGCGCCCGTTCGGCCGGGTGCCGCCAGGGCATGGGCCGGAATGAGCTGGGGGGTGCCGATCGCGACTCCCGCCGCCGCACCCGCCGTCTTCAGAAACGTCCGGCGTGGCACTTTCCGGTTCTGTTTCGTCATCTTGTGTGCCTTTCCCAATGGGATATGTGGAATGAACTACGAGCGTCTGGAATCGCCGGCCGCGATGCACGCCGCCGACGCTGACGGGAGTCATCTTATCCCTCTTACCCAACGCGCACAACCACCACCCGCCTTCCCGGCACCCCCGCCCGAGCGATATGATACAGAGAAGAGAATAGCGATTTGACACACAAACGCCCGCCGACTGCCGTCGGCGGGGTCCCTGACTCCATGACCACTGATCTGCAACCGCCACGGGAACGAGAACCTCGACCGCCGCGCCGGCCGCGTGCCGCGGTGGGCAATACCTCGTGCGAGGACGAGCCGGTTTGCCGGGCGGTGGCTTGTCTCGACGCCGACCTTCCACTTGACGACCTCGCCGGGCAAGCCGCCGAGTTGACGCGTGCGAACTTCAGCGACCCCGCCACGGGCAGGCGGCGGATGTTGCTCTACGCCCCGCTCTACCTGTCGAGCCACTGCATCAACGTCTGCACCTATTGCGGGTTCCGCAATCCGCACCGTGTCCAGCGGCGTCACTTGGAGCCGGACGAGGCCGTCGATCAGGCCGAAATCCTGCTCGGGTGGGGTTTCCGACACATCCTGTTGGTGGCCGGCGACTATCCCCGGCTGACGACGACCGACTATTTCGCCGGGATCGCCCGAGCACTGGTCGAACGGGGCATCCGTCCGGCGGTGGAAATCGCCCCGCAAAGCACGTCTTCCTACGCCCGACTGGCGGCGGCCGGGGTTTGCGGCGTCACGCTGTACCAGGAAACCTACCAGGAGGAACTCTACTCGGTCTACCATCCCTGCGGCAGCAAGGCCTCGTACGACTGGCGACTGGAAGGGCTTCAGCGGGCGGCCGAGGTGGGCATCGGACGCTTGGGCCTGGGAATCCTGCTGGGCCTGGCCGATCCGCGCGAAGACCTGCTGGCCATGGTCCGCCACGCCGCCTATCTGCACGACCGGTTCCCCGAGCACACGTTGGCCTTCAGCCTGCCGCGAATCCACGAGGCGCCCGAGGGCTTCAAAGTCCCCTTCCCGGTCGACGACGAAACGTTCGTCCGGCTCTACGGCACGTTGCGTGTGGCCTTTCCGCGTGCCGAACTGGTATTGTCCACCCGGGAACCCGTATCGTTAAGGAACCGCCTGGCCGGGATCTGCATCACCCAGATGAGCGCCGGCAGTTGCACCATCCCCGGCGGCTACGAAGACGCCCACGCCGCCGACTACGGCCAGCAGTTCCCCGTCAGCGACCACCGCCCGCCGGCCGAAGTCGCC
>DATLAN010000674.1:0-2022 GCA_035527455.1 Thermoguttaceae bacterium
TACGACGAGCAGATGGGGCCCGGCTGGTGGCTGCTCTCGCTCGGAAAGCGGTTCCGTACTCTCGGCGAGAAGCCGAATGCCTGTGCTGCGTTGGCTTCGGCGGATGTTGATGCTTTCGCCGTGTGGGATGACGACGACATCTGTCTTCCGTGGCACCTGGAAGCGATGGCTGGAGATCGGCATGCAAAAGGGCAGCGCATCGGCGGCGATGGGTACGGGTGGGTATGAGCGGCGGGAGGAGGAGATGGTTGTGCGGCAGGCGGGAGTTGTGGCGGAGTGGAGTAGGGAATGGGAGGCGATGACGCGTCTCCGCGCGACGTGGGCCGGATGAAAGCCGTAAGCGTCGGATTGCTCAGCGGCAAGCATATTGCTTCTGAAGGTCGGGAAGAATATCCTGGATCTGACAACGCCCCGTAATCCAACACTCAAGGCGATCGCGATGACCTACCAGCGAAGAAAGGACCGAGAATGAGAACGATGCCGGATTCACGCCATTGTATGCGGGTTCTCTGTTCGCTGATGGGGATCGTCCTCTGGCCGACAGCGGCGCGAGTGGCCGAAGAGCCCGTCGTGGTGAGGCCCGCGCTGGAATTCATCAGCACCGGATTCGAGAATGCATCGCCCCTGCAATGGGAAACCGATGCGGACGGGACCGTTCACGTGCGGCTACTCTACGACTACGAGCGGAACTCTCCCAACCGCGCGGCCGGGCACTGGCATTTTCAACTGCAGGGTGCGCCGGAGACCGATCTGACGCTGGTGCTGCACAACTTCGAAAACGTCTACAACGCCAGGCCCGGCGTCGCCGTGTCCGGCAGAAGTATCTGCTACGTCTCGCAGGACGGCGAACAATGGAAGGTGATCCCGGCCGAATTCCTCGACGGTAACCTGCTGCGCCTCCGCGTTCACCTCGAAGGTTCCTCGCTCTACATGGCACGTCTGGAGCCGTACCGCGCGACGGACCTCGCGCGGCTGTTGGATGAAATCCGCTCGGCTCGGCTGGTCGAGATCGAGCCGATCGGCAAGACCGTCGAAGGCCGACCACTGGAGATCGTACGCGTCGGCGACCCGCAGGCTCCCCACGGCGTTCTGCTGCGTGCCCGGGCGCACGCTTGGGAGCCGGGCGGAAACTGGGTGGTGCAGGGTCTGATCCGCGCCTTGCTCGAGGACGACGAGACTTCGCGCGAATGTCTCAAGCGGTGCTGCGTCTACGTGATGCCGATGGCGAACAAGGACGCCGTCGCCCGGGGACTTACCCGCTTCAACATGCTCGGTCGCGACTTGAACCGCAACTGGGACAGGCCCGCCGATCCCAAGCTGGCCCCGGAGAATTACGCCCTGGAAACATGGATTCGGCGGATGATCCGACAAGGCAAGCCGCTCGACCTGGCGATCGACATGCACAACGACGAGGGCGGAGGACTGCACATATCCCGAACGCCCGCCAAGGACCTCGATCGCTATCTCCAGCGGATGGTCCTCTTCGAGCGGCTGCTGCGCAAGCACACCTGGTTCACTGAGGGCAGCTCCGGCCCCGGCCACCGTAATCCCGGTTCGCTGGGCGAGGGCCTGTTGGAGCGGTACGGCATCGACGCCTGTATCATGGAGTTCAACTGCAACTGGATCGCCGGACTCAAGCAGCATCCTTCCGGCGCCGCTTGGGAGCAGTTCGGCGCGCACTTCCGGGCCGTATTGACCGAGTACTTCGACGAGATCGATAAACCATCAGGAGACTCACGATGAACCATCGAAAAACGTCAAGCGGCCGTTTCGCAGTCCTGCTCACGTTGGCGATGGTGCCGGCGTGCGTCAGAAGTGGCGGGTTCGGCCGATGGGACGCGCCTTGCTGTGGATGCTCGAAGGAAAACAGGAAGACCTCGACGCGGCCGACGCTGGGCAGACGAATCCGCCGAGGACCTCGTATCGGATCAGCGGGCCCGGACAGATCGAACTAACGGTGGACAACGCCCACACGGTCCTCGCCGTTCCCGAGTGGTTCACGCTGCAACGATGACGGCGGCG
>DATLAN010000675.1:0-5932 GCA_035527455.1 Thermoguttaceae bacterium
GCCCGAATCGTGCTGGCCGCCAACGCCGGCTGTCTGCTGCAGATCGCGGCCCAGGTCCGGCGCAACGGCCATCCCCTGCGCGTGATGCACCCGATGGACCTGCTCGACCTCAGCTACCGCGAAGAACAGCCCGAGTAGCCGCTTGCCATAGTAGCCGTCTCGCTCCGCGAGACGTGGCTGCATCTCGCGGAGCGAGATGGCTACTTTGACTGTCCCCCATTACACCCTGGAAAACCAGGCCGTCCGTCGAGATTACTCAAACGACCATAATCGGTTCGTGTCCCCGTCCCCGGTGCCCTCGGGGTCCTGCAGCGCGTCGGTCGAGCCGGAGGCGTCGTAGTGGTGATACTTGCTGCCCGCCTCGCCGTACTCGCTGATCAGGTCGCCGTACTCGTCGGTCGTCGAGGTGTAAAGCATCTCGGTCTCGCCCGTGTCCGCGTCGGACTCCTGCAAGAGGCGGTTGAAGTCGTAGAGGAACCTCTTGCCCTGTTCGCCCACCGTCTTGCCCACCCGTTTGCCGGCGGCGTTATAGCTGAAGGTTGACGGGTCGTTGACCGGCGGCTCGACCTCCGTCAACCGGCCCGTGGCGTCCCAGGCGTACTCGGTGATCGCCTCGTCCACTTCCTTCCCCTGCCGGTTCCCGGCCGCGTTCACCGGTGTCGCGGGTCCCGATGCTACCACTATTCATTGTTCAAGCTCTGACCCCAAAACGCCCAACTGAAGGGGCAGCAGCCTTTCGTTAGAACAATCGCGGTTTTGGTCCGGCCGGCGAAGATCTATTCCTCAGCAGGTGGATTGTTGATCAATTGGATGGCTTTTTCGGCAAAACGTTGACCGAGTTTGCTATAGCCTTCTCTTCCGTAATGAACTTTGTTGCCTTCGCCGTTTAGGTCGTCGGTATTCACCCAGGCACCGCGGAGGTGACCTTCGGCAACTTCGACTTGTGCTTTGCGTATCATCATCCAGTGCGCATGCTTGTTGCGAGCATCGCTTAAACGCCCGATGACAAAATTGAGGTCTTTCCTGCCAAGGTCTTCACGCAACTGATCCAGCAGGCCCAGCAGACTGGCTTTGTATACCTCGCCTTGCTGGATGCTTGTGTCTCGTTCCCCCTGCATCCAGACGAAAGTAACCGTCTGGATATTCTGCTCTTTGATCTGAGCTTCAACTTTGCTCATGAGACGATCATAGAGAATACCATTGCCTTCTGGTATTTCACTTTCGCCAGTGGGCTTCCAGTTCTTGTACCATTGCTTGATGGGTTGGGCGCCCTTGGCGTCCTTAACGACAATCACGCTATCTTGCCCGAAAGCATCGTGCAGGGCTGGGGTAAATGTTGCTTCCGGTCTTAGGCCAACCATGTTGGATTGGCCGGAAAGAATGAACAGGTGTTTGCCGGCGCTGGCATGTGCTTCCCTACGCTTGGTCTCTTCGTGAGAAACACCAGGTTCCGAGACGACGCCTCGAGACTGGCCGATCGAGACTGGGACAGAGATCTCAACGGACGTCTCGCTAAGCGACTCCTTGAGTACCAATTTCAAGACCTGTTCTAGGGTCTTCGCTTTGCTGCCTTTGCGTACGGTTTCTACAGTTTGGACATGAATGATGGTTTCGCCTTCGCACTTTACGAGTTTTCGATCCCCGCCGCCCACAAGAGCCCAGCCGCCAGGCATATCCCCAAACGACACGTCCACACTCTTGCCCTCAGCAATGTCGAGGATCAATTCTATGCAGTCTCCGCCCACCACGGCAGGCGTCGGCAGCGAAACATCAACCAGATTCGTTACAGATCCGACATGGAGTGGTGCAGGCAGGAGATTCTTGCATCCGATTCTCTCGACAAGATCACTGAACGAGACTTCCTCAGGATTGTAGTAAACCACGTTGCCCTCCCTGAGGCCAAAGAATCCATCGACAGTCATCTTCCCTATCGCCTTGACTCCATCGCCTCTCACGGCAGAGGCCCCCCTAGCCCAACAACGGACCGGAAATGCCGCCACTCGCGTATTCTGGGAATCGAATTTGGCGCCAGAAACTGTCGCCATTTCCTGCGCATGGACTGGCGGAGTACAAGCCAAACTGATCGCACCAATCGCAAACCATGGAACGCAACACGGGAAACAGTTCAAGATCTTCATTTCTGGACCTCTCCTTGTGTCCCAACAAACCTGCAGTTTGTTGGAAGTGAAATTTATTGGAAGTGAAAACTGACCACGCCTTTGTTTAATCGTTGCTGACAAGCATCGCCGAACTGGAAGCACGCATCGAGGAACTGCAACGGCAAGACGCTACAGATAATTGCCACTTCTCTTCGGTTGGTCACCCAGAAACTCGCCAGAATCTCGTATAGCCTCTCGGTCGCCGCGGGAACGATCACATCATGTCTTCGGGACGGGTAAAGGGGTCGGGAGTCTTTATTTCGAGTTGTCTTGCGACGGCCGGGGGCGGCCGCGGGGACGTAGGGTGGATTGCAGGTTCAGTCGCTTCGCGGTCCGCTCCTGCCACGACGCCTCGCCAAACGGGGCACCGCGAAGGACCGACCGACGCAGCGACTCCAGTTCTGCTTCCGTTTGCGGCGTCTGCACGTGCTCCGGCCAGCGTCGGGGCATCGGCAGCGGACCCTCGTCCAACAGGCCGGCCTCGTCGCCGTGGACGCGATGCCAGAGACTCGACATGCCAGTGATTGGGCATCACGCACCACGCCAAAACCCGCATCGGCAGTCGCTCTTTGGCCTGGACGATCACCTCCTCGAAGGCCTCGAAGTCGCGCCGCCTGGCGAAAATCCGCATCCGTCCCACGGCCCGATTGAGCACATGGTACGCATACCCCCCGCTGGCAACTCGCAATCGTCGAGGCATGGCCCGAGAATACCAAGCTCCCTCCGGTCTGTCAATCTAAAGACTCCCGACCTTACCCTTTGCCGCCGGCCGTGTCGAGTGGCACAAGAAGCAGCGTTGATTCGGGAGGGGCCGCGCGGTAGGGTAGTGGATTTTCGTATATTAGATATTAGATAGAGGTGCGCTGCGTAGGACGGACCTCCGGTCCGTCGCGACGGACTGGAAGTCCGTCCTACGAGCGGCTTCCTGCGAGTGGGTGGTTCTTGGAGGAATCGGGAATTGTTGCTCCGGAAAAGGCGAAATTTGGAAAAAGTGGACAAGAATACATAACGTGTTCGGGAGAAACGAGTTGCGGCGAGGGAGATTTGCGTGGGGTGATGCACCCGTCTCAGGGGTGAGGGTGGCGTAAGCAATTGGGAGAGAAGGAGTTGCGAGTTGTGGTATGATGCCGGCCGGTCGAGGGGGGAGTGGCGTGGGGCGGAAAATAATGGCGGAAATGGAGGGACGGGAGATGGGGTGGGGTGGCGCAAGGTGTTAGAAGACAAGAGGTTGGGATAACCGAGATGGGGCTGGCGGAGGGGGATTGATGACGCGCGAGGCGAAAAGGCGGGCAACAATTCCCGGCGGCGGGACGCTTGTTCGTGATGCTTGCGAAGCGGAGCTTCGCGGAAATGGGTTCCCAAGCGGAGTTTGGGAACCAGAAGGTGGCGGCGGGAAAAATGGTGGCGGAGCGAGATGGCTACTTTCAGTCGGCTGACACGACTTCACCCAGCACCCATTCCCCAAACGTCGCGATCTCCAACTCCGTCAGCTTCTCGATCAACTCCCGAGGGCTCTGCGGGCGTCGCAGCGGTTCCTTCGAGAGCATCCCACGCACCAAGGCGACCACTTCCTCGGGCAGATGCGGCGCCAGGGATTGCAGATCCGGCGGCGTGACCTGCCTGTGCTGCGTGGCCAACTCGGCCAGGTCCCTGCCCTGAAACGGCAAGCGGCCGGAAAACACCTCGAACAGCACCACGCCCAGGCTGTAGATGTCGCTGCGGACGTCCGGCCGCAGCGCCGAGGTGATCCATTCCGGCGCTATGTAGTGGCACGTGCCGATCACGCAACGGTCCACGGCCGAACCGATTTCGTCGTGTCTTCGGGCGAAGGCCAGGTCGAGCAGCGTGACGTGCATTTCCGGCGAGAGGAGAATGTTCTCCGGCTTCACGTCGCCGTGCGTCCAGCCGGCCCGGTGCAGCGCGTCGAGTGCTTCGGCCACCTGGCGGGCGATCCACAGGGCCGCGGGCACCTCGATACGCCGCCCGGCCGCCAAATGGGCCTGGAGCGTCGAGCCGTCGAGCCAGGGCATCACCACGAACGGCGGCTCGTGCCGCAGGCCGGCTCCGAGCACGGCAACCACGTGCGGATGCGAGAGACTCCGTCCCACCTCGGCCTCCCGAGCCAACAGCCGGATCGCCTGCGGATCGCCCTCCCACTCGGGGCGGAGCATCTTCAGCGCATAGGCGCACGCGTGGTCCGCCCCGGCGTCGGCCGGCCGTGCCCGATAGACTCGGGCCAGACTGCCTTCGGCCGCCAACTCGACCAACTCCCACGCCCCGACGCGCTGGGGCGGTTGACTCGGGCTGACGCGGCGCGCAGCGGCGGCACGTGCTCTCGATGTGGTGGGACTCTGGGTCATTCGATAGAGCGCGGGACAGGATTCAAGCGCGATGGGTCGTATAAAACGGTATCGGTCGCGAAGGCGCGGAAGTTGAGGGGGAGGCCTGCAAAGGTGCATTGCCGCCCCCCCCTGAGAGCCGCGCCGAAACAACTTGTTCAATGGGTGGCACGCACGGCCGTCGCTCCTTGGTGCCCTTGTGAGAGATTTTCGTGGAGAATACAATGAAAGTTTCGGGGGTTGCAGTCGTGATTCGAAAGGGATTTCCATGATCGAGAAGATCTTATGTGTGTGTTGCCTGCCGGCGTTCTGTCTGGCGACGGTGATTGGCTGTACGCCGCCGTGCGGCGGGAGTGCGGGCACCGACAAAACTTGCGACGGGAAGGCGCCGTGTTGCGAGAAGTCCGGAACTGAGGAAGACAAGACCGCCGGCGAGACGACGCCCGTAGGACAGCCCCCCGTCGAAAAGACCCCCGCCGTCGAATCGCCCGGAACGACCACGCCCGCCGGAACCCCGATCGACGACAATCCCCCGCTGAACCTTCTGCCGCTTCCCGCCGACCTCCC
This sequence comes from Thermoguttaceae bacterium, assembly GCA_035527455.1. Taxonomy (GTDB): domain Bacteria; phylum Planctomycetota; class Planctomycetia; order Pirellulales; family Thermoguttaceae; genus DATLAN01. The sequence continues at coordinate 5,066 of DATLAN010000675.1, forward strand.
GCCTTCGACCACCACCCCGCGGTAAGCCGCCGGGAAACTCCCGGAAGCCGTGAGCGGTGAGTCGAAAATGGGGACTGGCTCCGGGCCGTGTTTCAGCTCCAAAGTCGCGAAAAGCGTACGGTGGTCCGGTGCCTGTCCCCTTTTTCGACGGCTTTCCGAATAGCGTCCGGATATGCGGACTGGCTCCGTCGGCCGCGCGAAATAGCCCGGAATGAGCCCATCACGACGGAGCCAGTACCCATTTTCGGGCTCCCGCAGTTCAGTTCGAGTTCTTGACACACTGCGCGCGGGCGTGTCACAATGACGCCCACGTTGCGTGCCGCACGGGCGCGGTGCGCAGCGGACGGACATGGCTTGCCATTTCGGTTTCTCGTCAATGATGAAAGGAGTTGGTGTCATGAAGAAACGGGGTTCACAGTGGGCCGCCACGGCGGTGGCGTTGTTGATCGGTGCGCTGATCGGGTTCGGTTGCAGCGAGTCGGCCCAACAGGGAGACAACGAGGCCACGGGCAACCCGGTCGAGTTGTCCAAGCAGCCGCCCGCCGAGGCGACGCCGAAGAAGGTGCAGCGGTTCGGGTCGGTGATCGGCCTGAATCCGGAGAAGAAGGACTATTACATCGAGTTGCACGCCAATACCTGGCCCTCGGTGCTCGAATGCATCAAGAAATCGAACATCCGCAATTACTCGATCTATCTGGCCGAGCTGGAGGGCAAGCTCTATCTGTTCAGCTACTTCGAGTACGTCGGCGACGACCTCGAGGCAGACATGGCGAAAATCGGCGAGGATCCCGAAACCCAGAGGTGGTGGAAGGAGACCGACCCCTGCCAATTCCGGCTGCCCGGCACGCCGGACGACGAGCAGTGGCT
>DATLAN010000676.1:0-2208 GCA_035527455.1 Thermoguttaceae bacterium
CTGGGTTGGGTTGTGACGCGTTTCTTGCAGGGGTCACAAACCTGACTGCGGTTGCTGTGGCTTGTTAGGGGGGACGTTGGCGCTGAATACTTGGCATCACATTCTCCATATCTCGCAAAGCGGTCATTTTGTCACCGCCGAAGGCTCGTTGCCGCCGTTACGCCTCTGGTTTCGCTCGCTGGGCGCGCAGGGCGACCATCCGAAGCAGGTCTTGGAGCAGGACGTACCACAAGACCACCGCCTTGACCTTCGCCAAGCCGCGGACCGTGAACTGCTGTAAGTTGCGGTTGCGGCACATGGCGTTGGACCATTCGCATTTGCCCCGCTGACGGTATTTGGCCTGCGCCTCCTCGGTCCCCATGCGCTGGCGCCATGCCGTCACATGGGGCGTGTCTCCCTTCTGCGGGGCGTACGGGTCTTTCCCCTCCCGTTGCTTCTTCTCCGCCTCCTTCACCGGCGCGTAGACCGTCACCCCGCGCTGGCTCACGTTGTCGATGTCCTCCTTGACGGAAAAACCGCCGTCGACGTAGTATTCGTCCGGCACCTCGCCTTGCTGCGATTCGATCCGCTCGACCATCGGGTCCATCTGCCCGCCGTCGCTGCCGGCGTTGATCACGTCCGCGCCGGTGATCACCAACGTGTTCAGCGTCGTAGCAAACTCGACGTTGTACGCCGGCCGAAACCCGCCGTCGCCCATCTTCATCTGCCGGGCCTCGGGATCGGTGGTGCTGGCCCGGGCACGCTTGCCGTCGCCCTTTTTGCGTGCCTCGCGGGCCGCTTCGAGCTTCTTCCGTTCCTCTTTGGCCCGCTCCAGACGTTCCAGACGTTCCCGTGCCGCCCGCCGACGGGCCGCCTCCTGACGGGCCGACAACTCCGGCGACGGGTTGTCGAACTCTTCCTGGAGCCGTTGCCACTGTTGTTGGGCCTGCTGGAGCAGTTCCTCCAGCTTGCCTTCCTTCTTAAATGATCCGCTGCCCGCACTGGCCCGAACCCGCAGGCCATCTTGCCCCACCCGGTTCAGATCAATCAGGCCTTCGTGCATTAACGTCGCCACGACGTCCACCACCTGCTGTTCGACCCACTCAGGGTGGGCGGTGCGGAAGTCGGCCAGCGTGTGGTAATTGACATCCACCCCGCCGCAGAGCCACTTGAAGGGATCGTCGCGATAGCAGAGCTTCGCCAGCCGGCGGGCGCTGGCAACCCCCTCCGCGGTGGCGTACACCCACAGGGCGACGAGGATCTGCGGGTCGATGGCCGGGCGACCGGCATGGCCTTCCACCGATTTGATCTTTTCGTACAATCCGGTCATGTTCAACTCTTCGACCAGTTCCCAGACCAGCCGAACCGGATGGTCCTGCGGGATCAACTCGTCGATACTCTTGGGATTGGGGTCCACCTGCAAGCGGTCCGGCCTCTCCAGGCGGGGCAACGGTTGTTCCGTCTCGCCGTGGGCTTCCTGCGGATCCATCATGGTTTGCTGAGATTCGGGGCCAGGGCTTCCGTTCCAAAACGCCCTAACATCCCCGATCTCAGCAAACCTCCAAATACCAATTTTTCACAGCCTCAGAGCGTCGTAACGAGGTAAGTGTTACAGGCTTTTGCCTATTTCCCCTAGACTTGCCAATTTGGCGCCGGGCGCCCTTTTTAGAGGCGGGCCGTGAGCTCGGCGAGACAGTTGTCTTTGGGGACACGCCACTGCTGGAGCGTGTCGCGGTCGCGGATGGTGACCGTGCCGTCGTCGAGGGTCTGGCCGTCGACGGTGATGCAGAAGGGGGTGCCCACCTCGTCCTGGCGGCGATAGCGTCGGCCCACCGCTCCCTTCTCGTCGTAGAAGACGGGAAAATGCGGTTTCAGCGTGCCGTAGATCTCCTTGGCCACCTCGGGCATGCCGTCCTTTCGGACCAGCGGAAAGACGGCCGCCTTGATCGGCGCCAGTCGCGGGTGGAACTTCATGAACACCCGCTTCTGCGGCTTGCCCTTGTCGTCGGGTTGCTCGTCCTCCTGGTAGGCTTCGCAGAGGAAGGCCAGCGTGGCCCGGTCGGCCCCGGCCGAGGGCTCGATCACGTGGGGCACGAACCGCTCCTTGGTCTGATCGTCGAAGTAGGAGAGGTCCTTGCCGCTGCCGCGGTGCCGGGGCTGGCCGTCGGCGTCCTTCTCGACCACCAGTTCGTCGCCCTGGCGGACGAGCTTCCCCTCCATGTGGCTCCG
>DATLAN010000677.1:0-5700 GCA_035527455.1 Thermoguttaceae bacterium
TGGCCGAACCCTTTGATGTCTGACCAATGGTTCCTTTCCCCGTCAACCTCGCCGGCCTCTTCAAAAAACAAGGCCCCGTCGCCTCAACCGCACCCTACCGCGGCGGCGAGATCCACCGGCTGAACAAGACCTGGCAGCCCGAAAACTTCTCGGGCGACGCCGCGATCTCCGAGGGCTGGGAGCTGCTCACTCGCCGCATCCGCGACCTCGACCGGAACGATCCGGCGATCGGTGCCCTCGGCCGGGCCCTCCTGGATAACATCATTGGCACCGGCATCCTCACAACGGCCGCGGTCCGGATCGCGGAGGGCGAGCTGGACGACGAGTTCAACGCCGAGTCCGACGAGCTGGCCGAGGAGTGGGAGGCCGAGGCCGACGTCACCGGCCGCCTGGCCTGGCCCGAAATGCAACGCCAGCTATTCGGCGAAACGCTCCACACCGGCGAGGTCCTTCTGCTACGGTGCGCGAAGCGCGGGGCCGATCGGCTCTGCCCGCTCTGCTACCAGATCCTGGAGGCCGAGCAGCTCGACGCCAACATGGACCGCGAGGCCGGGCGCGGCCAGACCGAGATCAAGCGGGGCATCGAGTTCGCCCGCGACGGGACGCCCATCGCTTACTGGCTGTTTGATCGGCACCCCGGCGACACGCACACCGCCGCGGCCAACAGCAAGCGGATCCTGGCCGACCGCGTGACCCACCTGCAACTGCCCGGCCGGCCGTCGCAAACCCGCGGCATTTCTTTGTATCGCTCGATCACCCAATCGGCCAAGGATCTTGACAACTACCTCGGCGCGGAGCTGACCGCCGCGAACATCGGGGCCCTGTTTACGCTGCTGCACAAGTCCGGCAGCCCGGGCTCTGGCATGGGGTTTGTCGGCGACGGGACCGAGGCCGACGGGACCGACGAGTATGGCAACGCACGGGTCAAGTTGGGCCGCGGCATCACCTGCCACGTCGGCAAAGAGGACGAGGTCGAAATGATCGAGGCCAAGCGTCCCAACCGGGACGCCGGTGTCTTCACTCGCCTCATCCTGATGCTGATGTCGATGGGCGGGAACGTCTCGCCCTACCGGCTTACCCGTGACTACTCGGGCACAACCTACGTCGCCGCCCGTGCGGCCCACCTCGACGACCGGGCCGCGTTCCGCCCGATGCAGGGCCTATTCGGCCGCAAGGTCTGCCTGCCGGTCCGCCGTGAGCTGACCCGGCAGCTCGTCGGCCTGGGTCTGATCCGTTCGATCGGCCCGCGGCAGTTCCTGGCCCAGCCCCGCCGCTGGTCGCGAATCGAGTTGCAGCCGCCGGGGTGGGAAGAGATCGACCCGATCAAGGAGGTCACGGCCAACAACGATGCACGCCGCGGCGGCCAGCGATCCCTCAAGGAAATCTGCGCGGCCCGCGGCAAGAACTGGAGGCGGGTGATCGATCAGATTGCGGTTGAAAATGCCTACGCCGCCAAGCGGGGCGTCACGATCGACGCGGCCGGGTCTAACCCGGCGGTTGCCGACGCCGCCCGCGATGAAAAAGAAGAGGAGGCACCCGCCAAGTGACCACGCCCCGCCAGATCAAGAACGTCGTCAACGCCGCGCTCAAGACGCCCTGGGCGATCGAGTCGCGGAAGCTCGAACAGATCGCCGCGGTGTTGGAGCTGCGGGCCAACGGCGAGCGGCTTACCCCAGAGGAGGTCCGCCGCCGGATCGGCGCGGACGACTCGATCGAGATCGACCTCGACGGCGACGACGACGATCAACAGGCGGAGCTGTACCAGGTCCTCGGCGGCGTGGCCGTGATCCCGCTTCAGGGCGTGATGGCCCCGAAGATGAACCTCTTTATGAGGATCTCGGGCGGGACCAGCACGGACCTCTTCCGGGCCGCTGTCCGCCAAGCCACCGCCGACCCGGCCGTCAAGGCGATCCTCTTGGTCATCGACTCGCCCGGCGGGAGTGTCTACGGCACCGAGGAGGCCGCGCAAGCCGTCCGCGAGGCCCGCGACAAGAAGCCGACGATCGCGGTCGGGACCAACCTTATGGCCTCGGCTGCGTACTACGTCGGTAGCGCCGCCGGCGAGGTCGTCGCCAGCCCGTCCGCCGAGCTCGGGTCGATCGGCGTCTATTCGCTGCATACGGAGTTTTCTAAGGCCGACGCAGCCGCCGGCGTGAAACGGACGATTGTCAAGGCCGGCCGCTACAAGGCGGACGCAAACGACACCGAGCCCCTGACCACACAGGCCCGCGAGACGCTCCAGGAGGAGGTCGATAGCTATTACGAGCTGATGGTCGGGTCGATCGCCACCAACCGCCGGACTGACCGGGCCACGGTCGAGGAACGATTCGGCCAGGGCAAGCTCTTAATTGCCTCGAAGGCCGTCGCCGCCGGCCTGGCCGACCGCGTCGGCACCCTCGACGCCGAGCTCGCCGCCCTCCGTGCCACAATCAACGCCGACGCCGACCCCTACAAATCACCTTTTCCACCCCAAGGAGCCCATGCAATGGACCCCACAATCCGCCAAGCCCTGATCGATCGGGGCCTGCTCAACGCCGCGGCGTCCCACGATGTCGCCGAGGCCGTCCTGGCCGCATACTTTAAGACGAGCGGCCAAACCCAGCCCACCGAGACCGAGGCCCTCCTGGCCGCGCTCGAGGCCAAGGCGCCCGCAGCGCCCCCGGTGCCCCCACTCTCGCCCGCCGTCGCCACCTTTCAGACCGGCCTCGGTATTCTGGCCCCCACCGTCCAGCACACCGATCCCGGCATCGCCGCGGCCTCGGCCGCCGCCGAACGCGGGCGGATCCTCGACATCCAGGCCCGTGCCGAGCTGTTGGGGATCGACGCCGAGGTCGTCGAGCAGGCCATCACCGCCGGGACCTCCGTCGGCGACTTTCTCACGAAGGCCACCGAGACCATTCCTAAGAACCAGGGGGCCATCGCCCCCGTCCCCGGCAAGGCCCAGGCCGACAAGTTCAACGAGGCCGCGGTCGGCGCCCTGGCCTTCCATTGCGGGATCGAGACCGACGCCGCGAAGCTGTCGGCCGGTTCCCGCGAGATCCGGCACTGCTCCGCCCTGGAGCTGGCCAAGGAGAGCCTCCGGCAGTCGATCGGCCGGGCCCCCATTGGCGACCCCGACGACATCGCCCGGGCCGCATTGGGCGATCCCGATGCGATGCGGATCCTCGGTGCCGACTTCCCGGCCCAGACGCCGGGCGACTTTCCAAACATCCTCTCGAATCTGGCCAACAAGGCCCTGGAGTCCGCCCCCGAGTTCGTCGGGACGACCTACCAGACCTGGGCCCACCGCATGGCCCCGCTGCCGGACTTCAAGCCGGCGACGCTCGTTCGTTATGGCGAGTTCGGCGAGATGCCGCTGCACGTCGACGGCGACAACTTCGAGCAGTCGGAGATCCTCGAAGACTACAGTTGGATTGCCGTCGATTCGTATGGCGACGAGTTCGGTCTCACTCCCCGGATGATCGTCGACGACAACCTGGGCGCCCTGACCGACGCGATGGCCGACAAAAAGGCGGCCCATGGTCAGACGCTCAACCGGCTGTGCGTGAACATCTTGACGGGCAACCCCGCCTGCGTCGACGGCTTCGCCTTGTTCAACCTGGCCAACCACGGCAACGACATTGCGGCCGGTGCCGCTCCCACAACGGTCCAACTCGCCGCCATGCGGCTCCTGTTGCGCCGTCAGACCGGGCTCGGGGGACGCCCCTTGGCCCAGACGATAAACCTCCTGCTGATCCCCGAGGACATCGAGACCGTGACCCAGCAGCTCCTGCTGGCCACGCTCAACATCACGCCGATCATTGCGATCACCACCGAGCCGTTCCGGGGCCGGGTGCAGTTCGAGGTCGAGCCGATGCTGGCCGCCAACTCGGCGACGATCTACTATGGCTTCGCCAACCCGGCGCGTGCCCGCTCGATCGTCTACGCCCATCAGCGTGGTTTCGAGTCGATGAAAACCAGAAACTACTACAACCCTCAAAACAACTGCCGGTTCTGGCAGTTTGAGGGCCGCTTCGCCGCCGCCATTAACAATTACCGCGGCGTGGTCCGCAACAACGGAGCGTAGTCCCCATTTCCTCCGCTCCCCCGCGGTGACCCAAACACGTCCACTCCAACACGGGAGTTAACACGATGAGCAACGTAATCGACAAAACCTTCCTTTTCGACGGCGACCGCGTGCCGCCGCTTGTGGGTGCCGCCGACGGCTCCCCCTGGCGCCGCGCGATCACCGGGGCCGCGCCGCCCACGGTGCTGGAAAATAACGGGTTCATGGAGCTGAACCTGACCGCCGACCTGGAAAACCAGGTCGCCGCGCTCTACACCGGCGACGAGTTGCCCTATCCGATCTGTAAGATCCAGCAGGTCGATTTCTGGGCCAAGCTCTCGACCGCCAGCCTCCACGCCGCGATCAGCGTGGCCTTTGGGCTCTGCACCGCCCGGAACGACGACCCGGACGTGCTGGCCGCCATGGCGTGTTTCCGCTGCATCGGAAACAACAACGTCCTGGTCGAGTCGGACGACGGCGTAAACGATAACGACGACGTCGCCACCGGCCAGGTCCTCGGCACGTCGGTCAAGCGGTTCACGATCGACATGGCCAGCGGGCTCCGCACGGTCTCGCCGGGTCCGAGCCTCGGTGGCCAGGCCAATACGCTGTTTGCCGTCGACGATCCCCGCTTCAACCTCCAGGCGGTCGCCCGGCTGACCACCTTCGACATGAGCAATTACACGGGCAACCTGCAACTGTTTGCCCAGATCCAGAAGGGTGCGGCCTCCAGCGTCATCGCCGAGGACGTCCTGGCTACGCTCTACCTCGAGCGAATCCGCGTTCGCTACCGCGTGAGTTGACGGCTGCCTCTGTGACGCGGCGGGCCGGGGGTACGTCTCCGCCCCCGGCCCGTTTTGATCGATGATTGATGATTGACCCATGACGACCCCGACCAACTTCAAAGAAGCCCGCGCCCAACACGCCCGGACCGGCCCGTTTTTGAACACGGACCACTTTGCCGAGCAGGTGACCTATACGCCGGTTCACGGCGGCGGCTCGCGGACCGTCACGGTCAAAATCGAGTACGTCAAAAACCCCGAGGAGCGGACCCAGATCGGGGAGGTCGACCGGGAGGAAATCTGGGTCAAGGCCCTACGGTCGACCGACACGGACCGCTCTGGTATCCCCACCCCCGAGACCGGGGACGCGATCCTCCGCGACGGCGATCGCCCCGACCGGCCCTGGACGTTTCAGGGCCCGATCCGTCACGAAACGCCCCACGATTGGCAACTGTTCTACGCCCGGACCCGGCCGAGCCGGTACGGGCCACGCGACACGCACTAAACGCCCCGGCCGCTGAACATGGAACCCTCGTTTGAACCAAAGGGCCCGATCACCCGGAGCGTGTTGGCCCTGCGCCGGCTGGTCGCCACCTCGACGGCTTTTCGGCGCCGGGTCGGCGTGGCCGACGAGGCTCAGGCCCACGCCAAGATCCACCTCTTTGAGTTTCTCGACGACGGCCCGCAAGAGATCCACGCCTCGCGGCCGTTCGCGGCGATCTGGCCCGGCGACAACCTCGACCTGAGCCAGACGGCGGGCGGTGCCCGGAACTGGATGCGTGCCGGCGGCGATCTGGTGCTGTTGCTGACCGACCGCGACCGGTACCCGAAGGATCGGACCCTCTCGGGGCTCGACTTCGCCGGCTGGGTCGA
>DATLAN010000678.1:0-2181 GCA_035527455.1 Thermoguttaceae bacterium
TCGCGCTCAACTCGCCGCACACCCCGATCGTCCCCAGCACGGAATGGCAGGGGAAGAGCGGTCTGGGCGACTACGGCGATTTCGTGATGGAAACCGACTGGGCCGTCGGAGAAGTGCTCGCCGCGCTCGACAAGGCGGGCATCGCCGAAAACACCCTCGTCTTCTTCGCCAGCGACAACGGATGCTCGCCGGCGGCCGGCATGGACAACCTGGAGAAACAGGGCCACTTCCCCAGCGCGCAATTCCGCGGCCACAAGGCCGACATCTGGGACGGCGGCCACCGCATCCCGTTCATCGCGCGCTGGCCCGGGCACGTCCCGCCCGGCACAACGACCGATCAACTCGTCTGCCTCACCGACCTGATGGCCACCTGCGCCGCGATCCTGAACGTGAAGCTGCCCGAAAACGCGGCGGAAGACAGCGTCAGCCTGCTGCCGGTACTGCTGGGCCAGGCGGACGCGCCGGTTCGCGAAGCGGTGGTGCACCATTCCATTTCAGGCAAGTTCGCCATCCGGCAGGGACCCTGGAAGTTCGAACTCTGTTCCGGCTCGGGCGGCTGGAGCAAGGGCGGCGACGGCGAACCGGTCCAGCTTTACGACATGGCCGCCGATCCGGGCGAGCAGAAGAATCTCCACAAGGAGAAACCCGAGATCGTCGAGCAGTTGACGAAACTGCTGGCGAAGTACGTGGCCGAAGGGCGCAGCACGCCCGGCACTCCACAGAAGAACGACACGGCCGTCGATTTCAGAAAAAGCGGGGGCAACGCCAAGGACGGAGGCACAAAGGGAACGGGGAAAAGCGGCGGAAAATGAGAGGGGTTCATCCGGCCGTTTGGAATTGAAGCCGTGGGGCACGTTTTCAACGTGCCTGAGTCGTGGGGCACGTTTCTAACGTGCCTTTTCGGTTGTCGGCACGTTGAAAACGTGCCCCACGTTGGGAGTTGTCGGCACGTTGAAAACGTGCCCCACGTTGGGAGGTGTTTGCACTATGTTCATCAGTCTCCGGAAGTTCTCTTGGCGCGGCCGGCTGTTGCTCTTGGCCGTCGCGGTGTTGGCGACTACTGTGTCAACTGGCGCGGAGGAACCGCCGCCGACAAGCCCGAACGTCCAGCTTCGCGGCGGCCTGGACAACTGCCGCATCCAGTTCGAGCGGAACAAAAAGGGTCACGTGGCCTTCATCGGCGGTTCGATCACCGAGATGAACGGCTATCGGCCGATGGTCTGCGAGATCCTCCAGCGGAGGTTTCCCGAGACCGAGTTCACGTTCACCGACGCCGGCATTTCTTCGACCTGTTCCACGACCGGCGCGTTCCGGCTGCAACGGGACGTGCTGTCGAAAGGGCCGCTCGATCTGTTTTTCATCGAGTTCGCCGTCAACGACGACCAGGACGCCGTCCACGCCCGGCGTGACTGCATTCGCGGCATGGAAGGGATCGTGCGCCAGGTCCGCCAGCACAATCCTTGCGCCGACGTCGTCATCACCTACTTCGTCAACCCGGACATGTTGGAGACGATCCGGTCGGGCAAGACGCCGATCTCCATCGACGGCCATGACGCGGTCGCCCGGCATTACGGCGTCTCGACGATCCACCTGGCCAAGGAAGTCGCCGATCGGATCGCGGCCGGCACGTTGAGCTGGGAGCAGTTCGGCGGCACGCACCCCGCCCCGGCCGGCAACGCCGTCTGTGCCGGGATGATCGATCAGTTGATGAGCGTTGCATGGAAGGACCCGTTGCCGGAGGATGCCGTGAAGTCGCCTCATCCGATGCCCGCCGAACCGCTCGACGGGCAGTCCTACGACCGGGGGCGGTTCATCGATTCGGCCCAAGCGGCGATCGGCGACGGCTGGAAACTTTACGTGCCGCCCTGGAAGGAACTCGCCGGGAGTTGCCGCGGTCGATTCCTGGAGGTGCCCCTGTTGTGTGCCGAGAAGCCGGGCGCCGAACTGACGCTGCCGTTCGAGGGCAAGGCCGTGGGGGCCTACGTGCTCGCCGGTCCGGACGCGGGCACGGTGGAAGCGAGCATCGACGGCGGGGCCTTCGAGTCGATCGACCTCTATCACCGGTTCAGCCGCGGCCTGCACTATCCCCGCACCGTGATGTTCGCCGCCGATCTCGAGCCGGGCGAGCACACGCTGCGGTTGCGGATCTCCCAGGAGCACAACCCGTCAAGTTCCGGCCAC
>DATLAN010000679.1:0-12361 GCA_035527455.1 Thermoguttaceae bacterium
AGCATGAGTCTGGAACGGCGGCGGATGCTCAAGGCGTTGGGGGCCGAACTGATTCTCACGCCGGCGGCGGAGGGCATGCCCGGGGCCGTGCGAAAGGCCGAACAACTGGTCGCCCAAAACCCCAATTACTACATGCCGCAGCAGTTCAAGAATCCGGCCAATCCCGAGATCCACCGCAAGACCACCGCCGAGGAAATCTGGCGAGACACGGACGGGGCCGTGGACGTCGTGGTCAGCGGCGTGGGCACCGGCGGGACGATCACGGGCGTGGGCGAAGTGCTCAAGTCGCGCAAGCCGGAGGTGTGGATGGTCGCCGTCGAGCCGGCCAACAGCCCGGTGATCACCCAGTGCCGTGCCGGCGACCCCTTAAGACCGGGCAAACACACGATCCAAGGGATCGGCGCCGGCTTCATCCCCGACGTGCTCAACGTGGACGTGATCGACGAGGTCGTCCAAGTCAAGGACGACGACGCGTTCAATACGGCCCGCGTGCTGGCCAAAGAGGAAGGGCTGATGTGCGGGATCAGCTCCGGGGCGGCGGCCTGGGCGGCGTTGGAAGTTGCCCGCCGAGAGGAGAATCGCGGCAAGCTGATCGTCGTGATCCTGCCCGACCTGGGTGAACGCTACCTGTCGACGCGGCTCTATCCGGAGTGAAGTCGGTCGTTGGAAACCGTCACAAGACAACAATAAAGCGGTCCATCCGGCGATCGGATGGACCGCTTGCTTGTTTTGCAAGAGGGTGTGCTCAAACCCGGATCCTGTCTCGGTCCGGGGCTCTTGGAATCATGTTCTAGGTGCAAGCCGGTTCGCAAGCGGGCTCGCAGGCCGGTTCGCAGCAGCCCTTGCCGAAAATCCGGCGTGCCTTCAACCCACCGAACAGACCGCAACGCGGCTTGCCGCACGGATCGCAGGCGGGTTCGCAAGCCGGTTCGCAAGCGGGCTCGCAGGCCGGTTCGCAGCAGCCCTTGCCGAAAACCTGGCGTCCCTTCAGCCGCCCGAACAGCCCGCAACGGGGCTTGGCGCACGGATCGCAGGCCGGTTCACAGGCGGGCTCGCAAGCGGGCTCGCAAGCCGCCGGCTCGCAGCACTCGACCTTGCACGCCCGGCGGACCTTCAGCTTCGCAAACAGCCCGCAACGCGGCTTGGCGCAGGGATCGCAGGCCGGCTCGCAGGCCGGTTCGCACGCGGGTTCGCATGCCGGTTCGCAGCCGGCCTTCGCACGGCATGCGAACAGACCCGCGAACAATCCACCGCGGGGCTTGCCGCACGGATCGCAGGCCGGCTCGCAAGCCGGTTCACAGGCGGGTTCGCAGGCCGCCGGTTCGCAACAGGCCGGCTCGCAACAGGCCGGCCCGCCGAACCGGGAGAACAAACCGGCTTGGGCACTGGAGACGCTCACCGCCAACAGCACAGCGGCCGTGATCCCCAGCAACAGGAAACGACGTTTCATGGGAGGTACTCCTTGTTAGGAAAAACCGTGTCGGATACTTGCGCAATATAGCGCAGGTAAGGATTCTAGGTCGAATCTAACCGTTGCTATCGACGGGAAACCAAACTGTTCTTAACCAGACGGCCTAGTTTCGCCATAACTCGCACATTCCAAGGCCGGCTGTAATACTCGGTCGGGTTGTATCGAATCTGCCAGGCCGAGAGAGGCAAGGACTCCGAACGGCAGTTACGACGGTCCATCGAGGCGATTCCCGTAACCTACGGTTGAACAGTCACCTAAGCCGGAATTCTCCATGAGTCAATCGAACAGCCTAACCGAACTGGTCTATTCCAGCTTGGGCGCCGATCCGGATCTGGCCAAAATCGTCGAGATGTTCGTTGAAGAAATGCCCGATCGGATCGCCAGGTTGCTCGATCTGTACGAGTCGGCCGATTGGGAAGAATTGCGGCGCACGGCCCACCAACTCAAGGGTGCGGCGGGCAGCTACGGGTTCGACCCGATCTCTCCGTGTGCGGCCCGGCTGGAAAAGGCCGTTCGGGGAGAGGCTCCAGAAGATCAGATCCGCCATGCGGTCGATGAACTCGTGGACCTCTGCCGCCGGGCAACCAGCGGCGCGCCGACGTAAGCTGTAGGCCGGAACAAGCGCAGCGCAGTTCCGGCACGTGGCTCCGGCACGTGGCTTCGGCACGTGGCTTCATGCACGTGGCTTCATGCGCCACTTTCCGCATCAGATGCCGGAACTGCGCTGCGCTTGTTCCGGCCTACACATCTTGTTCCGGCCTACTTATCTCACGCACTTCAGCGATTCTGCTGAATGGAAAACGCCTCCAGCCCGTTGTCCGAGGCGATAATCAGCATCGGCCGGCCGGCCGATTCGGCCGTGGCCAGTCCGGTCAACGCCGTGCCGTAATGGAACCGGTCGATCAGCTTCCCGTCAGCCGCAAGGACGTGGATCGATCCGTCGGACCCCGGCAGAAGCCATTGGCTTTGAGCACCGACAAAAAGTCGGCCGGGCACGATCCGCTCGATCGGTTTCTCGTGGACGTCCGGCGGAAGGTCATGACTCCAAAGTTCGTTTCCTTGCAGGTCCAGCCCGATCACCCGGTTATCGCCCGGCTTACCGAGTCCCAAGGCACACAGCTCGGGCTGGCCGTCTCCGGTGAGATCGGCGGCCGTGACCCAGCGGAGGAACTGTCCGGCAACGGCGACTTGTCGTTGCAGTTTCAGCGTATCCTCGGCGTCGATGGCATCGATCACGGCCAGCGCCCCGGTGTTGTTGGTACACAGCAATTGGCGGCGTCCCTGGGCGTCCGGTCCGCCGACGGCGATTTGCGAAACGTCGGCCACGGAACGGTTATACGCCAGGCGTTTTCCCTCCAGCGAGACCTCCTGCACGCCGACCACGCCCCAGTAGCCGACGTACGCCCGGATCTGGCCCGTGCCTCGCAAGTCGGCCAGTCTGACGTCGGCGATTCCCTGGTGCTTGTTCTCGAGAGCATCTGGGGGATAACTGACGAGCAACTCGAAGTTCTCGTCCATCAGGTGGCACCGTTGTTGGGCGGAGAGCAAGGCGAAGGCGGCATAGTATCTCTTGCCGTCGCTTCCGGCCGCCGTCCGCAACGCGCTGATGATTTCCGACGGGTCGATCTCCGGCTCGTGACGCGCGATCAACTTCCCGTCAAGCCCCACTTCGGCGATCGATTTCCAGGCGTCGACGACCAGAATCCGCGGGGAACCGTCGCTGGGCCCGACGACCAGGACGTTGCCCGGGGACTTTACGTCGGGCGATTTCCACAGCGGGACGAGTTCGAACGTCGCCGGCTCGCTGCGCGGTGCGATCTCCACCTTGGGAAGCTCGAATTCCTCGGTCGCGGTCCGATCGCCGCCTTCTTCGGCGGCCTTGGCCAGATAGATGTCTTCGCCGCCGAGCAGCCGGTCGAGTTTCTTCGTCAAGGACTGCGGCATTTGCGGGTCGAGTCCGAGGACGAAGTCCTGAACTACCCCTTTGCCGTCGATGATGAAGGTGGCGGGAATGCCGGCGACTTCGAACACGTTGAGCATGTTCTCGTCGAGGTCGCGGACGATCGGCAGTTCCACGCCCCACTCGTCGAGTTTCTCTTGCAGGACCTTGTTCTCCATCTCTTTCGCGTCGACGCTGACGGCCAAGAAGACGACTTCCTCGTTGTCCTTGTATTGCTGATAGGCCTCCTGGAACTTGGGCAAGCCCTCGCGACAAGGCTGGCACCACGTCGCCCAGAAGTCCAGCACGACGGTCTTGCCGGCCAGCGAATCGCGCGTGACCTGGTTCCCTTCCGCGTCGACCAGCGCGAACTCGCCGATCTGCTTGCCCAGCAGTCTGTTCGGATCCAGCGGCACCAGAGCGTCTACGATCTTCATGCCCTCGGGCAGCTCGAATGCGAACGCCGTGGATTCCACTTCCGCGTCGAGCCGGGCACCTTCGAAATCGGCGACCAACGAGACGGCTTCCAGCTCGGTGCCGGTTCTCGCTTCGATGGCCCGTTTCATGGCGTCGGTCGGAAAGACCAGCCGTCGCAAGACGTGCGTCTGTTGGTCGATCCAGAACACGAAGGTCCCGTGGGGATGTTCGACCCGGACGCGGTCGTATTGACGGTCGCCGATCTTTCCCGGTTCGTCCATCACCGGCTGCTTCGCCTCGGCCAGAAGGATCTCCAGCGGTTCTTCCTCCAACAGCAGCACCAGTGACGGCACGACCTCCGGAACCATCTGGTCCTTGAGGCTTGGCGGCAAGATTTGCTCGTTGTAGATCTCGGGCATGCTCAGTTCGGCCGGGGCCGGCTTCTCCAGGATCTTGCCGGGAATCCGATCGTTCCAAGCGTGCAACAGCCGGCCGTCCGAGACGACCGCCAGTTCGTGCATGGCCAGGCGGATCTTGTCGGGCCGAACCAGGGTGAGCGAGAACGGGCTCCACCGGCTCCACCCCTCGTCGTCCGGCTCGATCAGGAAGCGAACGGTGCCGGCGTCTTCGTAGCTGGTCGCCTGTTGGTAGGCGGCGGCCATCTTGGCGAGCAGTTGCTCGGCCTCGCCCGGCTCGCCTTTCGCTTCAGGTGGTTGCGCGGCGATCTGTTGTTCTTCGGCCGGCGTCTTCTCCTCGACGGGTGTCTTGGCCGGCTTGCACCCCGCGGCGAGGACCAACCCCCAAGCAAGCAACATCGTCAGCAGACCGCCCAGCATTCGGTCTTGCATGAGAAAACGAGGTTTTGGTGAACGGGTCATGAAAGATCTCTCTTGGCAATCGGAGACGACATCGATTTGTAGCCGGATTCGCAAGAATTCGGGCCATTTCGCGTGAAACTGGGCAACACCCGAATTCTTGCGAATTCGGCTACCATCCGGCTGAAGTGCCACCGAAATCGTAACATGCCGCGGGCCCTGGCGTAAACTTCGACTTCTTGACCCCGACTCGATTAGGCGGATAATAGGAAGGTCCATGATGTGTTTTACTGGATTGCCTTGTTTCCGCAGTTTCACTCGATGGCCATTTTACGATACGGGGCCGATCGGTCCGTCCAGCTCGAGTTTGCCGAGGGGGTATTCCCGGTGGAGTGCCATGCGCCCCGCGGGGAGCCGGTGGCCGATGTGGCAGCGGCCGTAACCGAAGCGCTGGCCGCCCCGCTCGGCTATCCTCCGCTGGCCCGGAGCACCACTCCGGGAGATCGCATCGTCCTGGCGTTGGATCGAGATATTGCCCAAGTGGCTCAGATTACCGCGTCGGTGATTGGCGCGTTTGTGAAAGCCGGTGTCGATCCCGACGGGATTTCCGTCCTTCGGCCGCCGGCCAACTCACAGACCCCGCTCGACGATCCGTGCCGGTTGCTCGAAGAGCCGTTGCGGGAGCGGATCGGCGTGTACACCCACGAGCCGGACAACCGGGACGTGCTGGCCTATCTGACCGCCGCCGATTCCGGCGAGCCGATCCTCGTGCACCGGGCGATCCACGACGCCGATCTGGTGCTGCCGATCGGTTGTCTGCACGACGACGCGGCGGCCGGCTATTACGGCATCCACACGCCGGTCTTTCCCGCGTTTTCCGACCAGAAGACCCAACGGCGGTTCCGCCCGCTCGGTTCGCTCGATGTGGGCGGCGACACCAAGGCCCGGCTGACGGCGGAGGTCGATCAGGTGGCCTGGCTGTTGGGGATCAACTTCACGATCCAACTGGTTCCGGCAGCCGGCGACGGGGTGCTGCACGTATTGGCCGGCGAGAGCGAAGCGGTCCGCCGCCGCGGCCGGCAGTTGTACGGCGAGGCGTGGAGTTGCCAGGCACCGCAACAAGCCAGCCTGGTCGTGGCCGCCATCGAAGGCGATGCGAGTCAACAGACCTGGGAGAACTTCGGGCGTGCCTTGCAGTCGGCCGCGGCACTGGTGGAAGACGGCGGGTCGATCGCCGTTTGTTGTCGCTTGACGGGCGAACTCGGGCCGGCGATGCAGCAGATGGCGGGTGCCCGGTCGCGCGACGCCGCCCTGCACCGGATCGGCAAGGAGCGCCCTCTGGATGCCCTGCCCGCCGCTCAGCTCGCTCGTGCTTTGGACCGCGCCAAGGTCTATCTGCTCAGCGGGCTGGATCCGTCGCTGGTCGAGGAGATGGACATGATCCACGTGGCGGCGGACGAAGAGCTGATTCGGCTCGTCCGGCATCACCCGTCGTGCATCCTCTTGTCCAACGCCGCCCGCGCGATGATCGTCCCCCCGTAGCCGCTCGCGGCTTCGCAACCCCACACGAAAAACCATGCCCGAACTGACCGCCGTGATCTCCGAAAACGTCGCTCGCGTCCGCCGGCGGATCGCCGAGGCGGCCGCCCGCTCGGGACGTACGGCCGACGCGATCACGTTGGTGGCCGTGACCAAGTACGTCGGGCCGGCGGAAGCTCGCACACTGGTCGAGGCCGGTTGCACCGTGTTGGGCGAGAGCCGGCCGCAAGAGCTTTGGGACAAGGCCGAAGCCTTGCAGGACTTGCCCATTCGCTGGCACATGATCGGGCCCCTTCAGCGCAACAAGATCCGCCGCACGTTGCCGCTGGTCGATATGGTCGAGTCGGCCGACGGCCCGCGGTTGATCGCCGCGGTGGACCGCATCGCCGGCGAGATTTCCCGCCGCGTGCCGGTCCTGCTGGAAGTGAACGTCTCGGGCGAGACAGCCAAGCACGGGTTCGAGGTCGATGCCGTGGAGCCGCTTCTGGAAGAGCTGGCCGGATACCGCCACGTCGCAATTCGCGGGCTGATGGGCATGGCCGGCCTGGAGGGCAGCTTGGACGACGCCCGGCGCGAGTTCGCCCTGCTTCGCCGGCTGCGCGACCGGTTGCGCGAGAACTGCCCGGCGGGGATCGCGATGGACGAACTGTCGATGGGCATGAGCGGCGACTACGAGGTGGCGATCGAAGAGGGGGCCACGATGGTGCGCGTCGGTTCCGCGTTGTTCGCCGGGGTGCGACGATGATCGATTTGCAGCCGCACGCCGAAGGCACGATCCTGCCGATTCGTGCCCAGCCCGGGGCCCGCCGCAACGAGATCCGCGGCGAACAGGACGGGGCGTTGAAAGTCAGCGTGACGCAATCGCCGGAGAAGGGCAAGGCGAACAAGGCGTTGATGGCGCTGTTGAGCAAGCAGCTCTCTTTGAAAAAATCGCAACTGCAGTTGATCGCCGGCGAGACGTCGCATCACAAGCAACTGTTGGTCCGCGACATCACGCCGCAAGAGTTGGCCCGTCGGATCGAGGAGTGTCTCTGACGTGGGGCACGTTTCCAACGTGCCAAAACCCAAAAGGCACGTTGGAAACGTGCCACAACCCAAAAGGCACGTTGGAAACGTGCCCCACAACATGACGTGAGACCCTAATGAGTTCAGACAAGGAATCCCCATGCCCGTACGAGAGCTGAAGAACTACATCGGCGATCAATGGACGACTCCCGACAGCCACGGTTCGCTGGAGGTGGAGAATCCCAGCACGCGGGAAGTCATCGCCCGGGTGCCGCTTTCTACGGCCACGGAAGTCGATCGGGCGGTGGAGGCCGCCGCCGGCGCGTTTCCCGCCTGGCGTGCCACGCCCGTCTCGCGGCGGTGCGAACTGTTGTTTCGGTTCGCCGAACTGCTGCGTACCCACGCCGAAGATCTCACCCGGCTGATTACGCGGGAAAACGGCAAGTCGCTGCCCGACGCCCGGGCGGAAGTGAAACGGGCGCTGGAAAACACCGAGGTCGCGTGCGGGATGCCCGTCTTGCAGCAGGGCGACAAGCTGATCGGCGGGGCCGCGGACATCGACGGCGAGGTGCTCCGCGTGCCGCTGGGCGTTTTCGGCATGATCGCCCCGTTCAACTTCCCCTTGATGGTCCCCTTCTGGTTCTTCCCCTATGCGTTGGCGAGCGGCAACACGTACGTGGTCAAGCCGTCGGAGCAGGTCCCGCTGAGCATGAACCGGGTGGCGGAACTGATCCACGAGGCCGGATTCCCGCCGGGCGTGTTCAACGTGGTCCACGGCGATCGCCGGGCGGCCGAGCGGCTCCTGGAAAACCCGAGCGTGCAAGGCATTTCTTTCGTGGGCACGTCGCGCGTGTGCCGCATCGTGGCCACGCGCTGTGCGGAGACGGGCAAGCGCTTCCAGGCGCTGGGCAGCGCCAAAAACCACCTGGTCGCCATGCCCGACGCCAAAATGGACGACATGATCCGCAACATGATCACCTCCTGCTACGGGTGCGCCGGACAGCGTTGCATGGCGTCTTCGGCCATCGTCGGCGTGGGCGAGACGACGTATCGGGAGGTCTGCCGGCGGTTCGTGGCCGCGTCGAGGGAGGTGCGGGCGGCCGATCCGCTCGATCCGGCCGTGGCCGACGAGCCGATGGTCCTCGGCCCGGTCATCTCGGCCAAGGCGAAGCAGTTCATCCACGAGATGATCCAAACGGGCATCGACGAGGGCGCCACGCTGGCCTTGGACGGCCGCACCCTGGTCATCCCCGGCTGCGAAGACGGACACTTCGTCGGCCCGACGGTTTTCACCGACGTGCGACCGGGCATGAAGATCCATCGGACGGAGATCTTCGGCCCGGTGGTGGTGATCCTCAAGGCCGAAACGCTCGACGAGGCGATCGGCATCATCAACGGCCACCAATACGGCAACGGTGCGTCGATCTACACGCAGAACGGCTATTTCGCCCGCAAGTTCAAGCTGGAAACCGACTGCGGCATGATCGGGATCAACGTCGGCATTCCCGCCCCGGTTGCCCCGCTGCCCTTCGGCGGGATGAAGGAATCGCTCTTTGCCGACACCAAGGGGCAAGGGCGAGCGGCGATCGACTTCTTCACGGACCGGAAGATCGTCACGGAGCGGTATTGGGCAGAGACGTAGTCGTCTTGGGTTGGAGTTCCGGCTTCCTGCAATAGACGTAATAGGCGCCGGCAATCGGCTTCTTCTGCGCGTCGAGCAATTCCGCCCGCACTTCGTAATCCGCCTTTTCCAGCGGCATGTCAAAGGTGATTTCCGTCTCCGCGCCGCTGAGTGCTCTTGTGCCGACATAATCTCCAACCGTGAGGCGAACGTGCGCGACCGGCAATGCTTTGTAGGGCGAAGCCTCGCCGGCGTAGATCAGGTGTCGCTTTCCACCCTCGGCGTCCCAGGCGTTGACTTCGTTATTCAGCGACGGAACGCCGGAGATGGGGGCGTCGGCTTCCCGCGGCCAGCGCCGGACTTCGAACCGATAGCGTCCCGCTTCCGCGGTTGCGATCCGCCACTCGCCGACCTGCGGCGCGCCGGCGGAGACCTGCGCGTGATTCCAAGGCGGATCGGGCAGATACCAATCCGAGCAGTGCAGAAACGTCTCCGGGTCGGCGGGATGGCCGACGATGAACTTGACGCGCTCCCGGTCGTTGGGCGTCACGCGCTTCCAGTAGACATCGAACGCCTGCTGCAATTGCTCGACGACGTCGGGGTGTTCCTGGAAAACGTTGTTTTGCTGGCCGGGGTCGGCCGAAAGGTCGTAGAGTTCTTTGGCATTCACCAGCCGCCAGCGATTGGTCATCGCCGCCGTGTTGTCCCACGGCCCGGGCTCGTACGTGCGCTGGAGTTCGACGAACAAGGTCCGCTCCGGCAGGGCCGTTTGGGGCTCGTATAGCTGCCGCTTGAAGCTGCGGCCGTCGAAGTCGACTTGACGGGGAGGCGTCAATCCGCAAAGGTCGATCAGCGTCGGCAGCACGTCGAAATGCGCCGTGAGG
The DNA here is from genome assembly GCA_035527455.1 of Thermoguttaceae bacterium. Classification (GTDB taxonomy): domain Bacteria; phylum Planctomycetota; class Planctomycetia; order Pirellulales; family Thermoguttaceae; genus DATLAN01. Next base: position 9,692 of record DATLAN010000679.1, read on the forward strand.
TCGCCGACGTCCGAGCCGTGACGGAGTTTTCCCGCCGGCCAGTGGATGAAGAACGGCACGCGATGCCCGCCTTCGTAGACCGTTCCCTTCTTGCCCCGCATCCCCGCATTGAAGAGCCGCACGCCCGCCGTGCCGCCGTTATCGGTCATGAAGATCAGGATCGTGTTCTCGGCCAGGCCCTCCTCCGCCAGGGCTTTCCGCAGCAGGCCGATGTTGCGGTCCACGCGCTCGATCCCGGCGAAAAAGTAGGCGACGCCCTTGTCGACTTGCTTTTCGTACTTTTCGGCCCACGCGCGGTCCGGCACCGTGTGCGGCGAATGGGGAATGTAGGTGTTCAGGTAAACGAAGAACGGCTGCTGGCTCGGGCTTTTGACGAAATCGATCGCCGCGTTGAAAAACACGTCGGGGGCGTAGCCTTTTCTGAATTCCCGTTCGCCGTTGTGCAGGTAGACGTCGTCGACGCGGTCGTTGGTGAAATAGTCGTCGGTCGTGCCCGTGCCGCCGTCGCCCTGGCCCAACCACTGGTCGAACCCGCGATCCATGGGGCGATAGGGGTAATTCGAGCCCAGATGCCACTTGCCGAACATGCCGGTGCGGTAGCCCGAGGCCTTGAAGGCGTCGGCCATGGTCATTTCGCTCGCCCGCAGGTGGTTGCCGCCGGCGATCGTGTGCCAGACCTTGGCCCGGTGGGAGTATTTGCCCGACATCAGCGCCCCGCGGGTCGGCGAACAGGTTGGATCGACGTGGAAATTGGTGAAGCGGACGGCCTCCCGGTACAGCCGGTCAAGTTGCGGCGTCTCGATCACCGGATTACCGTGACAGGCCAAGTCGCCGTAGCCCTGATCGTCGGCCATGATCAGGATGACGTTGGGGCGTTCAGCCCATGCCGCGGCCGAAAAGGCGGACAACATGGCCACCATCGTCAACACGGCGATCCCGTCGACTCTGAAGTTGGCTTGATTGCCTTTCATGATTCATTCTCCGTGTGTCAACCGAAAAGGGGCTCCTCGCCAGAATTTGTGGGTTGATTTCAGCCCATGGAGCTGTAACGTGTTTCGCACAAATGCCTTGGGGCGGTCGAGGCCGTAAGTTTTTCAACGGTGAGAAACCCAGTACGGGTTCCTCTTCTCTGTTCGGGGCGAATAGAGAAGAGGAACCCGTACTGGGCAGCTCTTTTCACCCGTGAATCTCCGGCAGAATTCCCATTCTTTTTGTCCTCCCATCCCTCAGAAAACCTGAGCATGAATCACCAACACGCCTGCAATTCACCCACAAATTCTGGCGAAGAGCCCGAAAAGGGGGCGATGCCTTGAAGGCCCAGATAGGGTGTCCTTCCTCTCCTGCGATTATATAGCGGCACCGTGTACCATGGGTATGACCTGGGACGGCGCCATTCATGACACAACCCTACGTCATCGGCCTGCCTCTATCGATGGGCAATTCCGGACTTGGGGTCAGGCCGTGAACAATGAATAGTACGGACCACGCGTGACGCCACGAGCCGTCTCTATTCATTGTTCACGGCCTGACCCCGGGCACTAACACAGATTGCCGCGCGCCCCATTTGCCCCAATTTGGGTAGACTATTTCACCTGCAGCATCCGCTCCAGTGCCAGCAGCGCCCCGGCGGCCGTTTGGTCGTCCACTTCGATCACGTTGACCGGCGTGCCGGCGGCGAGGTTTTCCAGGGACCAGCAGAGATGGGCCAGGTCGATGCGGTACATCGTGGCGCACATGCAGACCGTCGGCGAGAGGAAATGGATCTGCTGCTCGGGGAATTCGTGCTTCAGACGGTTGACCAGGTGCAGTTCCGTGCCGATGGCCCACTTCGTGCCCGGGGCCGCCGCCTCGACCGCCTTGATGATCTTGCCGGTCGATCCGATCACGTCGGCCTGATCGACCACCTCCATCCGGCATTCCGGATGGACCACGATCTTGATGCCCGGGTGGTTCCGGCGGAACTGCTCGACGTGTTCGGGCAGGAACACCTGGTGGACGCTGCAATGGCCCTGCCAGAGAAGCACGCGACTTTTGCGAACGGCCTCTTCGGAGTTGCCGCCCAGTTCGTCCGCGTGCGGGTCCCAGACGGGCATTTCGGAAAGCGGGATGCCCATCGCCCGGGCCGTGTTGCTGCCGAGGTGCTGGTCGGGGAAGAAGAGCACGCGCCGGCGTCGGGCGAATGCCCAATCGAGCGCCGCCCGCGCGTTGGCCGACGTGCAGACCAGCCCGCCGTGCCGGCCGCAGAAGGCCTTCAGCGTGGCCGCCGAGTTGACGTACGTGATCGGCATCAGGTCGTCGACCTCGATCACGGCGGCCAACTGCTCCCAGCAGTCTTCCACCTGGTCGATCTCGGCCATATCGGCCAGGGAACAGCCGGCGGACAGATCGGGCAGGATCACGGTCACGCGTCGGCCGTTGCGCTGCTTGAGCCGCTCGGGCCGATTGGCCAGGATATCGGCCGTCTCGGCCATGAAGTGGACGCCGCAGAAGGCGATCGCCCGGCAGTTCTCATCCCCGGCGGCCGACGCGCTGAGCTGATAGCTGTCGCCGCGGAGGTCGGCCAGCGCGATCACTTCGTCTTGCTGGTAGTGGTGCCCGAGGATCAACAGCCGCGGACCCATTTCCGCCCGCACGATGTTGATCCGCTCGGTGAGCACATCGTTGTCGAGC
>DATLAN010000680.1:0-4826 GCA_035527455.1 Thermoguttaceae bacterium
CGCCGCCGGCGCTCGTGGCGGAAAACTTCCCCCATGTGCCAAGGGGCGTATAGGTCCGCGGCAACCTCGCTTTCGCGGCGGCGATACGCGTCAAGTATCTGCTGATTCGAGGCATCTCGAACCGAATCCGGTGCTTCCGGACTGTTCACGTACGTTTCCAAATACGGCTACCTGGAGGGAGCATGTCTTCAACCGGTTCTGCGCAGACTCCGTTCTCGTGGGTAGACTGTATCCACCCTGCATTCGCTCGCAGTTATCTGTTTGCCCCGCATTGATTCGCTCTCTCAAGTCCGATCGCCCGGGTCGTGAAACCCGTGACGATGGCTGATTCGCGCGGCCGCCCTTGATCGGTTGGCCTTCACCTCACTATAGGTTTCGTAATGGGCATACGTACCTAAGTCATGCACGACTAGCCGAAATCTGGATGACGTTCGGCCTCTAGGTAAACGGGAAGTATCGATCGATCAGGTCGTGCGGGATGGTCGGAAGATCCGGCTTTCCGGTGTCGTTCCAGCGCGTCAGGGGTTGCTTGATATCGTGGCAAGATCGTTCACGACGTCTGGCTCGGTTTACGCTCGGGTGATGAAGTGGACGCTTCTGCTTCCGCTTCCTTCTCTGCTTCTGCCTCCGAATAGTAGTGGCTGCCTTGGTCTCCGTAGCCGTAGCCGTATCCGTACCGATACCCGTATCCGTACTTGTATCCGTACTTGTATCCGTAGCCGCCGTATCCGTAGCCGCTGGTCTTGCCGATGCCGTTGACGACGACGCCCAGGATTTTCGTTCCCACGCTCTCCAGGATCTCGGTAGCCCGTTTTGCCGCGTCCCGGGCGTGCTTCGTCAGGCGGATCACCATCAGAACCGCGTCGATCCGCGGAGCGACCACGGCGGGATCGGACACGGCCAACAGCGGCGGCGTATCGACGATGACGAAATCGTACTTCTCCCTTACCGCGTCGATCAGTTCCTTGAAGCGAGGCGTCGTCAGCAGGTCCGACGCGTTCTGAGGCCTCGGCCCGCAGGTCATCACCGACAGGTTTTCCACGGCGGTCTCTTGGGCGGCATCGGGCAATTCGGCATCTCCGGTCAGCACGGAGGTTACGCCGGTGGTGTTTTTAAGCCCGAACAGCCTGTGTATTCTCGGGCGCCGGAAATCCGCCTCCAGCAGCAATACCCTCTTGCCGGACTGGGCGATGGACAACGCCAGATTGGCCGCCAGCGTCGACTTGCCGTCGCGAGGATTGGGGCTGGTGACCTGGATGACCTTGTGTCCTTCGCTGCCGGCGCTGAAGTACAGCGAGGTCCGCACCGCACGAAATGCTTCTGCCTGCTGGCCCTTGGGGTTGTGAAACGTGCACAAGGAAGCGTCAAGACGCGCCTTGGCCGCATTGCCGTTGACCCGGACAGGGTCTCCCCTGCGCGCCTCGAGCAGCGGGATGTGCCCGACCAGGGGCAAGCCGAGCTGGCGACGAATTTCCTCGGGACTGCGGAACCTTCGGTCGGCGAAGTCGACCAGCCAACCCAAGCCGAAGCCCGCCATCAGACCGCAGATGCCGGACATCCCCATGATGATGGCGAATATGGGCCGAACCAACTTTCCCCGGGCGGGCGGGGAAATCACCTGCGTGTTAACGGCGTTGTAGTCTTTTACCAGGTTGATCTCTCCCAAGCGACCGACGCACCCGTCGAACAATTGCTTCATGCGGTCGATTTCGCTTTGGTACGCTTCCTCCGTCAGTTGAAAGTTGGTCAACGCCTTGGCCGCTTCCCGCTCGTCCGCAAAGAGCGTATCCAATTCCGTCAGCCTTTCTTCGGCCATCTTCAGCTCCTGGCGAAGTGTTTCCATAAGGAGCGCGAGTAGTTCGGCGGGTGTGTAATTTTTCACGTCCTCCGCCAAGAGCGTGTCGCCGAGGTACTCTTGTATCAACTCGATCCTCTTGTGGGCGATCTTGACCTTGGGGTGGTCGGGTCCGAAGTCCTGCAACAGCACTTGTTCCTCCAGCAGAGCCTCGAACATCCGGTCGCGGGCCATGTTTTCCGACGGGGACGATTGCGAACGGTCCAACGTGCGAAAACTCTCGATCAGCATCGTCAGGGCATCCGGGGGGCATCCCTGCGCCAAAGCCTTCCTGGTCGACTCGATGCGAGATCGAATCTGCGTCATCTCGAGCAACAGTTCGGATCGGGCCGATTCGATCGAGGTCATGCGGGCTTCGTGAAAGTTGATGCCGTTTTCCCCGTTCCACAATAGTGGCGAGCCCTCGCGGAACTCTCGATATTCCGACTCTTTCTCGGCCAGTTTCAGGTCGAGTTCGTCTTTTGCCCGGCCAATCAGCGTCACGGTCTCTTCACCGAAGTCCTGATAGGTATCGCCCAAGAAGGCCTCGTAGGACTTGATGACGGCATCCAATACGATCACGCAATGCTCGGGATCACGGCCTTCATACGCAAGATCGATTACCTGTCCACCAGGACTCTTCTTGTCCGTCGGAGAGGCGCTGAGGCCTTCGATGATCGCACCGACGGGGTCCTCCTCGCCTTTCAAAGAGGAGAGAGACGCCAAATGATGCTTTTCGACGGCCTGTCTTACGATCAACGGGCTGCGGAGCAGCAAGACGTGCGTGGACAGCGTATCTTCATAACCCAGTTGCCCCTCCATGCCGGCGACGGGGAGTTGGACCTCCTTCTTTACCACGAGGACTTGCGCCGTTGATCGATAAACGGGCGTTTTCCGCAAGAAGTAGAGATAGCCCAAAGCCAGGCCGACCATCAGCCCAAGGGCCAGGATCCACTTGAACTGCCAGACCAGCCCGAGTATCTGCAGGAGACCCGCGTTCCTTGCGTTGTCGGCAGATTCCGCGTTGGCCCACTCTGTGCGCTGTTCCATTTGACTATTCCTCATTTCACGTGCCAAACGTACGGTTCAATCAATTGGCTGAAGTCGGCAGCAGTGATTCAGAAGCTCGCCCGGCCACATCTATCTTGGTGAAGATGTTCCGAGGCTCCGTGTATGGTTTATTTCTTCCAGCAATCTTCGATATTCGAGTTTGTGCGGCTCTCTCAGGGCGCAGAGTCTGGCCTCCTTGTGGGCCTCGTCGATCCTGCCCTGCTTTTTCAGCAGAACGGCCAATTCATACCGCCAGGGGACCTCTTCATAGCGAAGCTCTACGGCGCGACGGTAGTTGTCGATCGCTTGCGGGTAGTCTCCTTTCAACTCGCAAACGGCGCCGCGGAGGTAATACTGCTCGCCCGGCGGCAGATCGATCTGCTCGAGCAGTTCTTCCGCCCGTTGTACGAGCAAGTCGTGCACCTTCGCGTCAGCGTCGTCTTCCTCCTGCTTCTCCCCTTCATTTTTCCTCTTGAAGGTGTCTCGCGCAAGTCGGACCAACTCTTTCGGATCATCCGGCAGCAGTTTCGCGATCATTCCCGGCGTTGCCAACTCCGGGCCTGCGATCCGCAGAATCTCCTCTTCAAAGTGGGAGTATTCCGGACGGCCGGCGCTAATCGTGAGGCATCTTTTCCAACTCTCGGCGGCCAACTCGGCACGGGCGGCTTGAAGCTCGAGCAGCCCGCACTGAAAAAGCAACTCGGGCCGTGACGGGGCCAATTGCCGTAGTCGTGCAAGATGGATCCGGTCGGTAACGGGGTCCGCGACGAAACCGCAAAGCTGGGCGATCAGAAGGTGCACTTCGGGAAGCAGCGGGCAGGAGCGACGGGCCAAAAGCAAGTGTTTCAACGCCGGCCGAACGTGATCTTCCACGAGCGGAGTGCTGCGCAATTCTTCCAACACATCCAGGTCGTTGTTTTCTATCGCTCGGTGCATTACGTACTGGCTCTTTTCCAGTGACGTCCATTCCCACAGCGTGAGATCATCGACGGCGGGCGGCGGCTCCTCTTCGCGTTGTTCGAACTGCTCGCGATCGGAATCGATTCCTTCACGGTACTGCTCGACCGCGCGGAGGCGGTAAAGAAGAATCTGAAGCCTTGCCAGCGTTTTCTGCGCTTCGGCATCGTCTTGGCGATGCTGGGTAGCGGTCTCCAATTCCTTGATGGAATCTTCAACGTCTCGTATCGAAATCTCCGTTGGCGGCCCGTCGAATTGGATGCTCCTCATAACGACGTCGACCGCCGCCGCCCGGCGAATCTCCAGGCATCCTAAGACCATACCCGTCAGCAGCAACGCCACCAGCGCCGGCGACAAGAAGCGCCCTCTGCGCAGCGCCAGGAGGCCGGGCGACGTACCCTTTCTTACCAGTTCCGCAGCCCGACCCGATACTGCACCGCACAACAACGCAAACAGCAGCATGTTGGCCGGTATATAGAGCCCGAAGTCGAAGGCGCCGGCAATTGCCTGGCCGCCCAGGGCGAAGATCGTCGCAATGCCGAAGGCGAACGCTTGCAGGTCCCGATCGTGTCGCAGCAACCGCCAGCAGGCGAGACCCACCAGACCGAACAAGGCCAGCATCAGGCTGAATCCCACGATACCGCCTTCCACCGCCGATTCGAGGTACTGGTTTTCCGCATGTTCGAACCAGGCTTTGATTGGTTGCTGCTGGTGCAGCTCGTACACGTAGCGATAAGTTCCCAGCCCACTTCCCACTTGCCAGAAGTCGGGCACGGCCTGCAGCCCGTCGCCCCAGTGGGGAAGGAGAGAATGTTTCGCGATGGTTTCTTCATCGAATACGGTGGCCAAACGCGCCTGCACGATATCGGTCATGCCCACCCAACTCACCAGTCCGAAGACCATCATCGCGGCGACCGCGATCGCCCATACGCCGGCGGTGCGGCGTCGAGTAGCGAGCACGACGAGTATGGTAAGGATGGTCGCT
>DATLAN010000681.1:0-3216 GCA_035527455.1 Thermoguttaceae bacterium
CGCTCCCAGATGGGATCCTTCAATTCGACGGGCTTGCCGTCCTTGTCGACCCATTGGACTTCGATCTTGCCGTCGCGAGTATCGTACGACTTCGGCAAGGCGTCTTCCGGCGGATAGGACGTGGTGAGTCGCCGAGTCAAGCCCGCTACGTCGATCGTCTTCGCGCCCCGGATCTGCACGTCGCCGATCGTGTAACGCGGTCCTTCTTCGACTGTCAACTCCACGCGGATCAGGTTGCGATTCACCCGGCCGGCGACCTGCACGTCGGGAAAGCCCGCGTGTTGGTAGCCCGCGGCGACCTTTTCCTGGAGCGTGGAACAGTATTCTTCCAGCACCGCGAACGGATGGGCGGCCACCAGGACGTCGAAGTCGGTCTTCAGTTCCTCGGCGATCGCGGCGGCCGAGAACGTCGCGGTGCCCTCGATCACCAGCCGTTGCGGGTCGCCATAGGCGTCCACGCACTCCGGGCGATAAGGGGCATAACCGGTTGCATCGCTCCGCGAAGGGCTCTCCTGCTGGGCGCCGGCGATGCTTGACGCCATTAGAAAAACAACCGCCGAAAACACGACGCAATGACGTGTCCGCATCACAGACCCTCCTTTGTCCAGTGGTCTTACCGGCCGCCCCTGTCCCCAACCAAGAAGAAACCCCCCCGAGAATCCGCGCAAAGAAATCTACCCGATATGGGGATCCGGCAGCAAGACCATCCGGGGCAAAGGCCACGTTAAACAGAACATTTCGTGGCTGATTCCCGGAGGCATTAAGTCCAGCTTGCCGCAGTAGAAGAGGATGCGGCAACCTTACGAGAGTTTGGGAAGACTACGGCCATGGCGGCCTGACAACATTGATTGGAGGCCCTAGACCGGCTTGATCGTGCTCACCCAAAGAAATGGCGTTCCCGCTTCGTCGACGCGTATTTCGCTCTTCAGTCGGGCCTGGAACAGGATCTTCCGCAACACCAGGCTGTAGGTCGTCCGGCCGGCGGGATGCGAAACGGGTACCTTGCTCGGGTCGATGCCGTGCCGGGCCAACGCGTTGTGGTCGATCAGCACCGCAACGTCCAAACGCTTGCCGATCGCCTCCAGGGCCTGGGCCGCCGAAACGCCTTGGATGTTGACGTTGTAGAACTCGAACGCCGCCGGCAGCACGTCTTGCCGCGGACCTTCCGGCTCCCACCCGACCGGCCACACCTCCAGGTCCGGCTGGGCCTTGACGACCAGATATGCCACGCGCCCGCCCATCGGACGCGGCACCAAACACGAACCCATCGGACGCAGCACATAGGCCAGCGCCGTGCCGGAAGACACGCCCGAGAGTTCTTCGCCGAGCGTATCTTCCCTGAGCATTGCCCGCAGGCCGGCCTCGAGTTGAAGCGGCGAAAGCAACTGTGCGGCGATCTTGTCCACGGCCGCGTCTCGCGTCATTCCCCGGGTCGCGAAATCGACCGGGCGGGCCAGGTCCTGCCGAACCTGCTCGAATTGGGCGGCCGAAAGCCCGAAGGCCGACTGTTCCGCGCCGCCACTGCGCTGCGGACCGTGTTGGGCCAGATCTTCCAGCCAACGGGCCAGCCGGCTCGCGTCGCTCTGGCGGAACCGACCGGCGGGCAGGAGCAACTCGTCGCTGGACCGGACGATTCCGGTCACCACGTAAACCGGTTGGCTTTCGGTGCCGAGGACCTCGACGCCGACCTTGACGGCCCCGGTAGCGGAACGGATCCGTACGTTCTTGACCCCCGCCCGACCGAGGACCTGCAACCACTCCTGGAAGACCAGCGCGGAGCCCGCGGAGTCGCCGACCAGTTCCAGGCGAACCTGCCCGGCCGCGATCACCGTGGTCGTCCCCCAGGCCAGCGGCGCCCACGCGAACGACAGAATCAGGATTCGAGCAGCTCGCATTCGTCGTTTCTCTTAATCGGTAAGTTGTTTTTCGGCGGCCCCTATCGCGGCTTTTGGCCGCAACCAAACGGCGGGCAAGCCCGCCCGCTAAACGTTTCTATCGCAATTGGTTACGTCAAACATGCGCGCACCGTGCCCGCTAAACGTTTCTATCGCAATTGGTTACGTCAAACATTCGCGCACCATGCGCAGAAGTCCTGACGCAAGAATCCAAAGCCCCCGACCCGTCGCAATTATAACACGCCCGGGGGGCGAGGGAAGACGAGCCGGGAAAAGACTCTCACCCCCCCGGTTGCACGTTGCGACGGATGTGTCAAAATGGGGGGCGGCACTCATCGGGGGACATGGCCGGAGGGTTCCTCCGCGCGTCGGCCCGAGTTTCTCGCAGTCATACACACAAAGGAGTTATGAACATGGCACGACCGGTCACGATGTTCACCGGGCAATGGGCCGATCTGTCCCTGGCGGAGTTGGCTCAGAAGTTTAGCGGCTTCGGTTTCGACGGCCTGGAATTGGCCTGCTGGGGAGATCATTTCGAGGTCGACAAGGCGTTGGCCGAAGACGACTACTGCGCCAAGAAGCGCGAGTTGTTGGAAAGCCACAACCTGCAGGTCTTCGCCGTCAGCGGCCACCTGGTGGGACAGGCGGTGTTGGACAACATCGACGCCCGCCACCAGGTCATCCTGCCGCCGTACGTCTGGGGCGACGGCGATCCGGCCGGCGTCAACGCCCGGGCCGCCGAAGAGATGATGAACACCGCCCGGGCCGCCCAGAAGCTCGGCGTGGGCATCGTCAACGGTTTCACCGGCTCGAGCATCTGGCACCTGCTCTACTCATTCCCGCCGGTTTCGTCCGAGATGATCGACGACGGCTTCAAGCTCCTGGCCGAGCGTTTCCACCCGATTCTCGACGTGTTCGCCGAATGCGGCGTGAAGTTTGCCCTGGAGGTGCACCCGACCGAGATCGCGTTCGACCTGTACACGGCCGAGCGTGCGATCGAGGCGCTGGGCGGCCGCGAGGAGTTCGGCTTCAACTTCGATCCCAGCCACCTGATCTGGCAGGGCGTCGATCCGGTCGATTTCATCCGCGCCTTCCCGGACCGCATCTACCACGTCCACATGAAGGACGCCATCGTCACGCTCAACGGCAAGAGCGGGATCCTCTCGAGCCACCTGAACTTCGGCGACCCGCGCCGCGGCTGGGACTTCCGTTCGCTGGGCCGCGGCGGGGTGAACTTCGAGGAGATCATCCGGGCTTTGAACGCCGCCGGCTACACCGGCCCGCTGTCGGTCGAATGGGAAGACAGCGGCATGGACCGCGA
>DATLAN010000682.1:0-3439 GCA_035527455.1 Thermoguttaceae bacterium
CAGCGTTTGGCCGGTCGCCGCGTCGAGCATCGACACCGGGGCGTCCAGAGCCAGCGTGACGTAGACGCGATCGCCGACGGAAACCAGCCGCCGGGGCATCTGCGCGGGTCCCGAGCGGAAGTAGAAGAGGTGGGTCACCCAGGTCGGAATGTCTCGTTTCCACAGGAGGATGCCGTTGAAGGCGTCCCGGGCGATCAGTTTCCACTTCGCAGGCCGGTGCATCAGCGAGGTGTGCCCTTCGTCCAGGATATAGAAGAGGCGGCCGTCGCTTGTAGTCATCGCGCTGAGGCTGGCCAGGGCGTCGTGATCGCGCGTGTGCATGGGGCCCGCCATCCACTGGACGCGGCGCGGCGAGCCGACCCGTTCGTCTTTGGCGACCGCATTGCCCGAGGCGTCGTGGAGGAAGTGCGTCCACTCGTCGATCGCGTCGGGCCGGGGCTTGACGGTCTTGTTCCATCGATCGCCCTGCTTCACGCAAGCCACGCCACGGGGAGCCAGCACCCGCATCACCTCGCCCATCGAGACGCCGCCGAGATCCTCGGCGACCAACAGGTTCACCAGGTTGTCGGCGTAGGGCAGGTGCTCGCCGTCGAACGCCTCGACCGACACGCGGCCGTAAAGACCCATGCTCTGGATGGTCTTACGGGCTTCGGCCACGTTTTGGGGGTCCGCGTCCAGGCCGTGGACGAGGTAGGACTCGTTGGCGTGCAATGACGCGGTGAGTCGGCCGTCGCCCGAGCCGAGGTGGACGACCAGGCCGCCTTGAATCCCTGAGGATTGCAGGAGTTCCTCTCCCGAAGTGGCCCCTTGCGCCATCGAGGATATCGAGAAGGCAACAAGCCAGGTCGTGTGCAGCAGTAGTGATTTCATGGTTTTCATTCTCCCGGGGTAGGCCGGAACAAGCGCAGCGCAGTTCCGGCACGTGGCTTCTTGTGGACCCTTCTCAACAAGTGCCTTCATGTGGACTTTCCATAACGGATGCCGGAACTGCGATGCGCTTGTTCCGGCCTACGGATCTCGCCCGCCAGGCACGAGACGCGGCCTTTGCGGTCGACCAGATATAACCGCCCGGCGGCGACGGCCATGCCGTCCCAAACGGGCGGAGATTCGAGCTGCACGCGGTGGAGGATCTTCCCGTCACTGCACGAGACGGCCAGCAGCAGCCCTTCGCTGAGTCCCTCGAACGCCGCATTTCCGGCCCCCGAGAGGTCGTTCGGATCGATCGTATCGGGCATGCCCGCGATCAGCAGGCAATCGTCCGCACGCACCATGGCGCGGGGCCGCAACGGCAGCGGCGCGGTCCACTTCAACTGCACGCCTTCGGCTCTGAAATCGGGAAGCGACGCGGCGGCGTCATTGCGATCGGGACGCTCCTGGGCGAAGAGCACGTAATCGTTCGGGTACTCTTTCTTCCACCGCATGAGGTGATTGCGGCGCACGCCCCATACGGTTTGATCGTCGAAAACCATCATCAGCCCGAAAGGGACCGACAGGCCCTTCTCTCGCCACTTGTCCGCTGCGTACGCGATCCAGGAATACGCGACCGGCGTGCGGCTGAAGTCCCCCGTGCCCAACAGCCAGTGCGAGCGATGGTTCTCCGCGCCGTCGAGCAGGCTGGAAACCGAGAGCAGGTGCGGCAACGGTGTTTCCTGTGCCACCAGCCGGCCGTCGAAACGCAGGTGCCGCAGATAGATCGAGTCCGCATCGGCGACCAGCACGTCCGACCGGGCTCCCGTCATCGAGAACGCATCGCTCCGGTCGGCGCTGGTGAACGTCTTGTAGTCGGTATTGTTCTGGGTAATCGTCTGCTCCATGGCTGCTCGTTGTTCCTCGGGCGGCGGGTCCGTGGCGCCGGGATGTTCGCTACTGAGTTGCGTCCGGTAGAGCAGTTTTCCCGTCGCCGGATCGAGAGCGTACAGCGTGATGCCGCCGTCGAGATAGGAGGACCTGCCGGCGGTTGCGTAGGCGACTGCGTCCTTGACCAGCACGCTGCCGTGGACCGGCCAAAGCGATTCCACCTGGTCGAAGGCCACGGCGTTGATCTCCTGCGGGGCAGCGAGGAATCGCCACGCCAACTCGCCGTCCGAGAGGCGGAGGCAATACACGCGGCCGTCCGCACAGCCGGCCAGCACGAGGCCCCGGTAGACGGTGGGCGGCGAATCGATCCGCCCTCCGGTGCTGAAGCTCCATTGTTCCTGCCCGTTGTCGGCGTCGAGGCAGACGATTCGGTGCGCGTCGATGTCCGCCACCAGGAGGCGTCCGTCGGCGATGACCGGAGCCGTGACGCGGCCGCCCACGCGCGTATTCCATACGGGCTTCAACTCCGAAGCGACCTTCGCCGCCGTGCTGCCGCTCCGCGTCGGATCGTGCCGGTAAGTGGGCCAGTCGGAGGAATGATGAATTAGGAATGATGAATTAGGAATGTCTTGACCGAAGGCCGGGCCTTTTTCCAGGCGTTCGATTACGGCGGCCTCCGTGCGAGGTTCCTTCTCGGACGCCAGCGCCCAGAATCCGTACAGCTTCGCTTCCATGAAACATCCGCAGGAGTGCGGCGTGGCGTACATCAATCCGTTGCAGGGCGTAACCCCGAGCCGGCAGGAGCCGCGGGCCCAATTGTTTCGCGAATGCTCTTCCCCCTCGAGGTCGATCATCTCGACGCCGCGTTTCCCGGTGAGGATATACCGGCTGGTCGCTTTCGCCGGATAGCACCGGTGGTGATGCCCGGTGGTCCAGAGGCGGTCCAGTACGGATTCCTTTCGCTCGATCCGGCCGGTTTTTAGATCGCGGACCTCGGAGAAATCGGGCCCCAGCCACACCCGGCCGTCGATCACGAAGATATCGCCGGGATCGGATTCCAGTCCCGGCTTGTAGGCCGTTTCCCACAACACGCGGCCGTCGGCGGCGGACAACGCGGCCAGCGTCCCGGCGTATTCGTTCACGCGGGGGTGCGAGCCGAGATACTCCCACTTGTCGCGATTGAGGACCTCGGGATCGATCCCGCCGTAAGAGCACAACACCACGTCGCCGGCGGCGATCAGCTTCTCGCGCGGCCAACTGAGCCGGCGCCTCTTTCCCGCGACTTGGGGAACGAAGCGCCATAGTTGCTCGCCCGTATCCGCCGAGAGACCGCAGACGCTCTCGTCGGTCTCGACGAACACCTTCTCGCCCGAGGCGGCCAACGTGAGCGGCACGATCGCGACGTCTTCCGGCGGCGTCCATCGCCAAAGCTCTGCGGCGGAATCGGCGTCGAGCGCCACGACGCACCGTGGACCGGTGACCGCCAGCAGACGGTCGCCGCACTTAATCACCTCTTCCAGGCTTTCGGTTCCCGGGTAACTCTGGATCACCTCACCGGTGGCCGCGTCCAGCGCGCTGAGCGGCCGATCCGTCCCCATTTGGACGAACACGCGATCGCCGTCGGCGATGATCCCCCTCCACA
>DATLAN010000683.1:0-17647 GCA_035527455.1 Thermoguttaceae bacterium
CCGAGCGCAGTCGGCGGGCGTTGTCAGAGTGACCCAACGCCCGCCGACTGCGTTCGGCGGGGTCCTCCCTGGAACGCGATTTCCGCCGGCGACTGGCACGCCTGCTCCAGATACGCCAATAACTCCTGCTCGAACTGCTGAGCGGCGAACCGCTGAGCGTTTCGCCGGGCGAGCCGGCCATCGAACCAGTCGGGGTGCTCTTCAAGCCGTTGGATGGCCCGGCACAGCGACTCGACCGTCTGTCCGGCGAAGAGCAGGCCCGTTCCGGCGGCGGACTCGTCGGCCGGCACGACGGTTTCCGTCGCACCGCCCTCGGCGTAGGCCAGCACGGGCGTCCCGCACGCCTGGGCCTCGACCGGCACGATGCCGAAATCCTCGTTGCCCGGGAAGATCAACGCCCGGGCGCGGCGGAGGTGATCGCGAATCTCCTCGTTCGTACACCAACCGGCCAGGGAGACGGTCGGTCCGGCCATGCGGGCCAGTCGTCGCCGTTGGGGCCCGTCGCCGATCACGATCAACCGCCGCCCGAGACGGTTGCAGGCCGCGATCGCCAGATCGATCCGCTTGTAAGGGACCAGGGCGGAGACGCAGACGAAGAAGTCCTCGCGCGGCCGGTCGTCGGGCGTGTAGAACCGGGTATCGACCGGCGGATAGATCACGCGGCTGGTCCGCCCGTAGCACTGCTCGATCCGCCGGGCGACCGTCCGGCTGACGGCCACGAAATGGGTCACGCGCCGGCTCGTTGCCCGATCCCACCGCCGCATCTGATCGAGCAGCAGGTTTCGGACGACTGTCACCGGGGCCTGCGCGAGCCGGCCCGGGAAATAGTCGGCCCGACGGTGCCAGGCGTAACGCATCGGCGTGAAACAATAGCAGACGTGCGGCACGCCCGGCGGCGGCTTGACGCCCTTGGCCACCGCGTGGCTGAAACTGACGACCAGGTCCACGTCGCGGGGAATGTCCAGCCGCCCGACGGCGGCCGGCATCAGCGGCAGGAGATAACGATAATAACGGCGGGCGCCGGGAAATCGCTGGAGAAAACTGGTCGTGATCCGCATCCGCTCGATGGCCGGGCAGGTGCTTCCCGGGACGTGCAGCAGGGTGAACAGTTCCGCCTCGGGAAACCGCCGGCAGAGGACCTCCAGACACTTCTCACCGCCCCGCATTCCGGTCAGCCAGTCGTGGACGAGGGCGATTTTCATGTGGGGGCATCTCGGGGAAACTTGCCCATCAGATGACCACCTCGGCTTCGGCGATGAAGGCCTCCCGTGCCGGGTCTCCCGCGGCCAGAACCTCGGCACCGAATTGCCGAACGTGGGCTCGAATCGCCGAAGTCACGTCGGTCAGGGCCTCCTCGTACGTATCCCCCTGCCCGACGACCACGCCTTTCACACCGAGCGGGTAAGCGACGTATCCGTCTTCGCCGTGTTCGATAACGACCTTGACTCGGGTAGTCTTGCCTGCCACTTCTGCCATGTTAGCGTCCTTGGTTCAAGAACAGATGCGTCATGTCTGCTAACATGATACCCTCCTACGGGAGCCGGAAGAAGATGAAAAAGCCCGTTCCGCTCCCCCAAATCGCCCTAGGGCGGCGGGCGTTTTGCTGCTAGAATGCCGATCCTGTCTCCAGGCATGCGGGGGCCGCTGTGAGCGGCGGCCGCTGGCATCGCTGGCAGTCGCGCGCCCGAAGAATATCGACCGATGGGAGGGAACCCATGATGTTACGAATGGTTTGCGGCACGACGCTCGGTCTGTTCTTGACGGCTTCCACGGCGGTGGGCCAGGCGCCAACGCAGCCTTGGCGGCCGGCGTCGCCGACGGTCCACCCGGGGGCCGGGCAAGTCGGGCCGGTGATCCCGCAATATGCTCCGGCTCCCCAATACCAGCCGACCCCGCCGCCGGTCCGCGCACCTTTCCAGCTCACCCCGCAGGAAGAAGACTACCTCAACCGGGTGCTGCTGTTCTGGGAGCAGCGCGGCCAACAGGTAAAGACGTTCGCGTGCAACTTTTGCCGATGGGATTACGACGGGG
The DNA here is from genome assembly GCA_035527455.1 of Thermoguttaceae bacterium. Taxonomy (GTDB): domain Bacteria; phylum Planctomycetota; class Planctomycetia; order Pirellulales; family Thermoguttaceae; genus DATLAN01. The sequence goes on from DATLAN010000683.1 coordinate 2,032, forward strand.
TCTTCGGAAACGCCAATGCGCCCCGCTACGTCGACAAGGGGCTCGTCAAGTACGCGGCGCCGGACAAGGGGCTCTACCGAGTCACGCAAAGCAACCAGAACCAGGAGTGGGTAGCGATCGAGTCCCAACGGGAAGAACATTGGGTCTGCGACGGCAAGTCGGTCTACGAATTCAACCACAAGACCAAGCAACTCATCCAGCACGTCCTGCCGCCGGAACTGCAAGGCACGGCCATCCAGGACGGACCGCTGCCCTTCCTGTTCGGCGCCCAGGCCTCGAAGCTCAAGGAGCGATACTTCATGCGGGTGATCACGCCGCCGAACATCCAAAACCAGATCTGGCTGGAGGCCTACCCGCGATTCCAACGCGACGCGGCCAATTTCCAGCGGGCGGAGTTGATCCTCTCGGTGACGGAAACGGACCTCAACCCGTTCGCCCTGCAACTCTTCTCTCCCAACGGCAAGGATCGCACCGTGTTCCAATTCGGCGACATCGTGGTCAACAACCCCTGGCCGAACCTGGACTTCGTCGTGATCACCCCACCCTTCTGGACGAAGGTCGTCATCCAGCCCGAGACGCCGCGAGTCGGTCAGCAACCGGCTGCCGGCGGACCGCGTTGAGCGGGGACGGCGCGCCCTGAGGAACGAAGGGCGTGGAAGACATGCCGAACAGGCCCTTCGCTGCTCAGGGCGTGCCACCCAATGGAGAACCCGGCTCAATTGACGCTTCCGCCGGACGCCTTATAATCTAATATCCGGAAGATCAGGTGAGGCACCCACTTAAGTCGTCTGGGGCCGTCCCGTTACGGTTTGCGAATCATGTTCCCGACTTCTTGCACCGAAGTGACAGACCGGCTCGTCCCGAAGGCAGTCTCGGCGGCGCTGGTTGCCTTGGGAACGTTGCTTTGCTGGGGACCGGCTGAGGCCGCCGAGGACGCCACGTCGCCGATGGGTATGTCGATCCGCATTCGTCTGCCGATCGACGGCGATTCGGTCGAACGGGTGAGGCGGTTCACCACGCGGGCCTTGCAGCGGGCCGAAAAAGAATCGCGAGAGCCGGTGCTGATCTTCCAATTCGAAATTCCGGAAGAACAGGAGGAGTTCGCCCGGACCACCGACTCCATGGACGCCTTCAAGCTGGCGCGGATCATCCAAGACGTCGGCAACGCCCGAACCGTGGCCTACGCCGAGAAGTCGATCCCGGGCCACGCCGTCTTGGTGGCGATGGCCTGCGACGAGATCATGATGCCCGGCGACGCCTTGCTCGGCCCGGTGGGCGCCGAGCCGGGAACGATCCGGCCGGCCGAACGGGGAGCGTACACGGAGATCGCCGAGAGCCGCCGGACGATCCCGCCCGCCGTGGCCTTGTGGCTGCTGGATCCGTCGTTGGACGTGTTGAAGGTCCAGACCCTGGAAGAAGGCACCGAGTTCCTTACGCGAGAAGAATTCGACGCACGCAACCTGGCCGCCACGCCGAGGAGGCTCGGCGATCTGGTCGATACGACCGGCCGCTTCACCGGCGAGGAGGCCCGAGGGCTCGGCTTCGTCAGCCACCTGCCCAAGACACCCGCCGACGTGGCCGACAAGCTCGAGTTGCCGCGGGACGCGATGAACGAGGATCCTTCGCTGGTCGGGGATTGGCGGGCAGTGCGCGTGGATCTGAACGGGCGGATCACGAGCGAAATGGTCCGACAGGCCCAGGACCTGATCGATGAAAGCGTTCGCCGGGACGAAGCGAATTTCATCTGCGTGTGGATCGACAGCGGGGGCGGATCGCTGGACGACAGCCGGCAACTCGCCCAGACCCTGGCCACTCTGGATCCGAACGAGGTCCGTACCGTGGCCTACGTCCCCTCGAAGGCCCGTGCCGACGCGGCGCTGGTGGCCCTGGCGTGCCAGCACGTGTTGGTCCACCCGCAAGCGGAACTGGGCGGATCGGGCGAGCAGCCGTTCTCCAAGGAGCAGATCGAGTACATCGGCAGGACCATCCGAAACGACGACGGCCCTTGGCGGAACCGAAAGCAGTCCTGGCCGTTGATCGAGGCCATGATCAATCCGAATCTGGAAGTCTTTCCTTGTATCGAGAAACGAACCGGCGAGACGCGCTACTTCAGCGGGGAAGAGAAGGGAGGACTCGACACGGACCAGTGGGAAATCGGCCGCCCGATCACCACGCCGGGCAAGGCCCTGCTGCTGGACGGCGAGCAGGCGGTCGAGTACGGGCTGGCCGATCGGACGATCAACAACCTGGCCGAATTGAAGGACATCTACTATTTGGAGGATATTCAGGCGTTGGAGACCGGTTGGGCCGATTTCCTGATCGCCGCGCTGGCACGGCCTGAGGTCTCCGCCGTGCTGCTGACGATCGCGTTCGTGGCCCTCTACGTGGAACTCAGCGCCCCGGGGATCGGATTGGGCGGGTTCGTGGCCACCGTCTGCTTCCTGCTGTTCTTCTGGGCCCATTACCTGGGCGGAACGGCCGGATGGCTGGAGGCGACCCTGTTCGCGGCCGGCGTGGCCTGCCTGCTGTTGGAGGTGTTCGTGCTGCCGGGCTTCGGCGTCTTCGGTCTGGGCGGAATGGGCCTGGTGCTGGTCTCGCTGATCCTGGCCAGCCAGACGTTCGTGCTGCCTCAGAACGAATACCAACTCGGCCAGCTTACCCGGTCGCTGATGATGATCGGCGGAACGTTCGTGGGGATCATCGCCGGTGCGCTGGTGCTGCGGCGGTGGTTGCCCAACACGCCGATCTTCAGTACGCTGTTGCTGCAACCGCCCGAGGGCGAAGAGGCCGCCAGCCTCAGCCAGCGCGAGGCCCTGGTCCACTTCGAGGACTTCGTTGGCATGCGGGGTACGACGACGACCCAACTGACCCCCGGCGGCAAGGCCCGATTCGGAGATTCGCTGGTCGACGTGATTACCGACGGCGACGTCGTCCCCCGCGGCACCGAAGTCGAGGTCGTCGAAGTGCACGGAAACCGAGTCGTCGTCAAGGCAGTCAGAGAATAACCCGGCCGCCGGCGGCCCGCCGCTTGCGGCTTCGCATCCCGAAGTTCACGCTCCGGAGACACACAATGCCCATCGAACCCTGGGTCTGGTCGGTTCTCTTGTTGGTGCTGGGCATGGGGCTGGCGGTCCTGGAAGTATTCTTCCCCTCGGCGGGAATTCTCGGGTTCCTCTCCGCCTGTTCGATCCTGGCGGCCATTGTCCTGGGCTTCCGGGAAGGCAACTCGATCATAGGGTTCGTCGTCTTGACCGTAGCGATCGTGGGCATGCCGACGGTAGTGGTCCTGGCCTTCAAGTTCTGGCCGAAGACGGCCATGGGCCGCAGGGTACTGCTCAACGCCCCCACAAGTGAGGACGTCATGCCCGAAGATCCGCAGATGACCCTTCTCAAAACCCTTGTCGGCCAGATCGGACAGACGAAGTGCAAGATGTTGCCCGCCGGGGCCATTGTCATCGAAGGTCGCACCGTCGACGCGATCAGCGAAGGGATGCCGATCGATGCCGGGAAACCGGTCCGCGTGTTGCAGGTTCGCGCCAACCGGGTGGTAGTACGCCCCCTTGACGAAGATGCGCCGTCTCCATCCGCCAAAGACCCCTTGCGACGCCCCATCGATTCCATCGCTCCCGATCCGTTCGACGAATCCCCGTCTTGACAATTTTCCGCAATCGGGATAAACAGACGGCACTTAGGGGACCTTTCCCGCCGGATGCGGGGGAGTTCGCAGTTATCGATCTCACGTGTCGAAGGAGCAAAAAATGACACTCCTGGCCGCGGAAAAGGGCGATACCACCCAGATGGTCATGGTGATCATCATCGTGGTCGCCATCTTCTTCTTTCTGATCGTCTTTGCGGTCTTCGCCCGGTACTTCCACCTCTGGATCCAGTCGAAATTCACCAAGGCGGGGATCGGGATCCTCGATCTGCTGAGAATGACCTTCCGCAAGGTCTCGCCGGCGGTCATCCTCCGCAGCAAGATCATGGCGGTTCAGGCGGGCATCGGCGACGAACAGGGCGTCACGTCCGGGAACCTGGAAGCCCATTATCTGGCCGGGGGAAACGTGCCGCTGGTGATTCGCGCCTTGATCGCGGCCCACAAGGCCAAACTCGGGGAACTGGATTTCAAATTGGCGTCAGCCATCGATCTGGCCGGGCGCAACGTGCTCGAAGCCGTCCAAACCAGCGTCTATCCCAAAGTGATCGACTGCCCCGCGCGAGGCGGCGGCCGAGATTCGCTCGACGGCATCGCTCAGAACGGAATCCAGTTGAAGGTCAAGGCCCGGGTGACGGTCCGGACGAACCTGCGGCGATTGATCGGCGGGGCCGGGGAAGAGACGATCGTTGCCCGAGTGGGCGAGGGCATCGTCTCGGCCATCGGCTCGGCCGGCGCGCACGGCGAGGTGCTGGAGAATCCGGACCGGATCTCCAAGACCGTGCTCGCCCGACGACTCGACTCGCAAACCGCCTTCGAAATCGTGTCGATCGACATTGCCGACGTGGACGTGGGCGAGAACATCGGTGCCCGGCTGCAGGCCGACCAGGCCGAGGCCGACTTGCGCGTGGCCCGGGCCAATGCCGAGGGTCGCCGCGCGATGGCCGTGGCCGAAGAGCAGGAGAACATCGCCCAGATCGAGGAGAGCCGTGCCAAGGTGGTCCAGGCGGAGGCCGAAGTGCCCAAGGCCATCGCCGAGGCCCTCCGCGAAGGGACGCTGGGGATCATGGACTACTACAAACTGCGAAACATCCAGGCCGATACGGATATGCGGACTTCGATCGCCACGGTCGGAACGGGCGGCGAGTCCAAGAGAGGGTTTGTGGCATGATTCCCCTTACGTCGCTGGTGGCTCAAGCCGAACTGATCGGGATCCTCATCATGATCCTGGTGTTCGTCGTGCCGGCCATCCTGCAGGCGCTGAACAAGCAAGCTCAGCAGAAGCGTCCACCCGCTCAACGGCCCCCGGCCCGGCCCCCCGGCGGGAACGTGGAAGCGGAAATCGAGGATTTTCTTCGCCGGGCAACGCAACCCCGCGGCGCCCAGCCACCCCCTCGGGCACCGCGACCGCGCCCGGGACCCGCGCCCCCGATGGCCGAAGTCGTCGGTGGACGGCGCGGCCCGCCCGAAGCGGCTTTCGACCGCCCCGTGGGCGTTGGGATGGCCGAACACGTCCAAGAGCATCTCGGCCGCGGCGAGTTCCAGCGCCGCGCGGCCGAACTCGGCGGCCAGGTGGCCCTGGCCGACGATCACCTCGAGCATCGCCTCCAGCAGGTATTCGGCCACGAGGTGAGCCACCTGCCGAGTGTCCCGGGCGAATCGGCCGCTATGACCCGGACAGAAGAAGCGGGGGAAGCAGAGGACCGCGTCACGGGGTGGCCCTCCACCGCCGCTGCCGGTCTGGCTGCCGTGTTCAGCGACGTCGGGAACATCCGCCAGGCGATCGTCATCAACGAGATTCTCCAGCGCCCCGAAGATCGATGGTCATGACCGTAATCAGCGTAATGCCGGGCGAAACCCGAATCGGTTGGATCGGTACCGGAGTGATGGGCTCGAGCATGTGTGGGCACCTGATCGATGCCGGGTTCTCCGCGACCGTCTTCAATCGCACCAAGGCCAAGGCGGAAAAACTGCTCGCCGCCGGCGCCCGATGGGCCGAGGGGCCCAAGGCCGTCGCCGAGGCCTCCGACGTGATTTTCGCCATCGTGGGATATCCGGCCGACGTCCGCGGCGTGTTCCTCGGTTCCGACGGCGTGCTGGCGGGCTGTTCTGCCGGAAATATCGTCGTCGACATGACCACCAGCGAGCCGTCTCTGGCGGTCGAGATCGCCGAAGCGGCGGCGGCGATCGGCGTCCACGCCGTCGACGCGCCCGTCTCCGGAGGCGACGTCGGTGCCCGGGAAGCCCGACTGTCGATCATGATCGGCGGCGAGAAAGACGCGGTCGACGCCCTTGCCCCCTGTTGGGAAGCCATGGGCAAGACGATCGTGTACCAGGGCGGTCCCGGAGCCGGACAACACACCAAGATGGTCAATCAGATCCTGATCGCCACCAACATGATCGGCGTCTGCGAGGGGCTGCTCTACGGCTACAAGGCGGGACTCGACCTCGAGACGGTGATGCAGTCGGTTGCCTCCGGCGCGGCCGGAAGCTGGTCCTTGTCGAATCTCGGCACGCGGATCATCGCCAACAACTTCGATCCCGGGTTCTTCGTCGAACACTTCATCAAGGACATGGGCATCGCCCTGGAAGAATCGAAACGCATGGGGCTGGCCATGCCGGGACTCGCGCTGGCCCATCAGCTCTACCTGGCGCTGAAGGCCCAAGGTCACGGCCGCGACGGCACCCACGCCCTGCACCTGGCTTTGGCGTCGCTGGCGGATGTCGATTGGAAGAACCGTTGAGCGGCGGGGGCACCGGCCAGCATATGGCGGCTGATTTCCTCGTAGGCTTCGCCCCACGCCTCGGCCAGTTCGTCGCTCCAGTCCTCGCCGGCCACTTCGGCCAAGGCGCCCAGCAGTGCAGCCCCCACGGCCGCGTAGTGTTCCTCTCGGGCCCCGTACTGGACGTGTCGGGCCCCGAGTCGCCGGAGCATCGGTTCCAGGATGGCCGGACACCGGAGGTTTCCCACGATCAACTGCAGCGAAGCCAGCAGCATCCTTTTCTGCCGGGCCATGTCCAGATGCGCGAATAGCGGTTCGACTTCCGGACAATCCTTGAACAGATTGCCGTAGAAGATGTCGACCAGTTCGTCGCCCCTTCGCGCCATGGCGGCGAAACTCTGTTCCAGCAAATCGGTCTTCAGCCCCATGATACTGCCCCTTGAAACGTTGCGAGAAGTAAGGAATCGACGGCCCGCGCTATCAACCAGCGGCGCGCGTAAGCCCGTCGGACAAGTGTAGCCTACGTTCGATCGGCAGCAGACCGTTTCTTCGGAGATGCCGAACCTCATGAGAGTTCTTCAGGCAATTTCATGGCTGCCGGGTGAAACAAGCGGATTCAATTGCCGGAAGAGTACGGGTTCCTCTTCTCTGTTCACGACGCTCGAAGACGTGGAATCAGAGAAGAGGAACCCGTACTCGTCCGTGCCGTCAGCTTCGATGCACCGGGAATCGAGCCACGGAAATCAAAGAAAAACCCTCACGAGGAAGGATCGCTCCCGCGGTGCACGCGCGGCCCGCACGAACGGGCTCAGGGGGAATAATTTTCTCGCAAAATCCGCAACCCCCCTTGACTATGTACAGCCGTATATTATACGATTGTCCAGGAGCGTTTCACGGCAAACAGAACACCCGTCCCATAGGGGGTAAGCATGACGTCGTACGAAGACCTTACCAAGAAACAGCGGGCCGTCTACGAGTTCCTTCGCGACAAGATCCGCAACCGCGGCTACGGCCCGACGGTCCGCGAGATCGGAGAACACTTCGACATCAACTCCCCCAACGGAGTGGTCTGCCATCTCAAAGCCCTTGAAAAGAAAGGCTTCATCACCCGTGAGCCGAACTTGTCGCGGGCGATCCAGTTGGAGGCCGAGCCGATCGAGGAGCGGGGCCTCCCTTTGGCCGGAATGATCGCCGCCGGGGTGCTGCACGAGGCCATCGAGCAGGATGAGCGGGTCGATTTCAGTGCCATGTTCGATCCGGGGAAGAAGAAACTGTTCGTGCTGCAGGTCAGCGGCGACTCGATGATCGAGGACCAGATCGCCGACGGCGATTACGTCGTGATCCGCAAACAGCGTACCGCCCAAAAGGGACAGATCGTCGTCGCCCTGACCGGCGAAGGCGAGGCCACGCTGAAGCGTTGGCACCCCGAGAAGAACCGCATCCGCCTGGAACCGGCCAACTCCAACATGAAGCCGATTTACGTAAGAAACGCCAAGGTCCTGGGCGTCGTGATCGGCGTGGTGCGAAAAGTCGTCTGACCGCTCGCGGCTTCGCAGGGAACCGGCTTCGCAGCGAACCGGCTTCGCAGGGAACCGTCTCAGAATCCTTCGTTCCACTCCCGCCGCCCGTAGCGATCGGCCACCAATCCGGCCGTTCGCGCTTGCGGCCATTCGCTATACGAGTCGACCGCATTCCAAACAGCGCGGATCGCCGCACAGACTTCCGCCGGATCCAACCCCAAGTTCACCACGAACTCCGCGTGCTTTCGACTGCCGCGATACTCGGGTTGGCGCGGCGGCATCGCCAGGTAGCGGTCGATCAGGTCCAGCGAGAAATTGCACAACAGCGTGCCGTGGTAGAGCAGATGGGTCCGCTTCCGCCGGATGCTGTTGCCGGAGAATTTCAGGTCCCCCACGGCCAGATCGCTGATCCCTCGGCACCGAACCCCGTCCTTCATCGGCTGCAACGCCCTCGCGAGCCTGCCGAGCACGAACCGATGGGCGCGATCGTCCGTGCGCAGCTCACCGCGCGACTGGCGGTCGAGGACCAGGGCGTACATCAGGCACCCCGGGCCGGTGACGATCGCCGCCCCGCCGCTCGGGCGACGCACGATCGGCACGCCGAACCGGCGGCAGGCGTCCCCATGAACCTCCTGCTCGATCCTGGACGACCGGCCCACCACGACCATCGGCTCGGCCGGTTCCCAAATGCGCAGAGTTTCCGTCGGCCGCCCGGCGGCCTCGGCCTCCTCCAGCAACGCCTCGTCCAAGGCCACGTTTTCCGCCGCCGTGGGCAACGCCAACTCCAGGTATCGCATGAACCCATGTTTACACGAATACCCGCCGGGCCGAAAGCCCTCGGACCCGGTGCCCGCAACTTGACGAAAACAGGGCATGCCGTAACGTTCGGGTGATGGCAGCCGCACAAGTTGTGGGGCACGTTTCGCGGGGCACGTTTTCAATGTGCCTTTTCCACCTTTCCCGTCGTTAAAGGGAAACTAAACGGGACGGTCGAGCGCGTTGCGATCTCGCGGTCGTCCCATGAAAAGCCGGCCCGACGGTGTTTGACACGGAAATCTGACCTGTCCCGTTTAACTCCCGCCGATGGTGCCGGTTTGGTCGCCGGGGCAGGCAAAACACAGTCTTCCGGTGAGATGGCTAACGCTCGGCCACACTTGATGTTATCATGGACGGGCGTCCGAATCGTTGACCGCAACAATTCACTGAACAGGCCGGATTTCAAACGCCTTGGGAACCTGCAAGGGGATCCAGGTGTCCAATACTGCCCATGGACGAGCTTCCCAGCAGGATTCAGCTTTGGGACCGACGGATTGGAAAACAATGTGATGCGGACTTGGTCGCGTTGACGCGGGAACTTGCGGCAACCAAAGTCGATGGCCTTTGGTGGCATCTCAAGGGGGAGTTGCTTGGTCGTCCCCGGGATGAGGATGACCATCACTGGGTTTGGCGAAAACTGGTGGGCCAGTATCGGAACCACCTGGCATGGCATTTTGTCGCCTGCCAGACGCCGGACGGCGAAATACAAGGAGCAGTAGGATATCGTATCGATTTCCGCTCTAGCCTTGTGCCGGGTGCGGGCAGCGTTTACGTTGACCGCATCGCCGTAGCCCCCCGAAATCGGTCCTGGCTGGTAAGGGCACCACTCTACGGAGGGGTCGGTGAAGGGTTGTTACTCCGGTCGGTTTGTCACAGTTATATCCTTGGCCTCAGCGGTAGGGTAAACTTGCTGTCAGTCCCAAGTGAGCGAACGCGACAGTTTTACGAACGGAGACGTTTCACTAGGCTGAGCAAAGACGACGATGGAATGGTAGAATATGAATTGGGTGCCGAGGCCGCCGAGGGGTGGCTTCAACAAGCGGGATACCTCTAATGCCTAAACTGAACGACGATTTTTGCCCGGTGACTGGTGGCGTCGATCTCCCGAAATCGCGGTTTCGGGATGACATGGATCAGCTTCGTGACGTGACCATCGGCTCTGATCTCGACAGGCACATTGTCCAGCTTCTGGCCTTGCACCCGAAGCTGCGTGTCCGCTTCCGAAAGCAGGACCTCGCAGCTTTGGACACGCCGACCAAAAAAGCTCTGCTTGCGGACATGAATGACTTGCTTGGCGTTCGGCCGCTCCGTAAGCCGCTACGATGATCTCCGTTGACAGGGCACTTGCGTTCGCGAGGCAGCACTATCCGGCAGGGCCGGAGAAGCTGGCCGAACACCTGGGTGTGCGTGTCACCTTCTCCCCGATGAGCGGTTGTGATGGCTGGTGCCTTTTCTGCGAAGACCGAGCGGTTATTCGCATCAACAATCAATTCGTAAAGTCACGTCAGCGCTTCACCTTGGCCCACGAGCTTGGGCACCTGCTGTTGGACATTCCGACGGTGATCGGGGAATCGTTCTCAGACATTCTGAGGTCCAACGATGATGAAGAGCGACGGGTGAATGAAGTGGCGGCCGAGTTGCTTATTCCGCAAAACATCGTTAAGGCCGTCGTGTCCGAACTGCCCGTTGTCGCGGCAGTGTTGAAACGACTGGCTAAACAGTCGCACGTTTCAGAACTCGCAGCGGCCCTTCGTATCGCCAACCTCGCCGCGGAACTGGGGCTCGAAAAGGCGAGCGTCGTCTTCTTTGAAGGGGACACGGTAAGTTGGCAAAGGTCGCAGACTCTGAGAATGGCGGATGATACCGCGATCAACCTTAGGGACGCGGCCAGGGAGGCGGCCCCCAATGCCTTTCGGCATATTCGGAAGCACAAGGGTGACGTAATTGTTGCATCGCTGATCGAGAATCCGTTCTTCGGTTCTGCCACTTTGTTCGTCCAGTTGCTGCCGGTTAAGTATGGACAACAGAAATCACGGGATGAACAACGTGCGGAACTTGAGCAATACCTTTTCGACGGCCAGGTATCCTTTCAGAGGCAGTTACAGGGATGCTTCGGGGCCTTCAAGCCGCGAGCCGTAGGGATGTCTGTCTCGGAGGCTGAGGACGCGTTCTGGGAACGCTATGAACAGCGTTTTTCGGGCATACCCAAGAAGCGACTCACAAGCCAGAAGGGCCGCGAGTATGTACGGCTCCGACTCGAGGAGTGGTGTGGTCACTTTCATGCAGAAACTCACGATGACGCACGTCCCAGCAGTTAGGCATCCAGTCTACGTTGCGATCTTGCGGTCGTCCCAAGAAAAGCCGGTCCGATGGTGATTGACACGGAAATTTAGACCTGTCCCGTTTAACTCCATGTCGGAAGCCAACGCCCCCGATCCCAAGCCCTCCGCGACGGCAACGCTGATGAAACTGGTCGTCTTGCCGGCGGTCGTCGTGTTGGCGCTGGTCGTGGTGATCGCCTGGTTGGCCTCGCCGGGCACGGACGTCGAAGCCTTGGTCGAGTCGCTCGAGAAGCCGGGCGACGCTCGGCTGGCGGCGGCCGTGGAACTGGCCGCCGCGCTGGACCACCCGGACAACGACCCGCTGCGCCGCGACCCGATCCTGGCCCGGCGGCTGGCCGACGTCCTGCAAAGGGAGATCGAAACCGGCGGCATGGAACCGGACGAGCTTCGGCTGCGAACGTACCTGTGCCGTGCCTTGGGCGGTTTCCAGGTGGCCGATCCGCTGCCGGCCCTGTTGACGGCGAGCAAGACCCAACGTAGCGAACAGGAAGTCGAGGTGCAGCTTACGGCCTTGCGGTCCGTCGGCTCGCTGGCTTCGCACCTCGACGCCGCCGACTTGCAGAGGGTTCCACAACTGCTTGACGTACTTCTCGCGTCGGCCGCAGACCCGCGCCCGGAGATCCGCGAGCGGGCGGCCTTCGTCTTGGGCGTCGTGGGCGGCGATCGCGCAATGACGCAACTTGAAACCATGCTCCAAGGTCAACCGGCCGAAGTCCGCTACAACGCGGCCACCGCCTTGGCTCGGCATGGCAACGCCGCCGGCGCCGAAGTGTTGCTGGAGATGCTGACGCCGAGCCAGACTTCCGGCAAGTACTTCAGCCGCTCGAGAATTCACCTCAGCGCGTTGGAGGCGATCGATCGGCTGCTCGAAGCCGGGGCAAGCGACGAACTGGACGAACTTCGCCCGGCCGTCGAGCGACTCACCCGCGGCGACGTGGAAACGCCCCTTCGGGTCAAGGCCGTGGAAGTCCTCGAACGCTGGTAGCGGACCGTGGACGGTCCATTGAAGTCGACGGCGCGGAGGAGTACGGGTTCCTCTTCTCTGATTCTGCCTCTTCGCGCGTCGTGAACAGAGGAACAGAGGAGAGGAACCCGTACTTCCCCAGCAAGGGAATCCGCTCTCTCACCCAGCAGCCCCGAACTTGTCTGCAGAACCGAAAACATCTTGCCGATTCGGCAATCGTTCCGGTTAGGTAAACTTTCTCCATAAGTGTTGGCGCAGCAGCATCTTACGACATTCTGACCGAAAGACCCTTCGGCGGTATCGACGGGAAACTTGAGATTTTTTTGGAAATCCCTAACCCCTTGGCGGATCTGAAGTAACGGCCGCTCTTTGCCCGAAGCGAAGTCGCCGCCATTTGCCCTGCGGCTTTCTATCTGGAATACTCACTTGAAGGGGCAGAACTTGTCGGATCGCCGCTCCGGGGTACGTTCCGGGCACCCAAGAAGCCCGGGTTTGTGCTTTCAACTGCAACGCATGCTGCCGGTCTCGAGTGCCGGCGAGGTAGACCGAAGATGAACCTATCTGCCCGCGTCTTGTTCACGCCGTTGTTTCTGCTGGCGTGTGCCGTCCCCGGTGTTGCCCAGGTCTGGCGTCCCGCCTCGGCCTGCATGACCTGCGAGAACGGCCAGAGGTATCAACTCGTTTACCAGACCGTGTACGACCGGCAGGAAGTGACTGCCTACCGGATGGATTACGAGACGGTCTACGACCAGCAGCAAGTGACCAGCTACCGCCCGGTCTGGGAAACGGAAGTGCGGACGTGTCGCTACCGGGTCTGCCGGCCGGTGGCCGAGACGACCGTCCGCAAAGAATACTGCACCGTGATGAAGCCGGTCTGGGAGACCCAGCAGCGCGAGGAGCGCTACACGGTTCGCCGGCCGGTCTACGAAACGTCCACGCGCACCGAATATCAAACGGTGATGGAGCCGGTGACGACGTACCGCACGGTGTACGTCGATCAGGGCTGCTATCAGGACTACACGGTTCTCAGGCCCGGATTGCCGCAAACGAGGCTTCGCTGGGTGCCCGGAAACTGCACGCTCGATCCGCTGACCGGTTTGACGGTCTACCAGCGGCCGGGGTTGTATTGGGAGCAGACGCCCGGCGGCCGTTATGAAGTCCAGCGGGTGTGGAAGCCGAACCTGGTGACCCAGCAGGTTCCGCAAACGACCTACTGCGCGAAGGTCATTGCCAACGAAGTACCCGTGCAGACGTGCCGCTACGAGCAGGTGGAAATGACGCGCACGATCCCGTACAAGGTCTGCCGGATGGTCGAGCAGCAGTACGTACGGGAAATCCCCGTGACGACTTATCGGATGGCGTGGGAAGAGCGGGAACAGGACGTTTCGTATCGGGTGTGCCGGATGCAGCCGTTCCAGGAGACGGTTCGCGTGGCGCGGTGCGTCGAGAAGCGGATCCCGGTGACGTACACCTGCAGCGTGCCGCGGGTGGTTTGCTGCCGGATACCGCTGGACCCCTGCGGCCAGCCGTTGGCGACGTTCAGCGACGCCGTGCCGCAAGAGACGCAAAAGACGCCAGTCCCTCAGGAGCCGACCCGAGCCGTGCCGCCCGAAAAGGCCGGCGACGCGGCCGCCGACGTGGTGCCGGAACTCGACGGTGCGATCCCCGGCCCGGTGGACGACGTCTTGCCGCCGCTGCCCGGTAGGACGCCCTACGACGGCTTGCCGGCCGAATTGCCCGAGATCCCCTCGCCCACGAACACGCCGGATACCTAAGCGGGACGCGCGTCATAGTAGCCGTCTCGCTCCGCGAGACGCAGCCACGTCTCGCGGAGCGAGACGGCTACTGTGCAAGTCGAATCACACTCTGGAGCCCGGGGCAGCCAGTGCCGGGACACGGGCCGAACGGCGGCCCGTGTCCCGTTTTCTTGGGCATGCCACCCTCGCCGAAGATTCTTGCAGCGGCCCGGCCAACTGCCTATATTGAACGGCAGACCGCGTCATTGCACGAGTCTTGTAGCTGAATTCGCAAGAATTCAGAGAATCCCCGTAATGACAGATACATTCGTGTCGTTTATTGCTGAATTCTCTGCGAATTCAGCTACTTCCCGAAAACCGAAGAGGAATGAATCATGGCCGAGAAGCTTACGCGTCGACAGTTCGTCCGCGACGGTGCCGTGGCGTCCGCCGCGCTGGCCGCCGGATTGACGGCAACCAGGACGGTCCTGGCCGGCAATCCGACCGATGAAGACACCGGCAAGATCCTCAACTACAACCCGGAGATGGAATACCGCCGCTGCGGGCGGACCGATCTGATGATCTCGGCCGCCGTGCTGGGCGGCCACTGGAAACGGGTCGACAAGATCATCGGCGGCGAGGACGTGCCCGGCTGGATGACCATGAAAATCGGCCAGTCGGAATTCCAAAAGAACCGCGTGGAGGTGGTCGACCGGTGCATCGAACGGGGTTTCAATTACGTCGACGCCTGCTGCCGCGAGGAAATCCTGGCCTATGCCAAGGCGCTCGAGGGACGCCGCGACAAGATGTACTTCGGCTATTCGTGGCACATCTGGGAGAGCCGTTTTCCCGAGTGGCGCTCGGCGGATCGGCTGAAGAAGGGCCTGGACGAAGGCATGAAAGAGGCCGGCCTCGAGTACGTCGATCTGTGGCGGATCAGCCTGTTGACCGAGAGCGGCCGGCACAGCGTGGCCGAGGTCGAAGAGGCCGTGGCGGCGCTGGACTGGGCCAAGAAGACGGGCCGCGCCCGATTCATCGGCTTCTCCTCCCACGACCGGCCGCACCTGAAGAAAATCATCGAGACCTACACCGACCAGATCGAAGTCATCCTCACGCCCTACACCGCCAAGACGAAGGTGGTGACCGACGAGACCGGGCTTTGGGCGTCGATCCGCAAGCACGACGTCGGCTGGTTCGGCATCAAGCCGTTTGCGAGCAACTCGATCTTCACGGGCGACAGCTCGCCGGACAGTCCGCACTTCGACGACGACAACCGCATCGCCCGGTTGGCCCTCCGCTACATCCTCTGCAACCCGGCGATCACCGCCCCGATGCCGGGCATGATTTCCATGCAGCAGGTCGACAACGTGGCGTTGGCCATCAAGGAGCGCCGCGCGTTGGACGTCGGCGAGCAGGCCGAACTCGATCGAGCCATGCAGCGCGCCTGGGCCAATCTGCCCGCCAATTACCAGTGGCTCAAGGAATGGGAATACGTGTAGGGTGGGTCGAGCGCAGCGAGCCCCACCAACCTGGGCGCTGACGATCCGGCACCGGGATACAACGATCCCGAATCGGGCGAATAAAGGCAACGTGAGAACCAGCCGGAATTGGTGGGGCTCGCTGCGCTCGACCCACCCTACAACTCCGGTGACCGCATCCACCTGCCGCCGGTCGAGGCCGTTTCGCCGCGGGTCAACCCACGGCGGTGAGGCTCGCGCCGAAGTCGGCCGGCTCGCCGGACGTGTCCATGCCCAGCGGCGGGGTCCGCAGGAACTCGGTCGTTCGCACTTTTCGCCGGAAGTCGTTGAACGCCCGCTGGACCTGCTGTTCGTTGAGCCCCGTTTCGTCGGCGACCTCGGAAAC
>DATLAN010000684.1:0-20405 GCA_035527455.1 Thermoguttaceae bacterium
AAAGCCGTTGCGCGATCCGGCGTCCAGCGAGTTGCGGAGCATCACGCCGGCTTTCCGCCACCCGTTGCTGCCGCCGACGAAACCGCTGAGGCCGACCTGGGCGGTGATATCCAGCGGCTCGGCGGAACTGAACTCGTCGAAGACGAAGTACAGCCCGTCCGCCTGGTTGAAGATATCGCTTCCCCCGCCGGTGATCGAGTAAACGTCGCCCAGCATCACCAGCCCCCCGCCGGTCGAGTCGCCGATCTCCGCCTCCATAACCAGCGCCGAATACGCGAAGTTGCCGGGAAGAAGGACCGTGCAGGCAATGACGGCCAGCGCAACGAATTTCCTCATCGTTTCTCTCCTTCAGGAAGGCGCACAGGAAAAGTCGCCAGAAGATTGATCACCATAAACAAGGGTCGCATTTCACTTGTGGTAAGTGATACCCCATTGGTATCACTCCTATCCAGCGTTTCGATCGGACGGCTCGGGCAGGCGAATACAGACCTTTGCGGGAGCCCTCGGATGCCTCCCTCGCTGCCTAACACCGCCCGCATAACCCTCACATCCAATTAACTTACCAAAAACGGCCAATAGATCAAGCGAATAACCCGTCATGTAAGAAAAATCGGCAAATAACTTGTGCGCTCGCCATAAAGCGTTGCGGTCTAAGCATTACGAGATACATTATCAAGTCACTAGGGTACGCAATACGAGACATTTAGAGGCGCGTTCACCTAGAATGACGCCGAGGAGGGCAGGATGTAAGTAAAATAGTCCTAAATGATTTCAATAACAACGTGGCTGGATATTTCGCGGAACTAACACATACAAGTTGTCCAGCGGTCCCCCCCCATGCAAATGCATGCTTCTGAATAGATAGGGTGCGTTGCACAGCGTCGGCTGAGAGCTACCGGCCGCGTGACGCCCGACGGCGCAAAGTCGTCGCCTGAACGGTCGCGGCCGAAGAGGTCGCAATAGCCCAGACATCCTGCTCCACCCAGTGGCGTGGTCTGTCTGGCTGACTTCCCCAGAAGGAGGAGAGTAGACTGGGAGTAAACTTCCATCCCGAGCGCTGCACTTTTCGCCTGCCCGGCGCTGCACTTTCGGACCGCCGTTCACATTGTGATGAACTCGCGGTTCTCCTGATGATGGCGATTCACCAGATCGAGAAGCCGTTGTGCCGAGGTTTCTCGGATGCACGGTCAGAGGGTTGCGTCAGGCTGGGAGCGCGTAACCACCTGGTTTAGTTCCCTCGCGGCAAGCAGACGTTCACTGGAGTCGAATCCCAGATTCCCATACGTTGCCCTGGTTATCGACGAAGCGACTCGACTCAATGGCGAGCCCGCGACACAGCGCGATCTTGTTCCCCCCCGCCTCCCAGCCACGATCATAGCCCTTCAGGTTGTTCCGTCGGCAGATGCAGCCCGCCGCCCGGAAGAAGACCACGAGAACGGTCAACCGGGATGTCCGACGCTGCCTCACAGAGAGGTTAGCAGAGCGATACCCGAAACTACCCTTTAGAATAGCCGATTCCCCTCCCCAAGTCAACGGTGGCCTGGCGGGAAGAGTGCTCTCTCAGGGTGGCCACTGTCCGCTCGAAAACCGCCAAGAAAATCCGCCTCAAGGCATGTCCGTTTGTGTCCGTTTCGACCCCGATGTGTCCGTTTTTCTTGAGTAGAATTGATCACTTTTGATCACAAATGGGAAAAAACCCCGGATTTCAAGGCGGTTATATCGAGGGCTGCGTATGCACGCTGGTGGGGCGTTCTGTCTCGCGCCGAGGCGTCGAAACCCACCGCACGTACACATAGAACGCTCCACAGACTTCGTTGCCTTGCCCGTCGTAGAACCAGGTCTGCAGCCGGGTCTCTCCTCGGCGGAGGCGGACAGTGAAGGTGGCGGCTTTGTCGCCTTCGGCGACCGGCTTCGAGGTGTCGACGTTGCCGACCTTCAGCCGGGCCTCGGCAATCGGCGCCGCCTTGCCGGCCGGAAAAGTCCCGTCGACGCCTTGGTAAGGGGGCAGCCCCGCCGTGATCGCCGCGTCCGCCTCCCGGGGCCACCGCCGCAACGCGATCTCATAGAGGCCGTCCTGCTCCACCAGCACGTTCCACGGGCCGTTCAACAACGGCTGGGGCCGGCCCAGCGGCAGAGAGCCTTCGACCACGTGGGTCTGCCCGAGCAGACGCACGTCGAACGGCTGGGCGGCGACGACGAGCGACGGGGCAAGCCAGTCGAGCGACGACAGACAGGTTGGGTTCTCCTTCTCCGATCCGATGCTGATCGTGCTGAACCGGCCGAGCGTCGGTTCCACGCCGGCCCACCACTTCTCGTAGTGGTCGCGCATCCTCTTGACGACGTCGGGATGAGCGGCGGCGACGTCGTTCTCCTGGCCCGGATCGGCCTTGACGTCGTAGAGTTCTTCGCCCTTGACGAGTCGCCACCGGTTCCACAGCACGGCCGAATCCCATTTCTCTGGATCAGTCCGCACCAGGCCGCCGTACTGGACCACCAGCATCCGGTCGGAAAGCCCGCTTTGCCGTTGGCCTCGGAGCAATCCGGCCAGGCTGACGCCGTCGAATTCGGCTCCCGGCGGCTTCTGCAAACCGCACAGGTCGATCAGCGTGGGCAGGAGGTCCTGGCCGTGTGTCAGCGAATCGATGTCGCCGGCCGGGCGGAGTCGGCCGGCCGGCCAGCGGATGAAGCAGGGCACACGATGGCCGCCGTCGTAGAGACTGGCCTTGGCCCCGCGCATGCCGGCGTTGTAGACCTTGATTCCGCCGGTTCCCCCGTTGTCGGTCATGAAGATCAGGATCGTGTTGTCCCGCAGCCCGGTCGCTTCGAGCATCGCCTCCAGCCTGGCCATGTTCTGGTCGATGTTGGCGATCATCCCAAAGAAGCCGGCCGCGTCGTGTTCTTGGTCCTGATAGAGTCGCCGATACTCGGCCGGCACCCAGAACGGCCCGTGCGGGGCGTTGGTCGAGATGTAGGCGAAGAACGGTTGGCGCTTCTCGCGGCACGCCTCGATCCATTGCATCGCCTCGCCGAACCAGACGTCGGTGCAGTAGCCCGGGTATTGCTTGATCCGGCCGTTGTGTCGGAAGAAGTCGTCGAAGTAGTCGTTGTTCCAATAGTCGGGGGTCGATGTGATGCCCCAGCCCAGGTGATAGACGGCCTCCTGGAAGCCGCGATCCTGGGGGCGATGGGGATAATTGTCGCCCAGGTGCCACTTGCCGAACATGCCCGTGCGGTAGCCGCCGGCGGCGAAGACTTCAGCCATGGTGGCCATACCGCGACGGATGAACGTCCGCCCCGAGCAGACACAGTACGCGCCGTTGGTCAACGCGTCGCGGCCGGTCATCAGCTCGCCGCGGGTCGGCGTACACATCGGCGACACGTGAAAATCCGTCAGCCGGATGCTCTGGCCGCACAGCCGGTCGAGGTTCGGCGTCTTCAACACCGGATTGCCGTGACAGGAGAGGTCGCCGTAGCCCTGATCGTCGGTGAGGACGAGAATGACGTTCGGCGGACTGCCCGAACCGAAAGCAGGTGTCCGTGAGAAAAGGATCAATGACAGGACGCCGGCCAAAATGACAACTGCCGGTGCGGCGATTCCGCGGGGCAGGTGCGGCCGTGTCGGCGCGGCGTGTGCCCTTCCAATGTAAACAAGCTCAGCAGACATGACGAAGAACCTCCTTCGAAGCGCGGGTGGCCGGCAGTGGACAACCTGACTGCCGCTCAAGTATCGCTTCTCCGCGTGGCGCTGTCAATTTCCCGCTGTCGATTTCCCGTCGAGGGGCCGGACAGCCATCGAGATTCGACCAGGGTATATGGTTTTGATCGTCCCTGTGGATTACAATACGACCGTCTTCAACACCGTCCCTCGAGAGGAGATCTTCGCCATGAGACGATTGCCTGCCCTTGCCGCCGTTTCCGCGTGCTTCTTGCTCGTCTGTTCGACGGCGTACGGCGCCGACTGGCCGCAGTTTCGGTATGACGCGGGGCGGACCGCGGCCTCGCCGGAATCGCCGCCCGCCGACTTGCACCTGCAATGGTCGCGCACGCTGCCGCCTCCTCGTCCGGCCTTTCCGGGCGAGATACGGCTCCGCTACGACGCCACCTACGAACCGGTGGTGGCCGGCAAGACGATGTTCGTTCCCTCGATGGTCGCCGACGTCGTGACGGCCTACGGTACGGACGACGGCCGGGTGCGATGGCAGTTCTTCACGGAAGGGCCCGTCCGTTTTGCTCCGGCCGTCTGGCAGGGCAAGGTCTATTTCGTCTCCGACGACGGGAATCTCTATTGCGTGGGCGCCGACGATGGAAAGCTGCTCTGGAAGTTTCGCGGGGCGTCCGAGGGGAAGCCGGACCGCAAGATCATGGGCAACGGCCGACTGGTCTCTCTGTTTCCCGCACGCGGCGGTCCGCTGGTGGCCGACGGGGTCGTCTATTTCGCCGCCGGTATCTGGTCGGGCGAGGGCGTGTTCGTACACGCGTTGGACGCCGGTACCGGCCGAGTGATCTGGTCGAACACCAAGAGCGATCGCATCGAGATGGCCAACATGGACCACGGAATATCCTATTTCGCCGGCATCTCGCCGCAGGGATACCTGGCCGTCGTCGACGGCAAGCTGGTCGTCCCGTGCGGTGCCCAACTGCCCGCCGTTTTCGATCTGAAGACCGGCGAGCTGGGGGCCTACACGATGGGTTGGGGCGGCCGCGTGGGCCTGGCCAAGGGGTGCTGGTTCGCGGCCGGCGTGCGAAACTATCTGTTGCACGGCGGCGACCTGTACGATATCCGCCGGCCCAACGACGAACAGTTCAGCAACAGCCGGGGCGGACGGGATTACAAACGGATGCTCTACCTGGGCGGCTTGACGCGACTGCAAATCGATCGGACCAACCAGAAAGGACTGGGCAACTTCCGCCGGCCGGTCCTCACGCCCGAGGCGATGTACTACAACGACGGCGCCATCGTGGCATTCGACCTGACCCAAGGCAAGGTCGAAGAAAGGGCCGGCTCGGAAATCCCCAGCTATCGACGCAACGACGAATACCCCGACAAGTTTCGCGGCGTCTTTGCCGAGCTGTGGCGGCTCCCTTCCGCGGCGATGGTTCACATCAAGGCGGGCCGCCGTCTCTACTGCGGCCGCCCGAACGTCGTCGAGGCGATCGATTTGCCCGAGCAGGGAGAGAAGCCGCGGATCGACTGGCAAGCGGAAATCCAGGGCACGCCACACAGCATGCTGGCCGCCGACGGGAAGCTCTTCGTCGTGACCGAGGAAGGCCGGATTTACGCCTTCGGCGAGGAGAAACGGGCCAAGCCGGTGGTTCACGCCCTGGGGGCCGCCCTGCCGCCCAAACCGGATCGGTGGAAGGCTACGGCAGCCGATATCCTCGAGGCCGGCGACACGAGTGCCGGCTACGCCCTCGTGCTCGGACTGGGTACCGGCCGTTTGGCAGAAGAACTCGTGCGGCAGTCCGGCTACAACGTCGTGGCGATCGACGCGGACGCCGAGAAGGTGGAAGAGTTCCGACGCAGGTTTCATCAAGCGGGGCTGTACGGCACGCGTATTGCTATCCTTGTCGGCGACCCGGCGACGTATCCCTTGCCGCCCTACTTCGCCAGCCTGATCGTGTCGGAAGACCCGGCGGCCTTGGGCGATCACCCGGGCAAAGTGCTCGTGGACACGCTGACGCACTGCCTGCGCCCGTACGGCGGGACCGCGTGCCTGGCGCTTCCCGACGACGCGCGGGCCGAATTGGCCGAAGCGGTTTCCGGCGGCGGATCAACGGAAATCACGGTCCGTCAATCGGGCGACTACGTCTTGGCGACCCACGGCGGGGCCTTGCCCGATTCGGCCGACTGGTCGCACTTCGGCGCCGACGTGGCGAACACGGGCGCCTCGCAGGACCGGTTTATCGAGCCGCCGCTGGCCCGCCTGTGGTTCGACGGAGCGTACCGCTGGATGAGGACGCCCGGTTCGGCGGCCGTGCGGATCGCCGGCGGGCGGATGTTCGTCCACACCGGCAGGCTCCACGCCATCGACGTGTACACCGGTCGACACCTCTGGCAGGCGGACGTGTCTTCGTCGCCTCCGTCCGAAGAGACGGTGGTCGCCACCGAAGATGCGATCTATCTGGCGGCCGGCGACTCATGCGCGGTTCTCGACCCGGCCAGCGGCGAGAAGATTCGCGATCTGAAGTTGCAGCGGTCCGACGGCACGGCCGCGCCCTGTTCGATCATCCGGGTCGCCGGCGACTCGCTCTTCGGCGCCTGCGGCAACTCGCTGGTGTGCATCAACCGCCACACGGGCGAGGCGATCTGGAAACGCGAGGGTCAGAACAGGATCGGGTGTCTCGCCGTCGGCAACGGCAAGGTGTTCCGCGCGGACTTCGTGCAGCAACAGCGAGGCCAAGCACCGCCGGACGTTGCCGTCGAAGCGCTGGACGCCGTCACGGGCGAAAGCCTCTGGCAGGCAACCGGCGGCATGCAAATCCGCTATTACCAGCCCGGCGACCTGCTGTGTACCTCCCGCGGGATTCTCAAGGGCAGCGACGGCACGCGAGCGGGCAATGCGGCCGTTGCCATGATCGCCGGCGATCGGCTGGTTTGCGGCGGCCCGGAGCAGGTCGCGCTCCTCGACCCGAAAACCGGCGAGAAAATGGGCGAAGAGTTGAAGTGGACCCGGCGAGGCTGCACCCTCCTGCGGGCCAGCGCGAATCTGCTGACCACGCGCTACATGGGCAACGCGGCCTATATCGATCTGTCGACCGGGCAGATCACGTCGATCTGGAACGTGCGGGCCGCGTGCAGCAACAACCTGTTCGTGGCCGACGGCGTTCTCGCCCTGCCGAACCTTACCGGCGGCTGCACCTGCAACTACATGCCCGTCTCGCAAGGCTTCGTACCCGCGCCGGTCATCGCGCGTTGAGCCGGGCGACGAATCAGCCGTGCATTTTCAGGGCGACTTCCGCCACGTGGCGGCCGAGGTTTCGGGCGGTCGAAAGGCCGAACTCGTCCTCGGTCACTCCGCCGGGGGCGCCGCCCCAGACGGTTCCGCCCCAATGCCCGGTGGGCGGGCCGTCGCCGACGATGATCATCCCCTGGCCCATCAGGCAGGTGTGGACCGAGCGGATGGTCAATTCCTGACCGCCGTTGCGTCCCCCGCCGACCGCCACCACGCCGGCGACCTTGTCGCTCAAGGCGAAGTCCTTGCGGAATGCCATGAACCGGTCCAGCAGCGCCTTGCAGAGGAACGACATGTTGCCGAAGTAGACGGGCGTGCCGATGATGAGCCCGGCGACCTTCGGATCCGAAATCTTCGGCACGAGTTGCGGAAAATCGTCCTGTTGTCCCGGCGCCAGGGGAACGCCGGCCGCCGGTTCGCCGGGGATCTGCATGCCGGCCAGCTCGATCATCTCGATCTCGACGCCGGCCTCTTCGGCCGCCATCAGGCAGATCTTCAGCGCCGTCGCCGTCGTCTGGCCCTTGCGGGGACTGCAACAGATTCCGAGGATCTTGACGGATTTCTCCGCCGAGGGCTCCGCACTATCGGCGGCCAGCGCCACGGACGCTCCCGCTCCGGCGGCCACGGTCCCGGCGGTTCCCAAGAACTTTCGACGCGTGAGTTCGGACGGCATGGTCGTGCTCCTTTGGCTTGGTGGTGTGGTGGGTGGTGTCGTACGACGATGTATCATGACGGCTGACCGTTTAGCGGGCGGGCTTGCCCGCCGTGCGGCCCGCGGAAACGCTCACTCAAATACACGGTGGGCAAGCCCACCCGCTAAACACCCTTCGCTCGGCGGCGCGCGGAATCCTCCCGGCAACTCACTCCCACTTCAAGACCGCGCCGGTATCCGCACTGGTGGCCAACGCGGCGTACTTGGCCAGGCAGCCGGTCTTGTAGCGGGGCTCGCGGGGTTTCCAGTCCTTCGCCCGCCGGGCCAGTTCTTCTTCGCTCAGTCGCACGCTGAGCTTGTGGGCGGGGATATCGATCTCGATAATATCGCCGGGCTCGAGCAGCCCGATCGGTCCGCAGGCGGCCGCTTCGGGGCTGACGTGGCCGATGCAGGCGCCCGCCGTGCCGCCGGAGAAGCGGCCGTCGGTGATCAGGGCCACCTTGTCACCCAGGCCCATGCCCTTGATGGCGGTGGTCGGAGCCAGCATCTCCTGCATGCCGGGACCGCCGCGGGGCCCCTCGTAGCGGATCACCACCACGTCGCCCGCCTTGACCCGGCCCCCGACGATGCCGTCGTAGGCCGCCGTTTCGGCCTCGAAGATCACCGCCGGGCCGGAGTGTTTCATCATCTCGGGCATCACGCCGGCCGCCTTGACCACGGCACCCTGGGGCGCCAAGTTGCCGTAGAGGATGACCAGCCCGCCCTCCTGACTGTAGGCGTTGTCCACCTCGCGGATGCAATCGGCCGGATCGAAGCCCAGGTCGTCGGTCGAAAGGTCGCGGATCGACCCGGCCGTCTTCTCGACGCTCATTCCCTCGACGTTCCGCTCGCCCCTGCCGGTGACCGCGGCCAACTGCAGGGCCTCCTCAGCGACCGTTTCGGCGCGGATGTCGAACTCGGCGATGTTTTCGCCCAGCGTCTTGCCGGTCACGGTGGCGCAGTCGAGACTGAGCGGCCCGGGCCGGCCGCGCTGGATGCTGCCCAGGATCGTGTGGACGCCGCCGGAGTTGTGAACGTCCTCGATATGATATACACGTTCGTCGTCTCCTTTGCTGGGCGCCACCCTGCAGACGTTGGGCGTTTGCTGGCTGAGCCGGTTGATGCGCTGCACGTCGTACTCGACGCCGGCCTCGTGGGCGACGGCCAGCATGTGCAGCACGGTGTTGGTGCTGCCACCCATGGCCATGTCGAGTACCATCGAATTGTCGATCGACGCGGCGGTGACGATCTCGCGCGGCAGCAGCCCGTGGCCTTCGCCCAGGCGATCGAACTGCAGGACCATTTCGACCAGCCGCTGGGCCGCCCGGCGAAAGAGCTTCTTGCGCTGGGCGCTGGTGGCCAGCAGCGTCCCGTTCATCGGCAAGGCCAGGCCCAGGGCTTCGCAGAGGCAGTTCATGCTGTTGGCCGTGAACAATCCGGAACAGGAACCGCAGGTGGGACACGCAATCCGCTCCAAGGCTAGCAAATCTTCAGCACCGATCTTTTCTTTCTGCCTGGCCGCGGCGCCGATGAAGACGTCGATCAGGTCGACTTTCCTTCCGTCGGGCATTCCGCCGGCCTCCATCGGCCCGCCGCTGACGAAGATCGTCGGGATGTTGCACCGCACGGCCGCCATCAACATGCCGGGGATGATCTTGTCGCAGTTGGGGATGCAGATCATGCCGTCGAAGCGGTGGGCCTCGAGCATCGTCTCGACCGAATCGGCGATGAGTTCGCGGCTGGGCAGCGAAAACTTCATGCCCGGGTGGCCCATCGCGATCCCGTCGCAAATGCCGATCGTGTTGAATTCGAACGGCACGCCGCCCGCCTCGCGAACGCATTGCTTGACGAACCGGCCGACTTTGTCCAGGTGGACGTGTCCGGGAATGATGTCGGTGTAGCTGTTGCAGACGGCGATGAACGGCTTGTCGAAGTCGCCCTCCCCCACGCCGGTGGCGCGAAGCAGACTGCGATGGGGGGCTCGGGCGTCGCCCGATTTGATCGTGTCGGAACGCATGGTCGAAGGTCCTTTCGTGCAAATCAGCGAGATTCCCCATTGTAAGCAGCCCCCGTCGAAAACGGTAGGGGAGCCGCTCGCGGCTTCGCAACGCCTGCACAATTGCTTCGCAACCGCCCACCGACTGGAAAACTCCCGCCGCAAAAGCTATCTTATCCTGCAGCCGAAACCCACTCCGGTCCAAATCCCCAGCCCCGCGAGGAGCCCACCATGAGAAACCTGCTGCTTGCCGTCTGCATCACGTGCCCGATGAGCCCGCTGTTCGCCGCGGAAGGAAGCCCCGCAGCCGACGATTTCACCCCGCTGTTCGACGGCAAGACCTTCACCGGCTGGGAAGGCAACCTCGAGGCCTTTCGCATCGAGGACGGCGCGATCGTCGGCGGCAGCCTCCAAGAGCGCGTGCCCCGCAACGAGTTCCTCTGCGCCGCCGGGGAATACGCCGACTTCGAGCTGCGGCTGAAGTTCAAGCTGGTGGGCCAGGGGGCCAACGCGGGCGTGCAGATCCGCAGCCGCCGCATCCCCGATCACCACGAAATGATCGGCTACCAGGCGGACCTGGGCAACGGCTGGTGGGGCTGCCTGTACGACGAGTCCCGCCGGCGAACGATCCTCGCCGGACCGCCCAAGGAAGATCGGGCCAAGATCGTCAAGCTAGACGACTGGAACGACTACATGATCCGTTGCACCGGCCGGCGGATCCAACTCTGGATCAACGGGCAGCAAACGGTCGACTACACCGAGCCGGACGAGCAGATCGAGCAGAAGGGGCTCATCGCCGTCCAGATCCACGGCGGCCCGCCCACCGAGGCCTGGTACAAGGACATCCTCATCAAGAAACTCTAGCCGCTCGCGGCTTCGCAACAACCACCTGCAAACCCGCGCCCAAATCCGCTCAACGTACCGCCCGGACGAACCCGAACGCATGACGCCCCCCAAATTCCTCTACTTCGATCTCGGCATCGTGCTGGTCGATTTCAGTGTGGATCAAATGTTCCGCCAGATGGCCGACGTGTCCGGTGTTGAGCCGGATCGCGTCGAGGAGATCCTCTTCGACGGCGGGCTGCAATCGCAGTACGAACTCGGCCGAATCACCGGCCGCGAATTCTACGAGGCCTTCTGCCGGCAGACGGACACCCGGCCCGATTACGACGCCCTGCAACGGGCCGGCTGCGACATCTTCGAGCTGAACGTCTCCATGCTGCCCGTGGTGGCCCAGCTCCGCCAGGCCGGCTATCGGATGGGCGTCCTGTCGAACACCTGCGACAGTCATTGGGAGCATTGTCTCGGGCGATACTGGATCATCGCCGAGTCGTTTTCGGTGTTCGCCCTGAGCTGCCGGATCGGGGCCGCCAAGCCGGACGCGGCCATCTTCCACGCCGCCGCCGAGTTGGCCGGCGTCGAGCCCGAGGGGATCTTCTTCGTCGATGATCTCCCCGGCCACGTCGCCGGGGCCAAGGCCGTGGGCTTCGACGCCGTGCAATACACCACGACGCCGAAATTCGTGACCGATCTGCGGAAGCGGGGGATTCGCTTCAACTACTGAACTGAGCTGAGGGGCCGCGCAGAAACAACTTGTTCGATGGGGTGGCATTGTTCGTTGGGTGGCACGCCCTGAGGGACGAAGGGCGTGGTTTGGCAGGTCTTGCACGCCCTTCGTCCCTCAGGGCGTGCCACCCTCCTTTTTCGACGGCTCGCTCTCTTGACCGGCCGGCCATGGGAAGGATAATAATGAGTTTGCGACCTTTTCGCCGACCGATCCCAGCGAGCCGATGCCCATGCCCCTAAGCTCCCAAGTCCCCGATGCCGCCGGCCGTTTCGGACCGTTCGGCGGCCGTTATGTCCCCGAAACGCTCACCCGGGCGCTGGACGAGCTGGCCGCTGCCTACGAGGAAGCCCTCCGGGACGAGTCGTTTCAGGAGGAACTCGACTTCCTGCTGAAACACTACGTCGGCCGTCCTTCCCCCCTGTACCATGCCCAACGGCTCAGCCGGCACTGCGGCGGGGCACAGATCTACCTCAAGCGGGAAGACCTCAACCACACCGGCGCCCACAAGATCAATAACACGCTCGGCCAGGCGCTCTTGACCCGCCGGATGGGCAAGCCGCGCGTGATCGCCGAGACCGGTGCCGGGCAGCACGGCGTGGCCACCGCGACGGCCTGTGCCCGATTCGGGCTGGAGTGCGTCGTCTACATGGGCGAGGAGGACATCCGCCGACAGCGTCCCAACGTCTTCAGCATGAAGCTGCTGGGGGCCGAAGTCCGGCCGGTCCGTAGCGGATCGAGAACCCTGCGGGACGCCATCAACGAGGCCATGCGCGACTGGATGACCTCGGTCGAAACGACCCACTACATCCTCGGGTCGGTCGTCGGGCCGCACCCCTTCCCGCGGATCGTCCGCGACTTCCAGTCGGTCATCGGCCGCGAGGCCCGACGGCAGTGCATCGAGCAGACGGGCAGCCTGCCCGATTTGATCGTGGCCTGCGTCGGCGGCGGCAGCAACGCGGCCGGCATGTTCTATGACTTCATCGACGACGAGGCGGTCGAGCTGCTCGGCGTCGAGGCCGGCGGGCGCTCCGACAAGATGGGCGACCACGCCGCGCCGCTCTGTTACGGACAGCCGGGCGTGCTCCACGGAAGCCTCAGCTACGTGATGCAGGACGAAGACGGCCAGACCTCCGACGTACACAGCATCTCGGCCGGGCTCGACTATCCCGGCACCGGACCCGAACACAGCTACTGGAAGGACATCGGCCGGGTCGCCTACACCAACGCCACCGACCGCGAAGCCCTGGCCGCTTTCGACACGCTCGCCCGAACCGAGGGCATCCTGCCGGCCCTGGAGAGTTCGCACGCGGTGGCCAAGGCCATGGAACGGGCCGCCGCGCAAAAGCCCGACCAGACGGTGCTCGTCTGTCTGAGCGGCCGCGGCGACAAGGACGCGGCCGAGATCGCCCGGCTCCGCGGCGAGAACGTTTGACGGATCGTGACGGATCGCGCACATGGACATCAATAGCCGAACTGCGGAGCGAATTTTATGCCGTTTAGGGTATGCCGCTTATTGCATACCGTTTAGCGGGCGGGCTTGCCCGCCGCTTGTCGCAAAACACCGTTTGGTCGACAACTGCCACGGCGGGCAAGCCCGCCCGCTAAACTTTCACCAGTAACACTCACGCCGCATCCCAACCTCCTGCCACGCCCGAAAACATGTCCTCCATCGATACCCTTTTCGACCGACTCCGCAAGTCCGGCCGCAAGGCGTTCATGCCGTTCGTCACGGCCGGCGATCCCGACCTGGAGTTCACCGCGGAGGTGATCCGTCTGCTGGTCGACCGCGGCAGCACGATGTGCGAGTTGGGCATTCCCTACAGCGATCCGATCGCCGACGGCCCGGTGATCCAGGCCTCGTACACGCGGTCGCTCGGGCGGAAGATCAAGCTGGCCGAGATCCTCGAAACGATCGGCCGCCTCACGCCGCGGTTGGGCGCCCCGCTGGTCACCATGGTCAGCTATGCGATCGTGTACCGTCACGGGCTGGAGCGCTACGTGGCCGACGCCAAGGCGGCCGGCGTGGCCGGTGCCATCGTGCCCGATCTGCCCGTCGAAGAGTCCGGCCCGCTGGCCGAGATCTGCCGCCGCGAGGATTTCAGCCTGATCCAACTGATCACGCCCACCACGCCGCGCGACCGGGCCGTGCGGATCGCCGAGCGGACCACCGGCTTCATCTACTACGTTTCGGTGACCGGCATCACGGGCGAGCGGGACGACCTGCCGCAGGAGATCGTCGACAACGTCGGTTGGCTCCGCGAGCAGACGCCACTGCCGATCTGCATCGGGTTCGGCATCAGCCGGCCGAAGCACGTCAGGATGCTCGCCCCGGTGGCCGACGGCCTGATCGTCGGTTCGGCGATCGTCCGCCGGGTGAGCGAAGCCGCCGCCAAGGGCCGCGAAACCGTGCTGGCCGAAATCGGCGACTACGTGGCCGAATTGCTCGCGGCGATGGGATAATCCGCCGGCGGTCTTGGCGTAATCCTCATCCTCAAGCGGGTCGATTCCGGCCGAACCATTCTTTTCCACTTCGCCGACCTCAGTGCAACAATTCCCGTCGGGCATTGCCCTGAAACGTGTCGCAACTCGTTGTGAATCGGGCAGTTACGTCCACCGCCCTCGAAGCGGCACCCGGCTCGAAACCGATTGTTTTCAGCCCCCAGCCTTGGGCTCAACGATAGAAGTCGGGCCGATCTCTTCGTAACGTCTTATTCCCCAATGGTTTAGGCATTTTGCCGCCCCTTGACACGGGTCGCTCGATCGGGTCGCATGGCGGGGTTGTTGCCTCGGCGCAAAGCGAGCCGGATTCAAGACTTACGACATTGTTACCCGATTTTCGCAAATTTCGCATTTCGCGGAGCAACAATGGGCCACCCCCACCACGGGTCCAGTGTCACCCCTCCGCCGATGCGTAGCTGAATTCGCAAAGAATTTAGCAATGACTCCGTCCGTCGATTCTCTGAATTCTTGCGAATTCAGCTACCGGATCCGTGCCACTCCGCGATGAACCGGATTGCCAAAGATCCACTCGCCCCGCGAGAGAAATATACGTCTGTATACCACCCAGCCCGGCCGAAGTCAACCCCAAACCGGCCCGATTCGCAGATTGGTCATGCGCAGGGCAACACCGGCGATCTTGCCCGTGAGTCAAGCGACATGGTAAGATCGCACCCGCAAGATCGCTGGTCCCACGCGCCAACGGTTCGAGGTCGTGCCTCGCTGGATCATCCTCTCGATCGCGATCACGAAATGCCGAAAGAACGAAAGCACGAAAGACAAGCCCGGACGGACGAAGCGACTTTCTCGTCTTCGTTTCCCATTTTCGCGTTTTCGTCCTTTCGCGTTTTCGTGATCCTCTTCCCGTTGTGTAAATGGGGACAGTCACCTATTTCTCCTCCACAAAATAGGTGACTGTCCCCATTTAATCCGCTTCGGTGAGAGATCGATTCACAATTCCTGCCGTAACGCTACGAATAAAGAGGTAGCGGATGTCGCGCGGAAGCGACCCCTAAGGGTATAAGGTATGTTTGTCGCAAGGGCCCGCGTCCTCGGCATGCCGGCAATGACCGGCAAGGAAAGCGACATAACCTATTGCAGAGAAACGGGTTGCGTCGCAGAGCCGCCTGTCCGGTACACCTCGAATGTGGATTGCGGCAGGGGGGCCGATCGCTTAGAATCCGCTAACGTGGGGTGTCCGGCGGTCCTTGGGGTCCGCGAAAGAAAGAATTGACCATTTGCCTTGGGAGGTTTCGGCCATGTTCAGAGCAATCGGGCGGTATTTTCGGGCGATCGGGTATCTGCTCGTGGGGAAGATCGACTCGGCCCGAATGGCCGTCAGCTCCAGCCCCGACGTCGTGCGGGCCACCTACGACAACGTCATCCGCGGCAAGCGGCAGCAGATCCAGCAGTACAAGGACGCCGTCGGCGCGATGATCGCCCAGGAGGAGAAGAAGAAAGGCGAGTTGAAACGCCAGAGCGAGGAGGTGGCAAGACTCCAGCAGCTCCGCGAGGGCGCCACCGCCATGGCCCGAAAGGTCGTCGAGCGCCACCGCGGCAACATCGAGGCGGTCAAGGCCGACCCGGACTACGTCAAGTGCCAAAACGCCTTCAAGGACTTCAAGTCCACCCTGGAGGAAAAAGAGGCCCGTTGCGTCGAGCTGGAAGAGGACATCAAGCAGATCGACACCTCCGTCGCCGGACACAAGATCCAGCTCCAGGAATTCCTCCGCGATCTGGAGAAGATCGGGCAGGAGAAGCACGAGGCGGTGGCCGACATGATCACCGCCAAGGAGGAGAAGGAACTGGCCGACATGATCAGCGGCATCAGCGAAGACCGCGCCTCGCGCGAGCTGCAGGAGATGCGCGATCTGAGGCAGAAGGCCCGAGGCGTCGCCCAGGCGTCGCGCGAAATGGCCGGGCTGGAATCCAAGCGGGTCGAGGAGGAGTTCCTCGAATATGCCACCGCGTCCACCGCCGACAACGAGTTCGACGCCCTGATCGGACTGGCCCAAAAACCCGACCGGGACGAGGAAGAACCCAAAGACAAGACCCGCATTCCCGAAGCGTAAGCCCCGCCGAAGAACAGCCTGGTGTTTGTGGGAATAACGTATCCACTTCTCCGGCGAGGGTGGCACGCCCTGAGGAACGAAGGGCGTGGAAAAAGCTGCCAAGCCACGCCCTTCGTTCCTCAGGGCGTGCCACCCCATGGAACAACTCTGCTCTGCGCGGTTCCTTACTGACAGTTCTCACGAACTCCCGGGGAAGAACATGGCCGCCCATAACTACGAGTTCTTCTCGAAACTCGCCAGAATCCTCAATTCGGATCAGTCGCGGAGCATCGTTCTCTGCGGAAACGTCCACGATCTGTTCCACGACGGGAAGCAGTACGTCCCGCTGATCCCCTTCCTGTGCGAGAAGTCGAAGACCGCCGGCCTGATCCGCCTGGTCTACGAACTCAACGGCCCGATCCGCGTCCTCGACGGCCGCGAAGAGTTGAAAAGGGCGTGGATCCAGTGGAAGACGGGCGTCGACGCCGATACGCTGCTGCTTCGCGGGCTCCGCAAGAAAGGGCCCACCGAAGCGGATCTGCTGGGCGATCGGTTCGAGCAACTGCTGATCGACGCGATCGGCAATCCCACGCTCGCCCTGGAGACGCTACGGCAGTTGACCGTCTGTTCCCGCACGTCGGACCTGGCGAAGGACCTGTTGATCTTCATCGAGGCGGCCGACATGCTGTTGCCGGCCGGCAGCGGCGACGTGGCTTCGCTCAACGACCGGCAGTTGCACCGGATCAGCATCGTGCAGGACTGGTTCGCCGATCCGGCGTTTTTGGACGGGGCCGATTCGGTCTGCCTGGTGGCCGAGTCGCGCAGCCTGATCCACCCGCGGATTTCCAGGCTGCCGCAGGTCCTGACGGTCGAGATCCCCACGCCCGGCGGCGACGACCGTCTGCACTACATCGAATCGTTTTGCCGTTCGGCCCGGCGGGAGCCCAAGTTGTGGGCCGGTCCGAACGAGTTGGCCGCGCTCAGCGCCGGGCTGTCGATCCACGCGGTGCGTCAGCTTCTGGCCGGGGCGGCGTACGGCGACGAAGCGGTCACGCCGGCCGACGTGGTCGAAAGGGTCGAGCAGTTCGTCCAGGGCCAGCTCGGCGAGGACGTGGTCGAGTTCAAGAAGCCGGCGCACACGCTCGATGCCGTGGTCGGTTTTTCGCGTCTGAAGAAGTTCCTGCGCGACGAGTTGATCCCCCGCTTCCGCGCCGCCGGCGAAAAGGCCCTGCCCGGGGCGGCGGTGGCCGGGCCGATCGGCGGCGGCAAGACCTTCATCTTCGAGGCCGTGGCGGCCGAACTCGACGTGCCGGTCCTGGTGCTCAAGAACATCCGCAGCCAGTGGTTCGGCCAGACCGACGTGATCTTCGAGCGGCTCCGCCGGCTGCTGGAGGCCCTGGAAAAGGTCGTGATCTTCGTCGACGAGGCCGACACCCAGTTCGGCGGCGTGGGGCCGGAAACGCACGCCACCGAACGCCGATTGACCGGCAAGATCCAGGCGATGATGTCCGACACGCGATTGCGGGGCCGCGTCGTCTGGCTGTTGATGACCGCGCGGATCCATCACCTCTCGCCCGACATCCGCCGCCCGGGCCGCGTCGGCGACCTGATCATCCCGGTGCTCGATCCGCTGGACGAGGACCGCCGGGAATTCCTCCGCTGGGTGTTGCGGGCGGTCGTTGCGGAGCCCGGCGAAGAGGCGATCGACCGGCTCGACGCGTTGACCGGGGGCTATTCCGCGGCGTCGTTCGCTTCGTTGCGTTCGCACCTGAAGGCGTTCGAGCCGGATTCGCTGGAAGCGATCGCCGAGATCGTCCGCGACCACATCCCGCCGGCCATCGGCCCGGTGCGTCATTATCAGACGCTTCAAGCCCTGCTGAACTGCACGCGGCGCTCGTTGCTGCCCGATCCGACCATCACGCAAGAGGACCGCGAAGCCTGGCAGGCCGAGGTCAACCGGCTCGAAGCGCTGGGCATCCGATAAGGCGGCGTGGGGCGAGTGAACGTAGGGTGGGCATCGCCCACCGATCTCAGACCATCTTCTCGATTCGGATTGGTGGGCAGTGCCCACCCTACGGCTTTCCGGCCACTGAGTCAGAAGATGTAGCGGTTGACCACGTTTTCGAAGAGTTCTTGCCGGCCGCTGACGTTGGGGGTGACGTCGCCCTTGGCGAGCATGTACTTCTCCAGCGAAGCGAAATCGTGCTCGCCGGCCTCGATCTCGGCGCCCGTGCCGGTGTCCCAGGAACGGTAACGCTCCTTGACCATCTCGCCCAACACGCCGTCGGCACGCATGGCGGCGGCGACCTTCAGGCCCTGGGCGAAGCAGTCCATGCCGCCGATGTGGGCGTGGAACAGGTCGATCGGCTCGAAGCTCTCGCGGCGGACCTTGGCGTCGAAGTTCACCCCGCCGGGCGCCAGACCGCCGTACTTCAAGAATGCCAACATGATCTTGGTCGAAAGGTAGACGTCGGTGGGGAACTGGTCGGTGTCCCAGCCCAGCAGCAGGTCGCCCGTGTTGGCGTCGACCGAGCCCAAAAAGCCCTGGTGCCCGGCGTATTCCAGCTCGTGCTCGACGTTGTGCCCGGCCAGCGTGGCGTGGTTCGTTTCGATGTTCAGCTTCACGTGGTCGGTCAGGCCGTACGCTCGGAGGAAGTTGATGCAGGCGGCGGCGTCAAAGTCGTACTGGTGCTTGGTCGGTTCCTTGGGCTTGGGCTCGAAGTAGAACTGGCCGGTGAAGCCGATCTGTTTGGCGTAGTCGACGGCCATGTGCATGAAGGCGGCCAGATGGTCGAGTTCCCGCTTCATGTCGGTGTTCCAGAGGTTCTGATAACCTTCTCGGCCACCCCAGAACGTGTATCCGTCGCCGCCGAGTTCCTTGGCTACCTCCAGTGCCTTCTTCACCTGGGCCGAGGCGAAGGCGAAGCTGTCGGCGTTGCAGCTCGTGGCCGCGCCGTGGACGTAACGGGGATTGCTGAAGAGGTTGGCCGTGCCCCAGAGGAGCTTCACACCGGTCCGCTGTTGTTCCGCCTTGAGCACCTTGACCACGGCGTCGAGGTTCTTGTTGGTCGCGGCCAGCGTGTCGGCTTCGGGGGCCACGTCGCGGTCGTGGAAGCAGTAGAACGGGGCGCCGAGCTTCTCGATGAACTCGAAGGCCACGCGAACGCGGTTGATCGCGTTCTCGACCGTGTCTTCGGGACCCTCCCAAGGCCGGATCATGGTGCCCGGCCCGAAGGGATCGGCGCCGGTGCCCCGCATCGTGTGCCAGTAGGCCACGCTGAAGCGGAGCTGCTCCTTCATCGACTTCCCTTCGACCAGCTCGTTTTCGTCGTAGACGCGAAACGCCAGCGGGTTGTTCGAGTCGGGTCCTTCGAACCGGATCTTGCTGATATCTGGAAAAGCGGGCATGGCTGCGTCCTTCGGTTGACAGTCGGTCCCGGCGTACCGGGAGTGGGTGATTTCGGGTCGGAGTACGAGAACTTTATGGTGCCAAACTTCGGCTCGCCCGACAAGGGCCCCCTCAGTCAACCGCCGGGCATCTAGGCCCCCACGCCCCCCCTCTCACGTCTTCCGCAGCACGATCCAGTCGCCAAGCCGGGGGCAAAGCTGGGAAATTGCGAAAAGCAGGCGGGCTTTGCGGGGGATGATCAGCTCGGGAAGTCGCCGCTGGCAGGCTCGGAGGATGGCCTTGGCGACCTTTTCGGGCGGAATACCCCGGATCTTGACCCCGCCACCGGGGGCCATCGCACTCTGGGCATCGCCTTCGAGGTCCTCCAGTGGGTAGAGTCGGGGGTCCTTTCGGGCAACGGGACCGGGACAGACCAGCAGCACGTGCAGTCCCTCGGGACCCAACTCGAGCCGGAGTTGCTGTGAGAAGGCCGCCACGGCGTGCTTCGTGGCGGGGTACGCCCCCACCCAACGGGCGGCCGATTTGGCCGCCAATGAGCCGATATTGACCACGTGCCCTCGCTGCTTCAGCAGGTGCGGCACGGCCGCCTGCGTGCAGCGGACCGTCGCGATCAGGTTCAACTCCATCAGGTCCCGGAACTGGTCGGGCGTGGTGTCCAATAGCTTGCCGCGCATCGACCGGCCGGCGCCGTTGACCAGTACATCCAGCCGGCCGAACCGTTCGAGGGCCTGTTGGAACAGCCGGTCGACGTCTTCCTGCCGGGTGACGTCGGCGTGGACACCCAGCACATCGCGGCCGGAGGACCGCATTTCGTCGGCGACTTGGGCGACCGCGTCGGCTTCCAGTCCGGCGATGGCGACCTTGGCCCCGGCGGCGGCGAAGGTCTCGGCGATCACCCGGCCCAGTCCGCTGGACCCGCCGGTGACCAGAGCGACCTTGTTGCGCCAGTAATTCATAGCAGCAGGATACGATTGGAGAGCAATGAGTGGAGAGTGGTGAGTGGTGAGTGGTGAGACGAAGCCGGAAGGTCTCGAGCAAACGCTCTCCCTCGTCCCTCGCCCCTCGTCCCTCGCCCCTCGTCCCTCGCCCCTCGTCCCTCGCCCCTCGCCCCTCGTCCCTCGCCCCTCGTCCCTCACGCCTAATTCATCTTCGCCACTTGGCGGAGGTTGAGGTAGTCGACCATGATGGCCATGGCCTCGTCGAGGTAATAGTCGCGTTCGATGGTCGGCTTGTCGGGATTGG
>DATLAN010000685.1:0-3112 GCA_035527455.1 Thermoguttaceae bacterium
GCCGAAACACCCGATCTACGTCTACAAACTGGCCGACGGGCTGGACCGGCCGGTCACTTCCACGGCCAGCGGCCAGGATTGGGCCTACGTCATGGAGCACGACCTGCCGGGCCTGGTGCGGACCTGGACGGCCCTGTCGTATGCCTACGGCCACAACCTGATGGCACCCCACCGGCAGTGGTGCTATACGAAGGAGAAGGGTACGCACTGGTACACCGGGCCGACCGAAGAGTACGCGTGGCTTTACCGGTTCGTTCGCCAACAGGCCCGGCTGCTGGACGGCTACGAAGCGGTGGCCCCGGTGGCGGTGGTTTACGACAACGCCGCGCGGCGCCAGGGACGCGGCGACATCGAGCCGATCTGCACCGCGCTGGCCGAGTGGAACGTGCCTTTTACGGTGGTCGTGGCTGGCGATGATTGGCTCGATTATCGACTTCGCAGCGAGCAACTCGCGCCGTTTCGAGCCGTGATCGTCGCCGAGCCGCTGGGCATGGACCCGTCGCAGCGAGAACCGATCGAGCAGGCCCGCCGCGACGGCCGACTGGTGGTCTGGCCCGATGACGTGCTGCTGGACAAGCTGGTTCCCGCACCGGTCGTGGTCGAGGGCTCCCGGCACGTCGGGGCCGTAGTCCGGGCGATCCCCGGCCAGGCAGACTCGCCGGTCGTCGTCCACCTGCTGAATCGGCGTTACGACGGCGAGAAAGACGCGATGGTTCCGCAGCCGAACGTCACGCTCCGTTTGCGCCGCGATCTGCTCGACGGCCGCAAGTTCGCCCGGGCGACGCTGCACGCCCCGCAAGCCGAACCGGTC
The DNA here is from genome assembly GCA_035527455.1 of Thermoguttaceae bacterium. Lineage (GTDB taxonomy): Bacteria > Planctomycetota > Planctomycetia > Pirellulales > Thermoguttaceae > DATLAN01. The sequence continues at coordinate 812 of DATLAN010000685.1, forward strand.
ACGCTCGACGTGACGTCGGACGACCAATACACGACGGTACGAGTCCCCGAGTTGAATCTTTGGGGAATTGTCGAACTCGAAGGCGAGTAGCACATCACACAAGAAGGAGGGCTTCCCCATGTCCCAGCGAAACGACTTCTCACGACGCGAGTTCGTGCGTCGAACGGCGACTGCCGGCGCGGTCGGCGCGGCCGTGCCTTATTTCGTTCCACGAAGCGCGCTCGCTCAGGCGGACAAGCCCGGGCCCAACGACCGCATCCACCTGGGTCTGATCGGCTGCGGCGGGATGGGCCGGGGTAATCTGAACAACTGTGCCCGGCACGACGACGTGGTGGTTGTCGGGGCCTGCGACGTCTGGAAGTCGCGTCGCGACGCGGTGGCCGACCAGTACAAGGAAAGCTGCAAGCCGTACGCCGACTACCGGGAACTGCTCGCCCAGAAGGATCTCGACGCGGTGATCGTCGCCACCCCGCCGCACTGGCACACGCTGACGGCGATCGACGCCTGCAAGGCCGGCAAAGACCTCTACGTGCAGAAGCCGATGACGCTGCACCTGGGCGAAAGCCTGGCACTGAAGAACGCGGTGAAGAAGCACAAGATCATCAGCCAGGTGGGCACCCAGATCCACGCCGGCGAGAACTATCGACGCGTGGTGGAGCTGGTTCGCTCGGGCAATCTCGGCAAGATCAGCGTGGTGCGAACCTTCAACGTGATGAACCAGGGACCCGGCGGCGTCGGCCATGATCCCAACGCCACGCCGCCGGAAGGGATGGACTGGGACTACTGGGTCGGACCGGCACCGATGCGGCCTTTTAACGCCATTCTGGCCGCCAATTCGTACAATCATTGCTCCTGGATGATCACCGGCGGCTGGACGCCCGGCATGGCCCCGCACATCATCGACCTGCCGGTCTGGGCGTTGGAGTTGGGCTATCCGACCCACGTGAGTTGCTCGGGCGGGCGCTACTGCATCGAGGACGACGGCGACGCCTACGACACCCAGGAGATCCTCTGGCAGTATCCCGACATGACGATGACCTGGATGTCGACGATCGCCAACAGTTACGGCTGGGACCTTGGCAGCGGCCGACCCGCCCGGCGTTTGGGGATCTACTTCCACGGCGTCAACGGGACGGCGTTCTGCAACTACGGCATGCACCAGATCGTGCCGGAGGGCGACCGGATGGAAGGCATGGAGACTCCGGAGCCATCGATTCCGCCCTCGCCGGGTCACGAGCGGGAATGGCTCGACTGTATCAAGACCCGCCGGCAGCCCAGTTGCAGCGTCTTCTACCACAGCAAGGTCGACGTGCCGCTCGTGCTGGGCAACCTGTCGTACAAGCTGGGGCGTTCGATCCGGTTCGACCCGCAGACCGAGCAGATCGTCGGCGACGCAGAGGCGGCCAAGGCGGCCGTGCCCGAGTATCGCGATCCTTGGAAGTTCCCGGCCGAGTACCTGTGAGCTTACAGGGCAGAGTACCAGCGTTTAGCGGGCGGGCTTGCCCGCCGTTCTCGCAGGAGCGGCTTGTTCAATGGCCTTCCCGAAGACGGTCGATCTTCGCGGCGAGGATGAAATCGTTCTCCGAGAGGCCGTCGATCGCGTGGGTCCAGATCTCGATCCAGACGTGGCGGTAGCTCTCCAGGTGGAGGTCGGGATGGTGGCCTTCCTCTTCCGCCACCTGGGCCACCCTATTGAGAAAGTCGATGCCGGCAACGAAGTTCTTCAGCTTCCAATCCTTGCGAAGCTTGCGTCCCTCGTCCGTCAGCCGCCATCCGGAAAGACCCTCCAACTGCTCCTCGGCTTCTCGAAACGTGTACCTCGCTACGCCGCCCTCGCAGGGCACGCATTTCTTCGACGTCAATTGCTCGACGGTTTGGGTGGTCATCATGAACTCCAGAATCGATAACACTGATTCGACCGGCCAATTGGCTCACGGCAGACAATGCCCGCCTGAAGAATTCTTTCGCGAAGGCACGCTGCGGTCAACTCGACGCCGCCAAGGCCAACGCCCCGTGGACGACGACCTCTTCGCCCAACGCGGCGGGCACGATGCGGTAACTTCCGCGAAGCGGCGGGAATACGTAGCGGGCGACCTGTTCCCGCAGCGGAGCGAACCACAACGCTTCGCCCACCAGCGAGACACCGCCGCCGACGACCACCACGTTGGGGGACAACAGCGTGATCATCTGGGCAATCGCCCAGCCGTAAGCCTCGGTAGCACGGTCGAAGGCCTCCCGAGCCAAGCGGTTCCCCTCCGCCGCGGCCCGGGCGATGATCGCCGTCGAGAGCCGGTCGATTTG
>DATLAN010000686.1:0-6284 GCA_035527455.1 Thermoguttaceae bacterium
GGTGTGCGAATCCGTTCGGCAGCATGGCAATCCGCCCTGTTTCGAGTTGTGGGCGGCCGTCCCATCCAGCAAGGTGCTGTGAGCTAGGAATGGGCTCAAAACCCACCCCGTGAGTTTACCAACTTCTGAAAACCTTGCAAGCACCTTCTGCGAAGAATCTTCGGATTTCCGGACCCGAAACCCGAATGGGGGGATGGCGACCGGGCCCTATAGTTGCGCGAGCCACTCGTAGATCGCTCGCTCGGCTTCCGGCGGGACGCTGTGGCCCTTCTTGTGGTTGAAGAGTCCCACGCGAGCGGTCGGGCCGTAGAGCTTGTAGACCGGCAGCACGGCCTCGATGAACGGCCAACTGTGGTCGCCGTCGGACCGGTCGCCGCCGAGCAGCAGGAATGCGCGGGGAGCGACCAGCGCCAGCAGCTCGTGGTGTTCGTGGGCGAACGTCTCGCGGCGGATCTCTTCGCCGAGATACCAGGGGGCGTCCCAGTTGCAGAAGCGCGTGCCGATCCCTCCCTCGCTGCTGGCGGTGACCTTCACGCGCTCGTCCAACGCCGCCAGATAGAGCACCTCCTTCGCGCCGAGCGAATGGCCGACCGCGCCCAGGCGATCCGGATCGATCTCGGACATGCCCGCAAGAATGTCGACGGCCACCTGGGCGTCGTAGAGCATCTTGGCCATTCCCTTCGAGCCGGGATGCCGGGCCTGCAACCGGTCGACCTGCTGTCGGTCGAAGGCTTCCCCGTCGGTCACCCAGAGAAAATTCCGTGGGCAAAACGCGACGCAACCGCGCCGCGCCAGTTTCAGCCCGAAGGCCTTCTCCGGAAGTCCCTCGACGCCGGCCGGCTGGCGGATGGTGTGATTGACCGTCGAGTGCAATACGACCACGCCGGGGCAACGTGCCTGCCGATCGATCGGCTTCAACAGGTAGGCGTCGCAGGGCACGTCCGGCTCGACCTCGTAGCGTACCAGTTGCCGCACCACGCCGTCGTTGCGGTCTTCGGCCAACACATGCAACGGCGGCGGCCCCTTCCGGTCGATGGCCAGCGGTTTGAGGAAGTCGAGCCACCATCGACGGATCTGCCGGCGCTTCTCCTGCCATCCGGCCAGGGTGGTGATCGGCCGGCCCTGGTCATCGACCAACAACGGGGACAGCCGCGGAGCGTGTTCCGGCAGGACCTTCGGCACTCGCTGCACGTCGGCAAGCCAGGGGACTTCCGTGGTTTGCTTCTCCGCCGCTTGCAGCCACGTCGGCAGCGCACAGGCCGCCAGCGACGAGGCGACGAACTGCCGGCGGGACAAAGGTAGACGTGTCATGGCGAATCTCCTCGAAGAGCTTCTCTTGCCAGCCCGCGATGGTGCCGTCCGATCGGATCCATTCTTGTCGCGCGGCCGGGGCAAAGTCAAGCTGCTTTACCGGTGATTCGCGGTCGGTTATGATGGTACATGAGTTAGCGATTGGCCATCACGGGCACTGAGATCTCGGCAATCGAATCGACATGACCGGATGCGATCGTGAAACGCAAGCGGAACACGGAGCCGAGATGCCCGAGATCTACGAATATTTCCACACGGTGGGCGAAGACGAAATCGACGACCTGGACCACGCCAACAACGTGGCCTACGTGCAGTGGATGCAGTCGGCGGCGGTGGCCCATTCGGCGGCGCAAGGTTGGCCGGCCGAGAAGTACCGCCGACTCGGTTTCGTTTGGGTGGCCCGTTCGCATACGATCGAATACCACCGGCCGGCGCGGGCGGGCGACCGGGTGATCGTGCGGACTTGGGTGGCCACCATGAAGAAAGTCACCTCGGTCCGCCGCTATCGCATGCTGCGAGAAACCGACGGGGAGCTGTTGGCCACGGCCGAGACGAAGTGGGCGTTCGTCGATCTGGCCACCGGACAGCCCGCCCGGATTCCCGCGGAAATCGCCCGATCGTTCGCGGTCGTCGAGCACTGAAGGCCGTCAGCAGCCGTCTTGCTGCGGCGAGACGAGCGGGTAGGCCGGAACGAGCAACTGGAACGGCTGCCGGAACTTCGGTCGCCGGACACGCGTTGGTTCGGCGACAAGCTGCTGGCACGTTATCACCCAGTTGCGATGTTCCGGCAGGTGTTTCGGCGACCTTGTTCCGGCCTACTTGAGCTACCAAAAAGCCGCGAGAAACACGTCGTCGATAATCCTCCTGGCCACGGTACTTTCTCGAGATTCCCGACCTTTCGCCGTCAACGGCTCGATATCGCGGAGCCAAGCCGTGCCGGCCGGCGTATCGTCCGACTCGATGAGATCTTCTGCAAACCAACCGGCGGGTACCAGTGCAGCGGCGCTTGCCTCGGTACCTGGCCCCTCAGCTGCTTGTGCCGGACCGCCGTATCCTTGTCCGGACAGGTTGATCAGCTTCAACGTGGATTGGAAGCCGGTCGGGTTGTTTCGGGCCAAGAGCACGTCGGTCGCATTCACGCGCGCATCCCGGTTGTAGTCGCAGAAGAAATCGATCGGGGCGGGGTTGATGAGGCTTCGGGGGTTGTTGCGGGCCAGGAGCATGTCGATGACCGTGACCTGGGCGTTGGTTGGCGAGTTGCCCGCCTCGCCGACGGCGTTGCCGAAATAGAAGACGTCGCTGCGATCCAGCCCGAGGTTCCCCGCCAGAACGGTTACCTCAAGCCACTGGTTTTTGACCGCTCCGTCCTCGAAGAGGATCGTTACGCGATCCGACCCGCCCGTGCCGGCGCCTTCGCGCACGGCGACGCTGCCGGGTCCGGAGATCGGCGTCCACGTCGCGGGGTCGTTGTTGTTTCCGACCTTGAAAAGGAAGTCGGCGGCCGTGGGGGTTCGGGTGGCATGAGCGACATCGACCATGATGCCGTTGATGCCGCGGGAGAAGCTCGTGTAATGGGCGAACGCGGCACTCTCGCCCGGCAGCAGGGCCTCCTTGTCGACGGCGACGGCGTCGTCGTCGGCCGCGTTGGCCTCGGCGTCGTTTCCGTCGAAGGCGGAACGGTTGTAGAAGACGTGGCGGTCGGCGATTTTCGTCTCCGGGCGGTTGCCGAAATCAACGTCTTCGATGACCTCTCCCTGCGCGAGAACAACCGAATGGGCACGGCTCATGGCAGCCAGCCGTAAGATCTCCTCGCCCAGCGCGAAGGCGTCGACTCGCGGGAAATCGGCGTCCGTGTTCACCACGTTGTCGTCCTCGTCATCCCCGTCGTGGATGACGGCGCCCGTTTGACGCAGCAACGAGATGAATTCGTCGGTGGTCAAGCGCCGGCCCAATTCCCGCACGGCCAATTGCTGGGCCAGCGCGGCGATACCCGCCACGTGCGGTGCGGCCGCGCTGGTGCCATCCGTGGTGGCCCTTGCGGGAGTATCCTTTCCGGCCCCGGTGACCTTGCCGCTGGGGGCGAACACGGTGGTCATGGTCTCGTGGCGTTGCGAGTAGGGCGCGATGCGATCGGCCGCGGTCGTGTTGGCCACCGCGCCGCTGCCGTAACTCCGACGTCCGTAATCGGCGACGTAGACCCCTCCGACCGAGAGGCTGTGGGCATCGGCCGCCGGGTAGGACTCGCCCTGAGCGCTGTCGTACGTATAGAAGGCGTTGCCGGCGGCGGAAACCACGATCACGTTCATGGCCGCCAGTTGTGCCAGCTCGTCGCCGATTCCATAGGGATTCACGAAAGTGGTGAAATTCTCGCCGTCGGTAAACGACATGTTGACGCTGGCGATGTTGTACTCGGCCGCGTGGTCGATGACCCATTGCAGGGCGCTCTCGACGTAGGCGAAACTACTGTCGCCCGAATCGGGAAAGATCTTGAAGAAGATGATATCCGCACCCGGTGCCATGCCCGTATACGTCGCGTCCCCCGAGGCGGCGATACTGGCGATGGTCGATCCATGGGCCCACTTCGTATCGCTGGCGTCGCCGTCGTTGTCGGCGTAGTCCCACTGGTAAACGATCCGATCGGCCACGCCGTCGCCGTCTTGATCGGGGCCGAAGAACGGGTGATCCACGGCGATTCCCGTATCCAGAATCACCGTGGCGAACCCGCTGCCGTCGATTCCCGCAAACCGTGGATCGGCACGAAACAGGTCGATGCCGACCAACGATCCGGAGACGTTCGTTTCGGGCAGGAGATCGGAATCCCCGCCGGCCGGGACGGGTTGGGAAGCCACGTAAACGGGCGCATCGGAAGCGGTGGTGGTGATCTCCAGGCGCGGTTCGGCTGCCCGCTCCCCGAGAGGATTGTCCCGGGGATAGGTCTGCACCCAGTCGTCTCGCGCCACTTCGGCCACGGTGTAGGTTCCCGGCAGCAGGCCGGTGAAGGCATATTCCCCATTAACGTCGGTCAGCGTGGTGGGTTCGCCGGCGTCCCATCGGCCGTTGAGGTTCTCGTCCAGATAGATCTGCCAGCCTTCGAGGCCCTCTTCTTCGGGATCCCAGACGCCGTCTCCGTCGCGGTCGAGAAACTTGCCGCCGCGGATCTCGCTGTAGAACCGCAGCGCGTCGAAGGTGTCGCTCGAACCGACGTGTCCGTTGCCGTCGTCGGCCTGCAAGTAGACGTCGCCGAGCACGTCCGGCACGTACACGTCGCCGGTCCATACGCCGTCGGTGAAACTCGCCGTTACCGCAGGCGTCACGGCGACCGGCGTCGATTCGCCGGGGAAGGGAACGCTCAGGCCCGTGTTCTGCACACCCATACTTTCCGGCGGCGCCCAAGAGAAATCGGCCGCGGAGTTCCGGTCTTCATTGCCCTGGCGCTGGATCGAGTCGGTTCCGATCAGCGGGACGCCGTCGCCGGTGAATTGGTCGCCGGGGGTGAGGTTGTGGCCGTCGATCACGGCGTTCATTTCGGCCAGATCGGAAGCCGTCCATCCCCAGGCCACGAAATCGACGATCTCGCGGGCGTCGTCGAGGATGACCGCCCAACCGGGATTCCCGGCGCCCCAGTGGATGTTCCCCTGCCAGTAATTCGGCCCTTCGTCGTCGGTTCGGTGGAGGACGTCGCCCGCGGGAATGCTCGGCGGCAAGGACCAGGTCAGGGCGTTGGCGACGTTGACGTCATCGTAATCGTCACTGACCGCAACGATCCAACCCGAGGTGTCGATCTCACGGTCGGAAACGTTCTGGATTTCGATATAATCCGGTCCGTCGAGACCACACTCGGTGACGACGATCGAGGACGCGCCGGCCGCGGTCCAGCCGCTGAGGTCTACGGTGTCGTTGAAGCTGGTGGCCGTGTTTCCGTAGGCGTCCAGGGCGGTCAGCGTGACGCCGATCGGCCGGTCGGCGTACCGGGGCGAGGCGATCGAACTGAACCCGAACCGATCGACGGGCCCCGGTTCCACGTCGAAGGCGTTGCTCGTGCCGGACAATCCCCGACCCGCCGCGGCGGTCAACATCACGCCGGTCGAGAGCGCCTCGACGCTCACCTCGCCCGTCCAGACCCCGCCGACCAGTTCCACGGCGGTCAACGGAGTTACGGGAATGGAAATCGGCTGATCGGCGAAGGGCAGCGTCATGCCGGGGTTGATCGTCCCGGCGCTCGATCCCCGGAGTATCCAGTCGCTCTGGCCGTTGGTGTCGCTGCCTCCGACGCGCTGGTAAGTCACCGAATAGTCTGCCTGGGCCGGCACGGCCGCGCCTTGCCAGAAATCGGGGACCAGCGTCACAGGATCGGTAATCGCGGCAGGATCCAATGCCGAGGCCGCCACGAAATCGACCACGGCCCCGGCGTCGTCCAGCAGCAGCACGCCGGTCGGCGAGTACGGCCGCCAACTGATGTCGTCGCCCGTATAGAAAGTCGGATACGTCCCCGGTGCCGTGCCGTTCTGTTGGAGGGTGAACACGCCGCCGGCCGGACAGATCGTGTCGGCCGGGAACGTGTATGCCGGCCGCGGCGACGTGGGATAGATCCGGTCGTAGACGAAGACCTGCCAGCCGGAAATATCCACGTTCGCGCTGGAGACGTTGGTGAATTCCATCCGGTCCGGCGATTCCGTGTCCACCTCCGAAATCACGACCGTGGAAGCCGTGCTGCCGGCGGTCCGGCCGCCGAGACTGACCGTGCCGGCGGCCACTTCAATGGTTTCTCCTCGCACGTCCTTCGCACGCACGGTCACGCCGAAGGGCTCGCCGATCGTCCGGACACCGCCGATCGCGTCGAAAGCGAAGTGGTGTGCGTCGTCGTCGCGGACGTTCACGGCCCCGCTGCCGTCGTTCATCCCGAGGGCTCCGGCGACGACCACCGCCCGTTGCACGCCGTCGTACTCCGCGTCGTCCAGAACGGTCAGGTCGAA
>DATLAN010000687.1:0-9652 GCA_035527455.1 Thermoguttaceae bacterium
CAATGACCGCGACAGCCAAGTTCCCAAACCGATTCCTCAACCAGCCCCAGACAGTGAGAGAAAAGCCCTGGAAGCTTCAGCGCGAACCGTGCGCGCGAAAACCACCGGGAGACCCCTTGACAACGCAGGCTCTTTCAGGGATGGGGACACGAACCGATATTGGCATACTGGGCGAAATTCGGCAGATTTGCCGCATGGCGAGATTGGTCGTTCCTGGGCTGCCACATCACATAACCCAGCGCGGGAACCGTCGGCAACGGACGTTTTTCACGACGAAGATGATCGACGACCGGCGCGGCTTTCTCGACAGCGCGATCCACGAAGAGGAAACGCAAGCCTTGCGCGACTATGGCCGCAGCGCTGCCGGTGGCCAGGTAAGGAGCTTGACTTCCGGACGTGGATAGTGTACACATAGATAGGTATACGTCCGTGGCAAATCGGTGCGGGTGGACTCTTTGGCAATTCGATCGCGGGATGACGGCCGCGCCGCGGGGCGGGCTGGGAATTGTTGCTTCCGGATGAGCGAAATCGGCAAAAATCGGGTAACTATGACGTAAGTCGCTGCGGCGAAATGTCTTGCACCAACGCAACAACCACCCATGGGACCTGACCGAACGCCTCGTGTCAAGGGGCGGAAAAACGGCCTAACCCGTTGCACTGCAATGGGTTACGAAGAACTCGGCCGGGCCCGGTCCGTACGCCGCGCAGGCGTGGGACGGGAAACAATGGGGTTCGAGCCGGGTGCCGCTTCGGCGCCGGATCGCGTAACTGGCTGATCCGCAACGACTTGCGAGGCTCGTTGCGGCCAGGCCGAACGGGAATTGTTTTCCTCGGGCCGCCGAACCGGGTAACAATCAGGCCGGCCGGGAACGATCGGGGAGACGATCTGCGGGGAATGACGGGCCGATCTGCGGGGAATCACGGCCCCTTGAATCCCGACCGTCTCTCGTGATAATCTTATGAGATTTTGCACAGTCTTCCCCCGATACCTGGGGGGGCAGCCGGCGCCATTCGCTGAAAACACCGGAGGAAACTCGCCACGTGCCACGCCGCGACGACATCCACAAGATTCTGCTGATCGGTTCCGGGCCCATCATCATCGGGCAGGCCTGCGAGTTCGACTACTCGGGCACCCAGGCGTGCAAGGCGCTGAAGGAGGAGGGGTACGAGGTCGTGCTGGTCAACTCGAATCCGGCCACGATCATGACCGACCCGGAAATGGCCCATCGCACCTACATCGAGCCGCTGACCTGGGAGATCGTGGCCAAGGTGATCGAGGTCGAACGGCCCGACGCGCTGCTGCCCACGCTGGGGGGACAGACCGGGTTGAACCTGGCCATGGACCTCGACCGGCACGGCGTGCTGGCGAAATACGGCGTGGAGATGATCGGGGCCACCGCCGAGGTGATCGCCAAGGCCGAGCAGCGCGACCGGTTCAAGGCGGCCATGGAGCGGATCGGGCTGGAGTGCTGCCGCGGCGAGACGATCCACACCCTGGAAGAAGCCCGGGAGGTCGTCCAACAGATCGGGCTGCCCTGCGTGGTCCGCCCGAGTTTCACGCTCGGCGGAGCCGGTTCCAGCGTGGCGTACAACCGCGAGACGTTCGACCGGCTGATCTCGCGCGGGCTGGACGAGTCGCCGATCCACCAGGTGCTGCTCGAGGAAGCGGTGCTGGGGTGGAAAGAGTACGAGATGGAGGTGATGCGCGACGCCGACGACAACGTCGTGATCATCTGCTCGATCGAGAACTTCGACCCGATGGGCGTTCACACGGGCGACTCGATCACGGTCGCGCCTGCCCAGACGCTTACGGACAAGGAATACCAGCGGATGCGCGACGCGTCGCTGGCGGTGATCCGGGAGATCGGCGTGGAGACCGGCGGGTCGAACATCCAGTTCGCCATCCACCCGAAAAACGGCCGCATGGTGGTGATCGAGATGAATCCGCGGGTGAGCCGCAGCAGCGCGTTGGCCTCGAAGGCGACCGGTTTCCCGATCGCCAAGATCGCGGCCAAGCTGGCGATCGGCTACCGGCTGCACGAGTTGCCCAACGACATCACGCGCGAGACGAGGGCCTGTTTCGAGCCCACGATCGATTACGTGGTGACGAAGATCCCACGGTTCGCCTTCGAGAAGTTCCCCGAGGCCGACGCCACGCTGACCACGCAGATGAAGAGCGTGGGCGAAACGATGGCCATCGGGCGGACGTTCAAGGAATCGTTCCAGAAGGCGTTGCGCGGGCTGGAGGTCGGCAGCTTCGGGTTCGGCTGTGACGGAAAAGACCTCTGGGGCACGCCGGAGCAGCCTTCGATCGACGACGTCCGCGCCAAGCTGTCCGTGCCCGGCGACCAGCGGGTGTGGCACTTGCGCTACGGGCTGAAATACGGCATGTCGATCGACGAGATCCACGAACTGACCGGCATCGATCCGTGGTTCCTGGAGAATCTCGCCGAGATCGTCGAACTGGAAGAGGAATTGCGCCGGCAGGAAAAGCTCGACGGCGTGCCCGAAGAGTTGCTCCGCCAGGCCAAGCAATACGGCTTCTCCGATCGCCAACTGGCCACCTTGTGGGACACGACCGAGATGGACGTCCGCGCGCGGCGCAAGGCGCTGGGCATCGTGGCCACGTTCAAGTCGGTCGACACCTGCGCCGCGGAGTTCGAGGCCTACACGCCCTACTACTACTCGACCTACGAGGACGAAGACGAAACGCCGCCCAAAAAGCCGGGTCGCCGGCGCGTGGTGATCCTCGGCGGCGGGCCCAATCGCATCGGGCAGGGCATCGAGTTCGATTACTGCTGCTGCCACGCCAGCTTCGCATTGCGGGAATTGGGAATCGAGTCGATCATGGTCAACTCGAACCCCGAAACCGTCAGCACCGACTACGACACCAGCGACCTGCTGTTCTTCGAACCGCTGACGATCGAAGACGTGCTGAACATCTGCGATCGGGTCGATCCGGACGGCGTGATCGTGCAGTTCGGCGGGCAGACGCCGTTGAACCTCGCCCGGGCGCTGCTCACGGCCGGCGTGCCGATCATCGGCACCAGCGTGGATACGATCGAGGACGCCGAAGACCGCGAGAAATTCAAGAATCTTTTGGAGCGGATTCGGTTGAAGCAGCCGGCCAACGGGATCGCTCGGACCATGGATCAGGCCCGGGCGGTGATTGCCCGGGTGGGTTTCCCCGCGCTGGTGCGGCCGAGTTTCGTGCTCGGGGGCCGGGCGATGAAAATCTGCTACGACGCGGCCCAGTTCGAACGGTTCGTGGCCGAGGCCTTCATCGTGGCCCAGGGCCAGCCGGTGCTGATCGACCGCTTCCTCGAGGACGCCACGGAAGTCGACGTGGACGCGATCGCCGACGGCGAGCAGGTCATCGTGGCCGGGATCATGGAGCACATCGAAGAGGCGGGCGTCCACTCGGGCGACTCGGCCTGCGTCATTCCGCCGTACAGTCTGCCCGGCCCGGTGGTGGAGGAGATCCGCCAGGCCACCTGCGCGATGGCGAGGGAGCTTCGCGTCCGGGGGCTGATGAACGTGCAATACGCGGTAAAGATGGAGGACGGGCGTCCCACCGTGTATGTGTTGGAGGTGAATCCTCGGGCGAGCCGGACGGTGCCGTTCGTCTCCAAGGCGATCGGAATGCCGCTGGCCAAGGTGGCGGCCAAGGTGATGGTCGGCGTGTCGCTGGCCGAGCAGGGCTACCGGGAAGCGCCGATCCCCAGGCACGTTTCGGTCAAGGAGGCCGTCTTTCCGTTCGTCAAGTTCGCCGGCGTGGACATCGTCTTGGGCCCGGAAATGAAGTCGACCGGCGAGGTGATGGGGATCAGCGAGCGGTTTTCGGTCGCCTTTGCCAAGAGCCAGTTGGCCGCCGGGACGGTCCTGCCTCGAAGCGGCAAGATCTTCGTCAGCGTGGCCGATCGGGCGAAGGATCACGTGGTCGATTTGGCCCGGCGGCTGGAGAAGCTGGGCTACGAGTTGCTGGCCACCCGGGGCACGGCCCTGCGGTTGGAAGAGGCCGGTATTCGGGTTCGGCAATTGAAGAAAATCCAGCAAGGCCACCCCAACGTGCTCGATTACATGGTCGACGGCGACCTGCAATTGGTCATGAACACCCCCAGCGGCAAGGGCGCCCGAACCGACGAAGGGAGCATCCGCGCCGCGGCCGTTTCCCACGGCATCCCGTGCCTGACCACCATCCAGGCCGCCGACGCAGCCGTTCGTGCCATGGAGGCGATGCGAGAAGAGGAGATGTCGGTGCAAGCGGTGCAGGACCGGTTCGCAACCTGAATGCCGAAGATCGAACAGGGCGACGTCGAAGGGGGAAGGAAGGCGAGCGGTGGCGTCGAGTACGAAGTGAAGTCTCGGACGCGCAGGCGCTTTTCTTATTCGGAAAACTTCGGTCGCCGGCCTTCGTAGCGTGGGTATACCACGGACATTTCTCGATTGCCACGCTCGCCCAGGCCGTGCAATCTATCCTGATTTCTCAGATTTCCGCACCGCCTCAGTTTATCCCGTGAATCACAGAGCTTTCATTTTGTGCGGTTGTTGATCTTGACCGTTTCGTGTCAGGGCGGTATTTTCTCGGCCGTACGCGCTATTGTGTCCGGTGTGGTTCTTCCACGTCACCACGGATGGCCCTTTCGGCGGAAGAATGGAATCGTTCTGGTTTGTGGCTTATCTGATCCTGCTCGCGTTGGCGCTGGGCCAGTCGCTGTTGTTGGCGCTGCAGACGTGGGAACACCGGCGCTACGCCCGCAGCGGCATGCGCGGCATGGGGGCGTTCTATCCCAGCGGTCACGTCGGTGTGTTCGCCCCGTGCAAAGGGATCGACGTCGACTTGCACGGGAATCTTTCCTCCTTGATGCGCCAGGAGTACGACGACTACGAGGTGGCGTTCATCGTGGAAAGCGAGGAGGATCCGGCTTGCGAGGTAATTCGCCGGGTGATGGCGGAGCATCCGCAGGTGGCTGCCCGGCTGGTCGTGGCCGGACGTGCGACGCAGTGCGGCCAGAAGACCCACAACCTGCGGGCAGCGACGGCCGAGCTTCCCGAACGTGTGGAGTACCTGGTGTTCGTCGATTCCGACGCCCGGCCCCGCCGGGAGTGGTTGCGGATGATGATCCGGCGGCTGAATCGGCCCGAAGTCGGCGCCGTGACCGGTTACCGCTGGCTGATACCCGTTCGCAGTTCCTGGGCCAATCATCTGCTCTACAGCATCAATTGCATCGTCATGTCGTTGTTGGGGAAGACCAGCCACAGCATGATCTGGGGCGGGTCGTGGGGGATTCGTCGGGAGTTGTTCGATTCGATCGACTTGCACCGCGTGTGGGAAGGGACGCTCAGCGACGATCTGGCGGTCAGCCGGGTGCTGCGCCGCCGGAAGCTGGAAGTGCGATTCGAGCCGGCTTGCGTCGTCGGTTCGCCGGCCGATTACGGCGGGGCCGAGATGCTCTCGTTCCTCCGACGGCAATACTTCCTGGGACGCTGCTACGTTCCCGACTGGTGGCTATTCGGGCTGGTAACCTCCACGCTGTCGAGTCTCACGTGGTTGGTGAACCTGGTTGCGCTGGGATCGGGCCTGGCGCGGGGAACGCCGCCGGTGTGGATTCCCGCCTGCGCATTGGGCGTGCTCTACCTGCTGTCCGTATTTCGCGGCGCGGTCCGGCAGGACTTGATCCGCACGTATTTCCCCGATCGGCAACGGGACCTGAAGCAGGCAAGACGTTTCGACACGTGGATGACGCCGCTGGTCACGCTGACCAACTGGCTGGGACTGTTCGCTTCGATGTTCGGACGGCGCGTGACCTGGCGGGGGATTCGCTACCGCGTGAGCCGGGACGGACATGTCCTTTCCCTGCGGCGCGAAGACGAACCGATCGGTGCGCCTGAAGAAGACGGGCGGCAACGACAGGGCGTGGGCGTCCACGCTCCAGAACACCACTTATACGGCAAGGCCGGCTGATTCACCAAGTGCGTGCGACGTTCCGCGACCTGTCGTTTCACGCACGTTCGGAAAGGATTCGAGTTGCAGGAGTCACGGATGCACGTCGTTTTGTGGGACACGCGGAAACGGGACGTGTCGAAGGATTTCGCCGGCGGGTTCGGCGTGGGGCAGTACGGCGGCGGCGGGTTGCGCGGGAAGATCATCCGCCGTTTCTACACCCGCGACCGCAGGCCGGTCGCCCTGTTGTTCGCCCACCTGGCGGCCATTTTCAAGCGTCTGGGACACCGCGTGCAATACGCCGAGGATTCCGCGCCGCCGGGAGCCGATTTGTACGTCTTCTGTCCCTCGCTGATCACGTTGGATTTGGAGCACCGGGCGATGGCCCGCGTGCTGGAGGAGAACCCTTCGGCGCGAGTGCTGGTGGTCGGGCTGGTCGCGTCGGTGATGCCCGAGGCCTTCGATTCTCTGAACGTCACCGTCGTCAAGGGAGAAGCCGAACAACTGCTGTGGCGTCTGGACGAAGTGCTCTCCCGTCCCCGCGCGGCGGTTCAACTGGGCGTGATCGAAGACCTCGACCGCCTGCCGCCGCCCGACTGGTCGCCCTTTCACCCGCGGCGGTTTCGCGTCAGCTACGATTTCTGGCGGTTTCCCACGGGTCTGGTCCAAGCCAGCCGAGGCTGTTCGTTTCGTTGCAACTACTGCCCCTACATCATCCTGGAGAACTCCGTGCGGCACCGCGATCCGGAGGCGGTGGTCGAGGAGATTTCTCACGGCGTGCGGCACTGGGGGTTTCGCTCGTTCAAGTTCCGCGACCCGCTCTTCGGGCTCGATCGCAAGAATGTGTTCCGCCTGGCCGAGTTGATCGGCCGGTTGCCGCGAAAGATCCAGTTCTCGATCGAGACGCGCATCGACTTGATGCGGCCGGAGGTGCTGCGCGTATTGAAGCGGGTCGGGCTGACGAGCATCACCGTGGGGATCGAGACGCCGGATGACGAAACGCTCAAGCGACACGACCGCGCGCCGGTTCGGGACGACCGCCAGTGGGAATTCATCGCCTCGTGCCGCAGCCTCGGGATCCGCACGGTGGCCGGTTTCATGATCGGTTTTCCCGAGGACACGGAGCGTTCGATCCGCCATGTGCTCCAGTACGCCAAGGCCATCGGCCCCACCTTCGCCAATTTCAACGTCGTGACTCCCTACCCGGGCACGAAGTTCTACGAGGAGATGAAGGACCGGATTACGCAGACCGATTTCAGCCGTTACACGGTTTACACGCCCGTGCTGAAGTGCGACCACATCTCGGCGGAACGGTTGGCGCAGCTCCACGCGTGGTGTTTCCGTCGTTACTATTTTCGCTGGGGATATTTGCGCGAGAATGCCCATCTGCTTTGGCCCGGCTTGCAGAAGTTGGGTATCGGTCCTCCGCGGCCGGTCGCCCCGGAAGCCGAGCCGGCCCATCCGGGCGTTCCCAAGCCGCTGGGTCCCGGCGCGTCGTCGGAGTTCCTCCAGCGCAAGGGCCTCCGCCACGACACGCCGCACAAGCGTCAGGCCGAATAGCCGCTGGCGGCTTCGCCCGACCGCTCACCGCCGTCTGCCCGTCGCGGCCAGAAAGAGGCGATTCCCCCCGCGACCCTCGAGGTGAGAAACGGGGCCCACCCGCACTTCGTCGCAGGATGGTTCCAACCAGCCGGCGAGTTCTTGCGGCGTGAACCACCGTTCCCAAGGTTCGTATAGCGAAAGCGGCTGCCGCCGGCGGTGCTTGTCGATGATCAAGACCCGGCCGCCCGGGCGCACGACGCGGCAGAGTTCCGCCACGGCGCGGGCCGGCAACAGGGCGTGTTCCAGCGATTCGACGGCGAAGGCCCCGTCGAACGTCCCGTCGGCGGCGGGAATCCGCAGCAAGCTGCCGTGCAAGGCAGCGACGCCCGGCGGCAGATCGTCGAGCATCGCCGCGGAAAGGTCGATGCCGGTCAGCCGGGCGTCGGGAAACCACTGAATTAGATGGCGGAGGAATCGCCCTCTTCCGCAACCCACGTCGGCCACCCGGGCGTCACCGGGTAATTCCGCAAGCCAACGACGCACGGCCTGCACCCGGCCGTCTGCCGGGTCGATCGAGTTGGGGACGTGCGAAAGATCGAACGCCGAACGGACCTGCAGCAAGGCGGCGTCGAGATAGTGCTTGGCCGTCCAAGCAAGTTCCGTTTTCGGATGATTGGTCGCCCCGCGGCCCCAACTCCCGCGAAATCCGCCCTCGCGACTCTGCCGACGGGCGAGACATTGCATGGCTCGATCGGCCCGGCGGCGGGCGAGCGGATCATCTCCGGCGAGCTTGTACCAACAGACGGCCAGGTGGGCCAGGCCCGCGCTCGACACCCAAGCGGCGCCCGGCAAGGTCGCCATGGAGCCGTCGCGGCGTTGTTCTGCCCCGACCGACTGCAATAGGTAGGCGGCCGTCTCGCGGCAGCCCAGTTCGACCAGCGCGTCGATCCGCCGCGCCAACACGTGGGTCGGCAGTTCCAGGCGGAACGTTTCGATCGTTTGGAGTTCTCCGGTCACGATCCGCCGAACGGCCGCTTCCCAATCCGGCTGGTGGAATCGCCGAGCACCTTCCCAGAGCGGCGGCAAACAGGCCAGCAGAATCGTCCTGCTTTCGGCCGACTCCGTGGAAAGCCTTTCCGACCGCGGCGTCCGGCCATACCGGTCGATTTGCGACCGCAGATAGCCGCACGCCGCTCGGGCCGCGGCGGCCGCTTCCGGCAGTTCTTCTTCCACCGCAAGCAGCCCTCGGGCGGCCTGGGCGGTGTTGAAAAGCGAGGCGGTTCGAAGCGATCCATCGGGCAGCGACCCGTCGGCCTGCTGAATCGACGTCAACCAACGGGCCCAGCGACAGGCTTCCTCCTTTGCGCCGAACGCCAAGACCGTTTCGATCGCACCGCCGGTCACGCCCGGGCAGGACGTCTGCCGGCCGGCATCCGGGGCAATGCCGTCGGCTCCACCGCGTGCGATCAGCCACTGCCAGGCCGCTTCGGCGGTCGGTTTTGGGCGGCCGGCGGTCAACCGCCGCCACGCACGGGCCGCCCGGCGTCGCAACCCGCTGCCCAGACGACGGCCGAAGCCTGGACGCCCGAGCGGCTTCGAGTCCACGGGTCGCCGGTTGACACGGCGTCGCAAGCGGGTGATGGTCGACATGGGCACTTCCGTGTGCAACGAGTTCCTCGGCCTCGGAGGCCGGCATGGGAATCGGCCGGCCGCATTATCGTCGAAACCGGGTGTGGTTCCAATGCCGGTTTGGTATGCTGGACGTTCGCTCCCCTCTCCCGCGTGCGGGAGAGGGGCTGGGGGTGAGGGCTTGGGCCACGCCGCCAACTGCACGAAACACGAAACAACTCGCACTTTGGAATAAAGGGGACAGGCGCATATACTGGGTAAGATACATGAACTGGCGTGTCATGCCGGTTTTTTGCGGGGGCGACCGCGAGCAGGCCACGGTTAAGCACATGGAACACCTCCCCTCCCGGCGCGACTCATGCGGTTCGAGGCGTGAGCGAAATCTTGCCGAAACCTCCCTCCTTCGTCAATATATGCGCCTGTCCCCTGGTATGTTGTTTCTCCTGACAAGAAATCAAGAAAACCATTCCAACTGTTTGCTATGGGAAAGGTACAAACCCTTTTTCCCCGAAGCAGGAGACAGTTGGAATGGCTACA
>DATLAN010000688.1:0-7353 GCA_035527455.1 Thermoguttaceae bacterium
GGTGGCGGACGTGCTGAATCTGCCCGAGAATCTGGGGCCCGTCGACTTCATCTTCGACCGCGGCTGCTATCACGGCGTCCGCCGCAGCAACGCCGCCGGCTACGTCGAAACGGTCCGCCGTCTCTCGCAACCGGGCACGCACCTGCTGATCCTCGCCGGCAACGCCCACGAAGAACGCCAGTACGGACCGCCCCGGGTGAGAGAAGAAGAACTCCGCGGCGATTTCTCCGCCTCGTTCGACTTCCAGTGGCTGCGAGAGATCCGGTTCGACTCGGCCGACCCCAACGCCACCGGCGCCATGGCCTGGTCGGCCATGCTGCGGAGAAAGGCGGAGTAGCCGCCACGCCGGCTTTCCGTGTTGGAAGAACACGTTTTCGGCTGGACGCACGCCCAGGCCGCCCGCATCATGGCCATGTCGGCGTGAAGTCGGGATGGGTGCCACCTCCAGACGCGTCGGGGGGAACTTTCTCGGCCGAAGCCTCGTCAAACCCGGTGGAGCAGTATACTTGTGGGCCCAATCCGGCGTTACGCCCAAGCAA
Source organism: Thermoguttaceae bacterium (assembly GCA_035527455.1). Classification (GTDB taxonomy): domain Bacteria; phylum Planctomycetota; class Planctomycetia; order Pirellulales; family Thermoguttaceae; genus DATLAN01. Next base: position 540 of record DATLAN010000688.1, read on the forward strand.
CCGACGGCCGAGCACTGAACTCAGCCGATCGCTTCCCGTAAGTGCTGAACCATAAACAACTTGCATGTATCCCCCCCCCCAAGAAACGAGGATCAGCAAATGCTCCCTCCCAATCGATATGTCCTCCTTTCGCTCCTACTGGCCGTGGCCGGGCCGGTCCTGGCCGATGTGGACCTGGTGACGATCCCTCGGCGGGAGGGGACCCAGCTTACGATCTACAACTCCGAAGATATCACCATGGTCCGCGAGCACCGGCTGCTGACCGTCAAGCCGGGCACCAACCGCATCCAGTTCTCCTGGGCCAATACGCTGATCGACCCGACGAGCATCGACTTCCGCATCCTCGATCACCAGGACGAGGTGGACCTGGTCGATACCACGTTCCCGGCCGGGCGCAACGACGCCCTGCAGTGGAACATCCAAAGCCGCCTCTCCGGCAAGGTGCCCGTCGAGATCCGCTACTTCACCAGCGGCATCACCTGGAAGGCCGACTACGTGGGCATCGCCAACGAGGACGAGACGAAGCTGCGTCTGACCGGGTACGTCCGCGTCTTCAACGACTCCGGCGAACTCTACGACAACGCCCAAACGCGGCTGGTCGTCGGCACGATCAACCTGGTGGAGACGATCGCCGATCTGGCCCGCCGCCCGCCGCCGGGAGGCTGGAAGTACGGGGACCTGACCGAAGGCGAAAAGGCCGAAGCCCAGTTCTATTTCAACGGCATCGTGCAAAGGGGTGAGGAGGTGGCCGGGGAACTGCGGCGGCGAGGCGGGCGGCAGTCGGGAAGCGAGCCGGCCAAGCAAGTGGTCAAAGAGGGGTTGTCCGAATACTTCCTCTTCACCATCGAGGGCCGCGAGGACATCCAAGACAAAGAGCCCAAGCGGCTGGTCTCGATGAACGTCGCCGACGTGCTGCTGGAGTGCATCTACAAGCTGACCGACCGCGACGGCGGCAGTCACTTCACCAAGTACTACCGCTTCAAGAACCAGAAGCTGCTCGGCGACGACGGCCAAGAGAAGAACCTGTCCCCCATGGAAAACCTGGGCCTCTCGCCGCTGCCCGACGGCTCGGTGCGGCTCTTCTCGGAGTATGCGAACAAGGATCTCGCCTACGTCGGCGGCACGACGACCGAGTACGTGCCCATCGGCGATCGGGTCGAGGTGAACGTCGGCCGCGATCCGGACGTGACGATCGTCCGGCGGCTGAAGGACCAGCACGTCGCCAACGTGGTCGCCCGGCAGTACAAGCGGCGGCTGGACAACCTGTACGTGCTCTACTATGACCTGATCGACTACGACGAGACGTTCGTCTACGAGGAGGAGATCGTCGCCGGCAAACCGGTCCCGACGATGCTCGAGCTGGAACGCCGCTTCGACGCCGACGTGGTCCTCTGGGGCAGCGACGGCAAGCCGGTCGACTGGAACAGCAACGAGCCGGGCGCCTACGTCGATCTGCACGCCATCGACGGCCGCGTCGAGCGCGTGGACCAGAACCACGTGAAATACTTCCTGGACCTCGGCCCGGGCGAGAAGCGGCTGGTCGAGTATTCGGTCACCTACAAGCGCCGCCAGGTCGGCCCGGAGCTGAACACCGAGAAAAAGCGCGAGCCGCTGTAACTCAGCCGAACGAACCGGCAGTTCCGATTTCTTTTGGAGAATTCGCCATGTTTCGCTTCCTGTGCGTCATGTTGACGGCTCTCTGCCCCGCGCTGACGGCAGCCGACCAGACGCCGCTTGCGCTGGAATCAACGCCCTATCAAGGCGGACCGTGGCACAGCCTGGACGGGTCCGCCGCCGGGCAAGGCATCAGCGGCCCGCTCAACTCGGTGCCGCAAGGGCTGGCCGTCGACAGCCGCGGGCGGCCGCACGTCATCTGGGATACGCGGGAAGGCCGCAATTCGACCCAGGTCTATTACGCCTACTTCAACGGGCGACGTTGGTCCGGAGCCGCCGGCAGTATGCAGCGCGGCGGGATCAGCCACAGCAGCCGTGCCGGTTCCACGCGAGCACGTCTGGTCCTGGACCGCCACGACCGGCCCCACGTCGTCTGGATCAACAACGAGGACTACCGCAGCATCGAATACCGCCACTTCGACGGCCACGCCTGGCAGGCGGATCGCATCCCGTGGTTCGAGAGCGAAACGGGCGAGCTGGCCCTGGCGGTCGACCGTTGCGGCCGGCCACACATCGCCGCCATCGAACGGGCCGAAGAGCGCGACAGCCCCTGGCCGCAGGTCGTCACCTACCGCTATTGGGACGGCCGGCAGTGGCGAACGCGAGGCGGAAACCAGACCGGGTACGTCTTCCAGGTTCGACCGGACGAATATCTCGACTCCGTCTGCCTGGCCCTGGACGCACAAGACCAGCCGCACCTTGCCTGGGGAGATTCCAAGCACATCTACTATACCGACTGGAACGGTGAGCGTTGGACGGATCGCCGCGGAAGCAGCCAGCCGTACGGCGTCGATCAGACGGACGAAAGATCGTTCACTCCTTCCCTTGCCTTGGACCGGCAGGACCGGCCGCACCTTGTCTGGCGCGAAGAGACGGCGGAACACGGACTGCAGATCTATTACCGGTTCTGGGAGGCCAACCGCTGGATCGAGCGCGATGGTAGCTCCACCGGCGGTGGATTGAGCGCCTTGGGACACAACTGCTTCCTGCCGCAACTGGCCGTCGATGGCCAAGAGCGCCCGCACGTGATCTGGTGCGCCATTCCTGATGGACCGGAAGCGCCGGGGCCGGACAGGCGAACCGAAGTCTACTACAAGTACTGGGACGGCCGCCAATGGAACGAAGCGGCCGGCAGCGGCAGCGGCCTCGGGCTGACGAACAACGAGACGCGTTCGAACTGGCTCCAATTGGCGCTGGATCCGCACGGCCGCCCGCACGTTGCCTGGGGCAATCACGCCCGGCCGGAGCTGCCGCACGTTTACTACGTTTTCCTCGCCAAGTCCGACAAGCCACGCGCCCAGAGCCGGATCGCCCTGAAGGTCGTCGATTCGACCGTCCTCGCCCCCGGTGTCGAGGAGCAGTGCCGCGGAGAGTTTGTCGTCAAGAACGTCGGTTCCGCCTACGAAACGCCGCCCGGCGAGATCGGTCCGTCTTTCGGCGTCTGCATCTACGACGAGCGCGGCAAGCTGCTGTTTCGCCACTATGGCGGATGGAGCCCGGACCTGAAGCCGGGAGCCGCGGTGTCGCTACGGTGGAATACCAGCAGCAACCATCTTGGTGAAACGTCCGAACCGGCCTTCCTGATCCCCGCCCCGGGCCGCTATCGGCTGGAAGTCGTCCTCTACACGGGCCAGAGGATTGAGGTCCTGGACATCTTCAACGACTGGTTCACGGTTTCCGGCCCGGAGGAGACGGCGACCCGAATATGGCAATGAGGTATTAACGTCGGATCTGGTGTTGCGGGCCGGCGGCCTGCTTCTGCCTGGAGGGCGCGGCCGGGAGAAAGATCCAGCTCCGGGAGTCGGGACGGGGGGGCAGCCGCCGGGGGACGGACGTCAGGCGGTCTTCCGGTTGCGGCTCCGGCTGCGGGCGGAGGATTTCCTCCAGCACGGGCGCCGGGGGAACGACTTCGATGCGGGGCGGGATCGCGCCCGGCTGGATGATCGGCTGCAGGGCGTCTGGCGGAACCACCAACGGTTCGGCTATCGGCACCGCCGCGAAAGGCGAAGAAAAAACCGGCCGAAGCGGCACCGGGTGGAAGCGCGGGTGGCGATAATACGCGACACCGACCTCTGCGCCCGAGCCCGAGCCCGCGCAGTCCAGCCGCCCCGCCAATCGACACCCGCAGGGCGATGGCCCGCAAGGTTGGATGGACTCGGAAGTACACGTCGAGGCACGGTCCCCATCCGTCGGGCAACCGGTCTGGCGAGCGTCGGCCGCGCACTCGGCCCAATCAGCCGGGCCGGGCCCTTGGGTTATCCAATATCGCCACTTGGCCCCCTGCCAGTGTTGCCCGAAACGACAGCCCGAGCAGACCAGCACCAGACAACAGCCGGTAGCGACCCAGCCGATCGATCTTTTCCCGACTCCCGACACGTTGGTCCTCGATGATCGTGCTTTACGCAAGCCGCGAGAAAAATTACATGAATGCGGTCACTACGAACCACTCCCGCCAGTACACGTAGACAGTACCCCCGACTAAGATCGGCATCGAATGTCCAAAATATTAGGAACAACCGGCATATTTTGCCCAATTACCCGAGTTGTCCGATCCGCCGGCTGTTGGGACATGGCTTGCCGATTCGCACGCCGCGGGGTAAGGTAATGGGGAAAATCCTCATCGAGGGGCCATTCGGGGGTCTTCGGAATTCTCGGCCAGCCAGATACACCAGAAATAACCAGAGTTAAGAGGAGAACGTGATGCGAAAGAGTCTCGGTTTCTTGATGCTCGGCGCCGTCGTGTGCGTGGCCATTGCGGTCGCCGGCTGCCAAGGGGACAAGACGGCGGCGACCGATGGCGGGCAGAACGGGCCCGATGCGAAGTCGGAGGTCCCCAAGACGCCCGAGGGTGGGGCGGCGGCCAAAACGCCGGAGGACCCGAACAAGCCGAAAGTCGTCAGCAAGTTGATCGTCAACCCGTTGAAGGGGCTCTTCAATCGAACTTTCACCAAAACCGATGGGCCGCCCTCTCCGCCCCAAAAGACCCCCGATACCAACTGACACCAAACGGTTCTTGACCTCGTTGCGGTAATCTGCGGGGTGGCACGCCCTGAGGAACGAAGGGCGTGTTTTCATGACGTACCACGCCCTTCGTTCCTCAGGGAGTGCCACCCTGCGTGTACTCGGTGGGCGGTGCCCACCCTACACGTCGTAGACCTCCCCGCTGCGGAAACGGGCCCAGGCCGTCTCGAACCAGACGTCGCTCTCGGGGATCGGACGCCGGTCGACCCAGCGGTTCTCCACGCCGTCGGGCGTCGGCAACGTCTCCTGGACCTTTTCGCGGAAATCCGTGTTCTCCGGAACGATCCGCCAGGCGTCGTCCAGTTTCTCGTGTACCCGCGTCCCGGCCGGGTCGATCACCATGGCCGAACCGCGGCTGCCCACGCCGCTTCGCAGGGCGAAGAGCACGGCCTCGAGATAGACCGCGTGGGCAAAGCAGAGATGGCGATTCCGCAGCGCCTCGGGCAACTCGCCCACGCCCGCGTAACCGCAGCCCGACGCCTCGATCCGCCGGTATTGCTCCCACGCTTCGGCCACCGCACGCTTCAGTTCGTCTTCCGAACGGATGTGGGCGCCGGAGCGGGTCATGCGCTGCTGGAACTCCTCGCGAGCCGCTTGCCACGGCGTTTCCGCCCCGGCACACTTCGCGATCCAGCCCGAGACTTCCGCAGCGGCACCGGCGGCGGCACGCTCGATCGTCTCCTCGGCGACCGTCCAGCCGGCGTAGCGATGGGCGATGAATTCGGCCGCCCGGAGCGAACCGACCTGGCCGCTGTTCAGGGCCGATCCGCCGGGCCGATAGACGCCGTGCGAGCCGTTCACCTCGCCGACCGGGAAGAGGTGCTTGACGTTGACCGATTCCCACCAGTGATTTCCGGCCAGCCCGCCGTTGTTGTGCTGGGCACAGACGGCGATCTCAAGCGGCTCGGCGGTGATGTCGATCCCCTTCTCGGCATACAAATCGATCGCCCCGGGGTTCATCTGCCGCAGCCGCTCGATGGGCGTATCCTGCAGGGCCTTGGAGTTGTCGAGATACTCGAAGGCCTCCGGGCTTAGGTCCTCGAACCGGAAGCCGTCGGGATTGCAGCGGAAATCGAGGAACACCCGGCGGCCCTTGACCACCGTTTCGATGTAGACCAGCACGTCGACGATCGACGAGCCGCCCAGCGCCTTCCGCGAATCGAAGGGCCACTGGTAGCCTTTCAGGAACACGTTGGAGTTCATCTCGCCCGGGTCGTCGAAGTAGTCGCGGAGGAACTCCCGTTCGTCGCTGGTACCGTCGGCGGCCGTGCTGATCAGCCGCGGAACGACCTGCATGTACGTGCCCGAGACGTTCCAGCGATGCTTGATCGAGGCCATGCCGTACTGCGACTCGGGCAGGTTTTGGGCCTTGGCGCCTTCGAGCAGGGCCAGCCCGATCGCGCCGGTGTGGACCTCGGGATAAACGCTCGTCTTGTACAGCCCGCCGGGGCCGCCGACGGCAAAGACCACGTTTTCGGCCCCGATCACCTCGAGCGTGCCGTCGTCCCGGATCGCCACGGCGCCGAGGATTCTTTTCCGGTCCTCTTCGCCGGCAGCGATCAACTTGACCACGTTGCGGTTTTCCCGCACGGGAATGTCGCGACGTTCTACTTCGCGGATCAGCGCCCGGGCCATTTCCTGGGACGTGCGGGGGCCGATCGAGGTCGCCCGTTGCCGCGGATCGTGGTCGGTCTTGTAGCCGATGAACTGGCCGAACGGGTCGCGCGGGAAGGGCACGCCCAGGTTGACCAGGTTGATGAACGCTCGCGGCGAGATGGCCGCTTCGACCAGGGCCAGGTCACCGTGCATGCCGCCGCCGCTGAAATAGGCGTCGGCCATGATCCGCGGGGCGTCGGCCTCGTCGCCGCACAGCGAGAGCTTGTAGTAGGTCTGCTTGTCGCTGCCGGTGTTGATCGAGGTGCCCATCTGAAGGCCTTCGGACACGATCAGCACGTCCTCGACGCCGCCCACCCGCAATTGCACGGCCGCATTGAGCCCCGCCGCCCCGCTGCCGATGACCAGGGTGTGGACGAAGGTCAGCGGGAGCGAGACGGTTTCGCCGGAGGCATTGGGGATGGTTAGGGTTTGTTCGCGCATGGGAAGTTTTCAGTTGTCAGTT
>DATLAN010000689.1:0-10475 GCA_035527455.1 Thermoguttaceae bacterium
CAATGACCGCGACAGCCAAGTTCCCAAACCGATTCCTCAACCAGCCCCAGACAGTGAGAGAAAAGCCCTGGAAGCTTCAGCGCGAACCGTGCGCGCGAAAACCACCGGGAGACCCCTTGACAACGCAGGCTCTTTCAGGGAGGGGACACGTCCTGAATCTGGCCGTTTGAGTAATTTGGCCGGTCGGGCCGGTTTTCCGGGGCGGAGCAGGCGACCGGCGGCTTGCTCCATGCGTTCGACGAACGGGGCGCTGCCGAGCGGATCGGCCGGCTCGCCGTGTCCATCGACGTCGACGGCACCTGGCGGGTGGAGCGGTAGTTACGGCTTTCTCACGCCCGGCTTGTCGAGCTTCTCTTCCAAAAAGCCGAGCGAGGCCAGGAACTTGTCGGCGGCGATCGTCGTTCGCTCCAGCCACGGCGAACGATTGAAGAACCCGTGTCCTTGTCCCTCGGCGATGTACTTCTCCGCCCGAACGCCCAGCTTCTCGGCCTTCGCCCAGTATTCATCCCCGTGGACCTTCAGCCCGTCGTTGGAACCGAAGAAGATCACCGCCGGCGGCGTGTTCTTGTCGAGGTGCAGCGTGGGCGAGATCTTTCGGGCAAGCTCCTGCCGGTCGCCCAGCCGCGCCAAGATCGCTTCGTGGGTGAAGTCGAGCACGGGATTGTACAGGACCATGGCTTGAGGAATCGTGGAGATCGTCAGATCGTCGCCCACGGCGTCCACGCCGTCGGCGATCATCGTGCAGGCGGCCAGATGGCCTCCGGCCGATCCGCCCGAGGCGATCAGCTTCGCCGGATCGATGCCCAGCTCGGCGGCGTTGCTGCGCAGCCAGCGGACGGCACTGCGGGCGTCTTCGACGCACTGGTCGGGCGTGACGCCGTCGCGGCTTCTTACCCGATAGTCGGCCCGGGCCGCCACCAGACCACGGCCGGCGAAGTAATTCGCCTGCGACTCGAACTGTCCCACGCTCCCGCCCGTCCATCCGCCGCCGAAGAAGAAGACGATCACCGGGCGCTTGTCATCGGCCTTCCAGTCGGACGGGAAATGGACGTGGATCTGCAGTTCCCGTTCGCCGATCTTCTTGAACACGAACGTCTTCTGCGACGCGGCGTCGGCCGGTCGGTCGGCTTGTTCTTCCGCCGCACTCGCCGGCCATGCGACCAACAAACCGATCGCCGCCAACACGAGACCTCGAAACCTGGGCTTGCTCATGGGTGGTTCCTTTCTTGCTGGGAGTCTGTATTACCGCTGCCACGTTTAGCGGGCTCACGTTTAGCGGGCGGGCTTGCCCGCCGTTTCGCGCGCGGCAAGAATCGGATTCATGGAACGGCGGGCAAGCCCGCCCGCTAAACGTGTGAAAACATATCGTCCAATGGTACCATTCTCCCGGAAAACCTGCCGGATTGCCATCCTCGGGCACCGGGAAAAACACGATTGGCCGGCACCGCTCGGTTTTCTCCGGGGGTTTGCGGGCACGGATATGAAAGGTTAGCATAAGTGCAACCCGTTTGCCATTTTAACGCATCTCCAAGGAGACCGAATGATGACAGCGAGCGTGACCTGCCGGACGTGCATCAGTCGATGGGGCCTCGCCGCGGTAATCTGTCTGATCCCCTCGGGCATCCTCGGTGCGAACGAGAATACGAACAAGGCGGGCGGCGAGTTGCCCCGTCCGGCGGCCCGAGAGATCCTGGCCACAACCGGCGTCCAAGGCGGCCTGGTCGTTCACCTCGGCTGCGGCGACGGGCAATTGACCGCCGCTCTGGGTGCCGCAGAGAACTACCTCGTGCAAGGGCTCGATGCCGATCCCGCCCACGTCGAAGCGGCCCGCCGGCACGTCCATGACGTGGGGCTTTACGGCCGAGTGTCCGCGGATCGGCTCGACGGATCGCAACTGCCGTACGTCGACAATCTCGTCAATCTGGTCGTGGCGGAGGATCTCGGCGCCGTGTCGATGGACGAAGTGATGCGAGTGCTGTGCCCTCACGGCGTCGCGTATATCAAAACGGACGGACAATGGACCAAGACCGTCAAGCCGCGGCCGTCGCAGATCGACGATTGGACGCACTACCTGCACGACCCGACCAACAACGCGGTGTCGGACGATTCTCTCGTCGGCCCGCCGCGTCAGTTGCAGTGGGTGGGCGGACCGGCCTGGGCACTTGCAATCGCCCGCGGCCGTCCCGATTTCGCCAGTGTACCGCCGAGGGCCCCAACCGAGAAGGCAATTCGATCGGGCAGCCCGTCCGGCTCGCCGGCACGCCTTCAGTTCATCCTTTGGTATCGGTAGCTCTTGTTCCGAATGTGCTGGTGGAAGTGCCGGCCGTGCGACTCGGCCGCCATCAGCCCGCGGTAGACTTCCGCCGGCACGTCGAAATACTGGTACACGGCGCCGCTGGTGAACTCGATCTCCAGGACCCGTTGCTCCTGGTCGTATCCCACGGATCGCAACGCGGAAGAACGGACCGGCGTTCTCTCAATCGCGTGCTCACGTGAGGCGGCTGGTGCGGTGCCGACGGGTCGTTCTGAAACCGGTCCATCGCAGGATAGCCCGACACCAGCCACGATCGCCAGCAGCAGCCAGGCACGGCGTAGCCGCCAGCCCACACCCGTGCTTCTTCCGGAAGAAGTTGCCATCCTGCCGACACCCCCCAGCGTTCGCGTTACGGCTTGTAGCCCAGTCTCTTTGCTTGCGCAAAATCCGTCTCCGCCGCCGCTCGCTGGCCCTTCCCTTGGTAGGCCATGCCACGGAAGTAATACGCGTCGGCGTTTTTCGGATCGAGCCGGATCGCCTCGTTGCAGTCGGCGATGGCGCTATCGTCATCGCCCTTGGCGCAGTAGGCCAAACCTCGCCAGGAATAGGCCAGGGCGAATGTCGGATCGAGCCGAATGGCCTCCGTGTAGTCGGCGAGGGCGCTATCGTTATCGCCCTTGGCGAAGTAGGCATGACCTCGCCCGAAATACGCGTCGGCGTCTTTCGGATCGAGCCGCATCGCCTCGGTGTAGTCGGCGATGGAGCTATCGTAATCCCGCTTGCTGTGGTAGGCATCACCGCGCCAGAAATAGGCCAGGGCGAGTGTCGGATTGAGCCGAATGGCCTCGCTGTAGTCGCCGATGGCGAGATCGTAATCGTGCTTGGAGTAGTAGGCACGACCTCGCCCGTAATACGCGAAGGCGTTTTTCGGATCGACCCGGATCGCCTCGGTGTAGTCGGCGATGGCGCTATCGTCATCGCCCTTGGCGAAGTAGGCAAGACTTCGCCCGAAATACGCGCCGGCGTCTTTCGGATTGAGCCGAATGGCCTCGGTGTAGTCGGCGATGGCGCTATCGTAATCGTCCTTCCAGAAGTAGGCCGTAGCGCGCCCACAATACGCCAACGCGGATTTCGGATCGAGCCGGATTGCCTCGTTGCAGTCGGCGATGGCTCGGTCATACTTGCCCGCATCCATGTGGGCCGCAGCTCGCCGCAGAAACCAGCGCACGCCACCGGCCGTCGGGTCGCGTGCCGGCAACGGCGAAGGGGTTTCATTTTTCGCCAGGAGAAGCGGCGGAAGCTCCACCGCCGCAACGGCGAAGTTCACATCCTCGCTGCCCACGGGTCGAAAGGTCAACGTGTTGACGCCGACAACCATGCCCTTCATATCCACCAGCGGACCGCCGCTGTTTCCGCGGGAAAAGGGCGTGGTGGTCTGAATCAAGAGTGCATCAACGTCGATCGCGCAAAGGGCCAGAAGTTCCTTGCCCCCTCGCACCGCGCTGACAATTCCGTCGGACACCGATTGTTGCAGTCCCGGCGGACTCCCGAACGCCGCCACCCGCTCGCCTTGTCGTGGCGCCGACGTTGCCAGCCGAAGAGGGTGCAACTTCTCCGGCGGGCATTCCACCCGTACCAGGGCAATATCCTTCTCGGGCCACACGCCCAGGTATCCGGTAATCGGCGCGCTCGTCCTGTCGGAAAAGACGATCCTGCCCGCGGTCGCGTCCTCGATCACGTGGAAGTTGGTGACGATCGTGCCTTGCTTGTCCAGGACGAATCCGCTTCCGTGGGCTGCTTCCTCCGGGCGGGTCACGTTCACTTGCACCACCGATGGCCCCACGAGTTCAGCGAGGTCGGCCAACTCCAAGATTGTGACATTGCCGGTTGCCGGAACCGGCTTCGGTTCCGCTGCCGGGGCTGCGGCCGGCGTGGTCTTGGTCGGTTGTGGGACCGCCTGCGGCGCGGGCGCAGAAGACCTTGGCTCGGCCGATTGTGCAACAGCCAAGGGCGGTTGATCCTTCTCCGCCTTTTGCTGCGGCTCGCTGCCGCCACGGAACACCAGGGCCCACAACAGGAGCAACACAGTGCCGGACCCCACGATGATCGCCGCCCAAGTTACGGGCCAGACACGTTCCGGCTTCTCGCTGACGCCCCTACTGGGCGCGCCGGACTCCGGTACCGGCGAAGGTAGCGGCGGAGGTCCCGGCGGAGTCGCGCCAAGTGAAGATGAAGACGGAGCCGTGGATCGCTGGAATAGACCCCGGATGTGTTCAGCGTGTACCCAGCGGCCACTATCCCCCTGACGCACCAGCGTGTCGGGCCTGACGACGCCGGCTTCAGCCAGCCGGCGCAGTTCCCTCGAATCGACCGGCCCCGACTGCCAGTCCCCGCCGGTATGATAGAACCACTGAGCGGCCATAGCGTCCCACCTCCTTGCCGGGCCCGGCCGGAGGCGGCCGTCGAAGGTAGGTGAAAACGGCCGCCCCGGCCCGATTTAACCCGCCGAGGAGCGACCCCGGCGGACACCCGGCGAGTTCCAGTATATCCCCGGCGGTGGGCCCATGCGAGGGCGGCTGAGGGAACTCGGTCGGCCAACCCCACATCGAGCCCGTGAACGGAAGACGATTGCCCCCCAAACCTACTGTTCGGTCGCGCGCGGGCCCGTGAAGGAGCGAACGAAATTGCGTCTCCGGGAGGCAACTGCGCTAACCCCCGGGCCAGAAAAGCGACCGTCGACACCCATAGGGGTGGCTTTTGCGAGGATCCGCGTCACCACTGCGCCGCTTGCCACCTCGCTACCGCTTCTGCGTTGCCCGGCGGACGATCGCGCCAATGGTTTGGTGTGACCACGCGCGGCCGGACCGGCACGGGACCCCAGCAATGTTCAGTTCTCGGGCGATGGCCCGGAAAAGCGGGACAGTCACCTATTTCTGGTCTTCAAAATAGGTGACTGTCCCGCTTTTCCGTTTCCCCGTCGCCGAGTACAACCGGGAATTGGACCGGCGGATGCGTCAATGTGCCTGGCGTGCGGTGGTCGATCATCCGTTGACCGGCGTGACCGACGAGAACGGCAACGGCGTGGCCGACGAGATCGAGTAGACGACGCAGGTCAGGGCTTGCCCTGACGCATTTTCGGTTGAGTCACAGCGCGCTGTTCGGTCATCGCCGCGTGGTCTGTTCCGTCAGGGCGAGCCCTAACCTACAGCCGAGGCTTCATCTTGCGGAGCAAGATGGCTACTTTTCGGCTACTTTTCGGCTACTTTTCGGCTACTTTCTGCTCAGGTAGTCGATGCGGCGTCCTACCTCGCCGCTGGAGGCTTTGATGTTGAGCGACTTGACGTCGAAGGCGTATCCGCCCGGCGTGCGGTCGTGGAAGAAGACGACCGTGTTGAGGGTCAGCAGCGCCTCCACGTTCGAGCCGGTCTTCTCGAGCACGTCGCGGAGCGTGGGCCGCGGGTCGGCGGCGCCGATGATCCCCAGGAACTCGGCCGCGCGGACCCGCACGAGCAGCTCCGGATCGTCGAGTCGCGCTTGGGCCGCCTCCGCGAGTTCCTTGGCGTCGTCGCCTAAGCAACTGCACGCGATCAGCGCCCAATAGCGCTCCCACGGATTCGAGGACGCCAGGGCCTTCTCGAGCTTCGGCACCGCCTCGGCCGCCGGCAACAGGCTCAAATCGGCCACGTCGACCAGCCGGGCGATCTGCTCGGCGTGCTGCTGCCCGAACGCCACCGGGGCGTCCATGGCGTGCTCGACCAGGTAGCTTTCCGGGTAGAAGCTCAAGTCGGGCATGCCCTTGACGCGCTGCTGCATCAGCCCGCGCATTTGGGCGAGCACCTCGGCGTGGGCCGGATCGCCGGCGAGATTGTTCACCTCGTACGGATCGGTCTGGAGGTCGTAGAGCACCTCAACCGGCTTGGGCTCGAAGAACCGCCGCTGGGCCGCGTCGAGCTTGCCCTCGCGATACAGCGTCCGCCACTGCTGGTAGGCGAGCATCTTGTAGCGGTAGTTGTTCTGCAGCGCGTCGGGATAGAACGCCTGGTAGTGGCGGATGTACTTGTAGCGGCCCTTGCGCAGCGACCGGCAGAGATCGTATTTCTCGTCGAAACGGTCGGCGTAGCCGAACGCTTCATCGCGGGCGTCGACCTCGGCGAGCGTCACGTCTTTGCCGAGGAAGGGCTTTCCGTCGAAGTGTTTCGGCAGCGGCACACCGGCCAGTTGCAGCAGCGTGGGGCCGAAATCGGCGAAGCTGACGAAGCCCTGCACGCGGGTGCCGCGGCCGGCGTCCACCAGGTGCTTCCAGTTCTCCGGCACCCGCACCACCAGCGGAACGTGCAGCCCGCTCTCGTAAATGTATCCCTTGCTGCCGGGCAGCACGCCGCCGTTGTCGCCGAAGTAGAAGATGAACGTGTCCTCCAGCAGGCCGTCTTCGGCCAACTGGTCCACCATCTTGCCGACGAACTGGTCGACCGCGCCGATCCGGTCGTGATACCGCGCGTACGTGTAGCGGAAGAGGTCCGTATCCGGGTGATACGGCGCGACGGCGACGCTCTTCGGATCGGTTCCCAGCGCCGAGAAGTCGATCTGCTTTTCGGAGAAGTGGAGCGAACTCTCGTGAGACGCGCCGAAGGACTGCATGTGGAAGAAGGGCGTGTCCTTCGAGGGGCGGTCGCGCCACGTCGCGCTGCCCGAAGAGGCGTCCCAGACCCCCGCGAGTTCCACGGCGTTGTAGTCCTTCTTCGAGTTGTTCGTCGCGTAATAGCCCGCCTCGCGGAGATAGGCCGGGAACATCCGCCAGCCGTCGGGCAGCGTGGCCGTTTTGCTCCTGCGGTGAAACTGCGTGCCCACGCGCGGGGCGTAGAGCCCGGTGATCAGCGTGGTCCGCGCCACCGAGCAGACCGGGGCGTTGCAGAAGGCGTGGTCGAACACCAGGCCCTGCGAGGCGAGCTTCTCGATGTTCGGAGCCGGCGCCCCGTTCTCGTCGAACAGCTTCATGTAGTGCTTCGAATTGTCCTCGGAGAGGATCCAAAGGAAGTTGGGGCGATCGGCGGCGCGCAGCGATGCGCTGCAGAAGATCTGCAATACGATCGCGAGGAAAAAGGCGCCGCGGCGAGGTGTCGGTTTGCTCATGGGGAACCTTTCGTGGGTTGAAGGACGTACTTGGTAGCCGTCTCGCTCCGCGAGACGTGGCTTCTCATAGTAGCCGTCTCGCTCCGCGAGACGTGGCTTCATCTCGCGGAGCGAGACGGCTACTTTGGCTACTTTGGCTATTTCGGTGCTTGCGGGTCGCCGAACTTGGCGCGGCGGTCCTTTTCGTGTATCGCGCGGTCGTGGAAGACGCCCTCCACGGCCGGCTCGTGGGCTTCTTCAGCATAGGCTTTCATCTTGGCGAGCACATCGGCGTGCTCCGCGGCCACGTCGTGCTGTTCGCCGATGTCTTTGCCGAGATCATACAATTCCCAAGCGCCGTCGGCACGAGGCTGGATGGCCTTCCACTCGCCCATTCGCACGGCGCGCTGCTGGCCGTATTCCCAGTAGAGGTATTCGTGCGGCTGCTGCGGGCGTCCGGCGGCCTTCTCGCCGAGCAGTTCCGGCAGGATCGACATGCCGTCGATGTCCCGCGGGGCCTTCGTGCCGGTCAACTCGGCGACGGTCGGCAGCACGTCGGGGAAGTACCACAAGAGATCGCTGACGCGCCCGGGTTCGATGCGGCCGGGCCAGCGGACGATCATGGGGATTCGCAACCCGCCCTCGTACAAGTTGCCCTTGTTGCCGCGGAACGCAACGCCCGTCGTCGGGTTGACGTTCGGCCCGAAGAAACCGCCGGGATGCTCCGCGGACTGGAATCGCGGGGCCCCGCCGTTGTCGCCGCAGAAGAAGACGATCGTGTCCTCTTCGAGGCCGAGTTCCTTGAGCAGGCCCAGCACGTCGGCCACGTTCCGATCGACCATGGCCACCATCGCCGCGTAGCGCCGGGCCTCTTCGGTCCAGGACTCGTCCTTGAAGGCGGCCCAGGCCGGATCGCTGTCGGGAATGTCGTACATGCCGTGCGGCGGGGTGATCGGCAGATAGCAGAAGAACGGCCGGTCCTGGTTCTGGCGGATGAACTTCAGCGCCTCTTCCATGATGACGTAATGCGAGTACGTCTGCCCGCTGCGCCCTCCGCGATTGCCCGGCAGCACCAGTTCCTCGCTGTTGCGGACGATGTAAGGGGGGAAGAAGCTGTGGGCGTGGACCTGGTCGTAGTAGCCGACGAAGATATCGAAGCCGTGCTTCTCCGGCACGCCGGTCGAGCCGCGTCCGCCGCAGCCCCACTTGCCGAACCCGCCGGTGGCGTAGCCGGCCCGCTGGAGCATCGAGGCGACGGTTTCTTCGCCGGCCCGCATGGGCGTGCCGCCGTCGTTCTTCCGCACCGAGACGTGGCCCATGTGCTTGCCGGTCATCAGCGTGCAGCGGGTGGGGGCGCAAACCGTACACCCGGCCAACGCCTGGGTGAAGCGGATCCCTTCGGCCGCCAGACGATCGATGTTCGGCGTCTTCAGGTGCGGACTGCCCGTACACGAGAGTTCGTAATAGGCCAGCTCGTCCGACATGATGTAGACGACGTTCGGCTTGCGGCCCTCGATGTCGGCGGCGGCAAGCGGTGCTGTCGAGAAAAAGACGGCAAGAACGAAAAGCGGCGGTAGGTACTTCATCGTCGCGTGCTCCTTGGCTGGTGGTTTTCGGGGTTGGCCGTGACGTACCACATTATAGCTTGGCCTTTGCGGCGATGCACGTAGCCGGATTCGCAAGAATTCGGGCGCTGGCCGGTTTCACGCGAAATGGCCCGAATTCTTGCGAATCCGGCTACCAATCGATGCCGGTGGCGAGGTGGTCGGCGTTTGGGTAGAATCGTGTTGCCCTCACCCCCTACCCCTCTCCCGCAAGCGGGAGAGGGGAGCCGCTTGACGCAGAACACCATTGCCTGAACCAGAACACATTCGCTTGAACCGGATTACGAGGAGACCCATGAAAAGCCTTC
This sequence comes from Thermoguttaceae bacterium, assembly GCA_035527455.1. GTDB lineage: Bacteria > Planctomycetota > Planctomycetia > Pirellulales > Thermoguttaceae > DATLAN01. The sequence goes on from DATLAN010000689.1 coordinate 9,276, forward strand.
GCATCGCAGTCGCCGTGTCGGCCGTGGTTGTCGTCGCCGTCGTCATCGTCGCCGGCAACGCTTCGGCCGACCAGAACGAGTTTGGCTACCCGCCTTCGATCTCCCTGGATGACGTCCGCTCGTGGATCGACAAGGCTCCGAAAGAACACCCGCGGCTGCTGGCCACTCGGGCCGATCTGGCGGCCGTGCGCGAGTCGGCCGAGGGCGATCCCGTGCGTCAGGCGCTGGCCCGGGCCGTGGTGCGGGAGGCCGATCTGATCGAGGACCTCCCTCCCATCACGCGGCAATTGGAAGGGCGGCGCCTGCTGGGCCAATCCCGCCGCTGCGTGAAACGCGTCGTCGTGCTGGCCATGGCGTATCACCTTACCGGCGACGTCCGATACGTCCGCCGCTGCCAGCAGGAGATGTTGGCGGCGGCCCGATTCACCGACTTCAACCCCAGCCACTTCCTCGACGTGGCCGAGATGACCTTCGCGCTGGCGATCGGCTACGACTGGCTCTACGACCGGCTCGACGAGGCCGCTCGGGAAGAGATCCGCAAGGCGATCGTCGAGAAGGGCGTGATCCTGCCGTTGGAAACGCAACACAAGGGCTGGGTCCGATCGCGGAACAACTGGGGACAGGTCTGCCACGGGGGCCTCACCGCCGGCGCGTTGGCGGTCATGGAAGACGAGCCGGACCTGGCCGCGCGAACCGTGCACAACGCCCTGCACAACGTGACAAACTCGATGCAAGCCTACGCACCCAAGGGCAGTTACCCCGAGGGCCCCGGCTACTGGTCGTACGGCACCAGCTACAACGTACTGTTGATCGGCGTGCTCGAAAGCGCGCTGGGGACGGACTTCGGCCTGAGCAAGGCACCCGGCTTCGACCAGACCGGTCAGTACCTCGGCCTGACGTGCGGACCGTCGGGCCAGTTCTTCAACTACGCCGACGGCGGCGCCGGCCGGGGACCGGAGCCGTCGCTGTTCTGGTTCGCCGACCGTTACGATCGACCGGACTGGCTGCTGGGCGAACGCGAGCGGTTGTCGACCACCGCGGCCAGGATCAGCCGGGAACGCGCCGCCTCGTACGGCGACCGCTTCCTGCCGCTGGCGCTGCTCTGGCTGGATACCCCCGGCGACGCGCCCCCGATCCACATGCCCTTGCACTGGTACAGCGAAGGCGAAACGCCGATCACGATCCACCGCGGCTCCTGGG
>DATLAN010000690.1:0-4580 GCA_035527455.1 Thermoguttaceae bacterium
TAGGTTCTCCACGCCCTTCGTTCCTCAGGGCGTGCCACCCCATATATCCCTTGCGACCGTCACGACCGGACTGTGGTCTTTGACCGCCCGTGCTGCGTGGCGTATAGAAGCTTAGGAATGCATCCGCGGATTCCCCCCGAAGAAGCGGTTTGCACTGCTTGCCGTCTGCGCTCGCACGGCGCATGCGGTGACGTCGCATGAGGTTCACGTCCTGGACTGCAGCCATGGAAGCTCCGCCCCTCCCGACATCCGACCACGAAAGCTGGGCCCAACAGTTTTCCAAGTCGCTCGATGGGCAGCGCGATCGAGTCAGGGAGTTTCTGGCCGCGCAGCAGGAGCGGACCGAACGGGCGGAGGCCGAGCTGGCCGAACAACTCCAGCAGATCGCCGCCGAGTTGGCCCAAAGCCACCGCAAAACCCGCTCGGCCAAGGAAGAAATCGAGCAACGCAGCGAGCAGATCGCCCGAGAAACCCGGACGCTCGAGTCGCTCAAAGAGGAACTCGACCAGCGAAAGGCCCAGTGGGAACAGCTTCAGCATCGGGCGGCCGAACAGCAGCGGACCTTCGCTGAACAAATCCGGCACCAGCAGGACGAACTCGGACGCCGGCACGAGGAACTCGAACGCCGGCACGAGGAACTGGCCCGGCGTCAGACCGAACTCGGCGAGGCCGAGCCCCGACTGCACCACGATCGGCGGGAGTTGGAGCTGGCCCGCGGAGAGATGCAAGCCGAGCGGGAACAGCTCGCCGCCTTGCGCGAACGTCTCGATGCCCGGCAGGCGGAACTCGACGACGCGCAGCAACGGCTTGCCACCGCCCGGGCCGAGACGGAAAGCCAGCGTCGCCGCATCGCGCGGGAGTTCCGCGCCCAGCACACGGCGCATCTGAAGGAACTCGACCGCCGCCGTGTGGAACTCGAGCGGCGGGATGGAGCCGAACGCGACGCCCTGGTCAGCCGGCTGGCCGAGACCGAGACCCGCCTGCGAGAAGCCCAACAGCGGCTGGCGGACGCGACGAGCGTCGAGCCGGGCGATGCGTCGGCATTGGAGGACCTCGAGCGGCGCTACGAGATGGCCCTGGACGACCTCCGCGAACTGAAGGCCGAGAACGCCAAGCTGCAAACGAAGCTCTCGCAAGCCCCCGCCGCTGCCGCGCCGCCGTCGGCAGGCGGAGCCCTGAATTGGGAGGCCCAGAAGCAACGTATGCTCGCCTCGCTGAAATCCGACTTCGACGAGGACGGAGAGGACGAAGAGGAAGCGGCCGAGAAAATCGAAATCGAGGAAGTCGTCCGCAAGACCGACGAGGCGCTGGCTGCCAAGGACCGGGAAATCGAAGAGTTGAAGCAGGTCCTCCAGACGCAGAGTTCCAACGTCGGTTCCGTGGCCGTCGGCGCAGCGGCCCTCGGCGAAATGCTCGACGCCGACGCCCTCGTCCAAGAAGAACGAGAGAATCTCAAGAAGCTGCAGGAGGAGTGGCGCGATAAGCTCCGCCAGGCCGAAATCGACCTCTCCGTCGAGCGGGCCAAGGTCGGCCGGGAGCGAACCGCAATCGAGGAGAAGCTCCGCCTGCTCGAAGAACGGCGCGGCTCGTCGGCAGACGCCGCCGGGGAATCGGGCTCCCCCAGCAAAGCGACCGGCCGCCGCTGGCTGGCCCGGCTGGGTCTGAAAGACCTCGATGCGGAGTCCCGACCATAGTAGCCGACCATAGTAGCCGACCATAGTAGCCGTCTCGCTCCGCGAGACGAAGCCGCGTAGCTGTGTAGGCCGAAACAAGCTGTGTAGGCCGGAACAAGCGCAGCGCAGTTCCGGCATTCGCAGTTCCGGCATTCGGTGAAGAAAGGCCGCATTCAGCCACGTGCCGGAACTGCGCTGCGCTTGTTCCGGCCTACTTTGCTACTTTGCTACCTTCGGGTCTTTTTAGGCAAAGGCGGTCTGGCGGGAAGATGCGGCGCGAAGCCGGGATTCGTATCGGTGGGCGGCGGATTCGGCGCCGGCACGGGCTGGCCGCCGGTTGCCGGCGGACCGCTTCCGGCCGGCTGCTTCTCCGCCTCCAGATCGATCCATTCCGCCTCCCGGATCTCTCCGAAAATGTTCTTCGACGCCCCGTCATTGAGGCGAACGCCTTGCCCTTCGTTCATCGAGAACAGCAGGACCGTCGAGCCGTCGCCGCCGGCCAGTTTTTCGGGCACGGTGAAGTTCTTGGTGTAGCGCGGCAGGTTGGAGATGCGGACCGTCTTGACATCCCCTTTGAAGAAATTGTTCACCGGGGCCATCCCGGGGCCCGCCGCGGCCAGAGGGGCTGCGCCGATCACGAAGGGCGCCGCACTGGGTTTGTGAACTCCGGTGACGACGTGGAACCCCTCGAGTTGTCCATCGACGTAGAGTCGGATCTGGCTTCCGTCGTAAACGCCCGCTAAGTGCGTCCACTTGTCAGGAACCACCGGCGTGGTGGAGGTGACGCGCTCGGTTCGCGTATACACGTAGGATGAAGTGGGGGACTGGTAGGAATAAGAGAACCTGAGGTTCCAGCGTCCCCCGTAAATCCCCAGCGACAGACCGTCGGTGCCCATATTGCCGATGATGGCCTGTTCGAAACCGGGGCCGAAGGCACCGGCGGCCCCTGGGACGGCCCCCTGGGACGGTCGGACGAAGGTTTCCAGCGTAATCGGCGTCTGGCCGGGAAAACCGAAGTTGTAAACCAGCACGTGGCTGCGCATCCCGTCGAACTTCAAGGCGTACTCGGTCGCGTACGCTCCGGCTTCGGCAAGGCGCTGCATCAGCCTGGCGCGCTCCAATCCGGTCAGTTTCGCGAGGGCTTGACGGTACCAGTGTACGGCCCGCGATCGGACCCGAGACTGCTCCAGGCCCTTCTTCGTCTCGCCGACTTTCCACCAGCCGTCTCCCAGGGCGACCTGCCGGGCCGTCTCCTTAGGGTCGGACAAATCCAAGGCGGCAAACTCGGCAAGGTCCGCGTCTTCGCCTTTCGCCAGGTAAGGGAGGCCCTTTTCCCAGTCGCCCACGATGAAACAGGTCCAACTCCCCACCGTCGAGTTCGCCCTGTCGTTGTCCGGCATCCGCTCCAACGAGGCCAAGGCGTTCTCGACCAAGGCGTGGCGGGTTTCCAACCGGTCGAGTTCATCGCTGGTCGCCTGCAACGAAACGATCAATTGTCGGTCGCGGAGTTTCCGCGCGGCCGGCATCGCGATCTTCACCAGCCGGTTCGCCGTCTTCACGGCCGCCTGGCTCAGCGCCTCTTCCGCCAATTGTTGGGCCTTGAAGATGATCTGCTGCACCGGCCCCACGACCCCCGGCTGACGCACCACCGACTCGGAGACCGTCTCCAACACGTCGGCCTTCATCTCCAAAGCGTCGATAAGATACCACTGGTCCAACTCGTCGACAATCTCGAAGCCCTTCTCCAACTCCTCGGCCTCCGCCGTCAGGGCCACGGCCATCCGCAGCAACACGAAACGGGCGACCGCGTCGTCCTTCGTTTCCAACCCGCCTTGGCGCAATCGCCCGGCCAAGGCCAGCTTCTCCGCAGGCGTCTTGGCACCGGAAAGCTCTTTGGCGAAAATCTCGCGGATCTTGGTGCCGGTACGCTGCTGCGCCTCGTCATCCGGCACGGCGAGCCTGGTGTCGGTAACCGCGGGCTTGGGCGGTTGCGGATCGTTAGGAGGTTCAGGCACGGGCGGCGTCGGATCGACGGGCTCCGGGGGAGTCGGTTCCGGATCGACCGGATCGGGATTCACCGGCGGCTCTGGATCGTCTTCTGGAGGATCAACCGGATCGGAATCGGGTGGCTTCGGATCATCCGGTTCGGGGTTGTCCTCCGGCGGATTTGGCTCCGGCAGTTGTGGGTCCACCGGCGACTGCGGGGCCTCGGTTTTCGCAGCCGCCTCGCCGCCGGGCTGGTCCCCTGAGCGATCGGCCTGAGTCGGATCTGCCGAATCCGGTCCCGTGGTGGCCAACAAGATGATCAACACTACGACGACGCATATTCCGGCGCCCAAAACGCCTAACATCGCCCACGGTGGCTGCCCACGCTTGGAGGTGCCCGAGCCGGCGAGCGGTTGGCCCGAAGGCGAAGGCCGCGCCGTGTCGACGACAATCGCTGGTTGTGCGTTGTTTTTCATGGCGGGGGCCGGTCGGACGACGGGCCGCGCCGCGGCTTGCGGCTTCGGCAGCACGGCCGGCCGCCGTTGCTGAAGTTCGCTGCGCAACTGGGTGTCGTACTGCTGTTTACGCTCGGGGTTGAGCAAGCGCACCCGCGCGGCCGCGATCTCGTTGAGAATCTTCTGCGACACGGCCGATTGTTTGCCCGCGGCAAAGTTCTTCAGATGGGCCATCCGCTGGTCGGCCGCATGGGAAATGACGTCCGAATCGGATTCGAACAGCTCGATCCCCAGCAAGCGGTAATCGTTCGCCGGCTGGTGCTTCGGTGGAATCCCCAGCCATTTCAGATACGGATCGAAGGGTTCGGCCATTGAATGCTCCTGCTACCCCGAGGCCAAACGACACGGACGACTTCATCCATTGTGACGCGATTCGTCCCGCTTGACAAGAGGGGTTCGAGTCCCG
>DATLAN010000691.1:0-4502 GCA_035527455.1 Thermoguttaceae bacterium
ATCACTACTGTCCGGTTAAAAGTCGAATAACGACAGTTGGTTATGGTTACTGGTCTCATCCATTTTGATGCATTCGAGCGAGAACGCCTGCAAAACCGGGGTTTTCTCGAACAGGTTGATGCTCAGGATTTGCAGGATTTCGCCCATGCTGCGGTCGATCTTCAATTCCTTCTTGATGATCGCCACCAGCACATACACGCACACAGCGATCCACACCTGCGTCTTCACCGCGTTGACCGACGTGCCGTAGAACGCCTTGATCCGCAGGTACTGCTTGATCCACTTGAAGAACAGTTCCACCTGCCAGCGGCACTTGTAGAGCTGCGCGATCGTCAGGGCCGGCAGCGCGAAGTTGTTGGTCAGGAAGACGAACCGCTTGTCGATGTCGGCGGCATAGTAGCTGATGCGTCGAAGCGGGTCGGGATAGAGTCTCGACGTCTTGGGCCCGCACAATCGGATGGTGCTGTCGCTGCGAAGCCCCGTGGACCTGTCCACCTCTCGATACGCGCGGCGGGCGAAGTCGAGGTCGCGCTTGGCCCGGATGATGAAGAAGGCCAGGTCCTGGGGGAAGCGATACAGTCGCTCGAAGTCGGTGTAGCCTCGATCCATCACGTAGAACGATCCGGCCTCGATGGGCAGCAGGTCCAACGACGTCACGTCGGCCATCCGGCCGCTGGAAACATGCACAAAACAAGGGATATTGCCGCGCAGGTCGATCAGCGTGTGAAGCTTGACGGCGCTCTTGCGGCGGCGGAACTGGGCCCACGGGAAGAGCGTCAGGCACAGGTCCACCGTGGTGGAGTCGAAGGCGTAAACGGTCTGGTCCAGATCGACTGCGAATGCCTCGTGAGCGTACAGGCGTCGCGCTCGGGCGATGAGCGCGGCCCCCAGGTCGGCGTAGATGCGCCAGTCGCGTTTCTCGTTGGCGTCGGCCAGTGTGCTGCGCGAGACATGACCTCGAATGCCTGCATGGTAGAGCTTGGGCCTCATCGATCGCAGACACGTCTCGATGTCGCGCAGGCTCTCGCGATAGGTCAGTTGTGCGAAGGCCATGCAGAGCAATTGGTCCAGGCAGGAGAACCCACGCACTCGCCGGTTGCCGTGATAGCGGCGGACGCAGCGATTGAACTCGTGCTTGGGCAGGAAGTCCATCAGTTGCGCAAAGATGATCCGTCCGGTATTCATGGGCCAGTCCTCTCCCCCCGCAGGTGGTCAGATCATGGCCCAAACGGCATGTCGACTTGAAATCGAAAACGGTCATCTTTGCATGTAATAACAGACAAACTATTGGCTTATGTCGGCCAGCGAGAACCTCAACCGGACAGTAGTGATCCGCAATCCGCAATCCGCAATCGGAGAATCCGCATTCCGCAATCAGTTGAGCTTCCAGCCTACTTTCTTGTGACGCTTTGCGGGGAAGCGTTGGAGCCGCGGCGGGTGGACCTTGCCCCCCTTGCTGCGGTACTGGCTGACGACGTAGGCCAGGGCCATGCCCTTCTCGACGCCGACGTAGACGCACTCCCAGTGGTCGATCTTCCAGAGCTGGGGGGGGATTCGCGAGGCGAGCGTGCGGTTCTTCAGGGACCGCGTGGCCTGGTGGCCGGCCGGCCAGAGGGCGACGAACGTCTTGTCGTCCCGCTGGTTATACGCCGTCCGGAAGCCCGCGAGCAGCTTGCCGACGGCTTGCTTGTCGGCCTCGAGTCGGCCGTACGGCTCGATCGCCCGGTAGAACGTCTCGATCTGCTGGCTGTGCTGCTGCTGGTTGTCCCCGGCGGCGGTCAGCAGCTTCTCCAGGCGCGGGCGGAGGCTTTGGAGGCGATCTCGCATCTGGCCGGGCCGGTCGATCCACAGGGCCCGGGAGGGAATCAGCGACATCATGCCGGCCACCGCGCCGGGCAGGAAGGCCTCGTGCGCCTTCCAGCGGGCGTCCTGGATGCCGGCGGCGAAGTGCGCGATGGCGCGCTCGGCCCACCGGCAGGACTCGGTGCACGTCCGCCGGGTGTTTCGAGCGGACCGCACGGGCGGCAGGGCCTTGCCGGTCGGCAGCCTGGTCCAGGCCAGGGCGACCTGCGACGCAAGGCGGCCGGACCGGTAGTCGTCGACGGCCGGCAGCTTGCTCAGCCGCTCGTACTCGCCGATCATGCGGCCGCGGAGGACGGCCACCTCGGCCGGGGCGCCGCCCAAGATGCCGCCGACCAGCCGGCGGTCGGTGAGCAACTGCCTCTGCACGTTGCCGCCGGCCCAGGCGAGCTTGTAGGCCTTCCATCGCTCGGGCAGGTCGCCCAGAGGTTTGGGCGCCGGGCGGGTGGTGGGCGCCGGCTTGGGCGCCCCGGCGGCGAGGCCGGCGACCATCAGCACGGCGACTGCGGCCGCCCGCGCCAGAGAGAGAAACGACAGGCCCATCTCGTCCGTCCTCATTCGACATCTCCCACCGGTCGAGCCGGACCAGCGTATCATGCCGCCGGGGGATTTCTCAGGAAAAAAATGGGCAATGTGCCCCCCGGCCTATACAGTCGAGCCCCGAATTCAAGGCGGTCGGGACGCGCCCCGCCGGCCCGGAGACGATCGATGTCGGATCGACAGAACCGCGTGACGTTCCAGCCGCATGGCCGGGCGGTGTTCGTGCTGGAGGGCACGAAGATCCTGGAGGCCGCCGCCCGCGGCGGGCTGACCCTCGACACGCCGTGCGGCGGAGCGGGGACGTGCGGCAAGTGCCGCGTCCGCCTGTCGCGCGGCGCGGGCGAGCCGACGCCCGCCGAACGAGAGGCGCTCTCGGAAGACGAGCTTCGCGCCGGCTGGCGCCTCGCGTGCCAGGCCGCGGTCTCGGGGGAAACCGTCGTCGACGTGCCGGACAACTCCCTCTTCGCCGCCCGCCAGCAGATCCTCACCTCCTCGGAGACCGGCGAGGCCGCCGAGGTCCTGCCCGCCGTGCGAAAGGTCTACGTCCAACTGCCCGCCCCCTCGCTGAAAGACGAAACGCCCGACCTGCTCCGCCTCCAGGACGCCCTCGGGCCCGTCAAGGTGGACCTGGCCCTGCTGCGCCAGCTCGGGCGGCGCCTTCGCGAGAACGGCTTCGCGGGCACGGCCGTCCTGAGCGACCACCACCTGCTGGACTTCGAGCCCGCCGACACGACCGGCCAGTGCCACGGGGTCGCCTTCGACGTCGGGACCACCACCGTGGTCGGCTCGCTGATGGACCTGTGCACGGGCAAGGAGCTGGCGGTCGAGTCGGGCGTGAACCCGCAGGTCCGCTACGGCGACGACGTGCTGAGCCGGATCCAGCACGGCGGCACGCCGGGGGGCCTGGAGGAGCTCCGCACGGCCATCGTCGAGTCGGTCAACGGGATGATCGGCCGGCTGTGCGAGCAGACCCACGTGCCGCGCGAGCGGATCTACGAGGTCACCTTCTCGGGCAACACGACGATGCAGCACCTGCTGAGCGGGATCGACCCGTCGCAGCTCGGCCAGGTGCCGTTCGTGCCGGCGTTCGGGCGGTCGGTGATCGTCCGGGCGGCGGAGCTGGGGATCGCCCTCCACCCGCGCGCGGCGGCGGTGCTGTTCCCCGTGATCGGCGGATTCGTCGGCGGGGACACGGTGGCGGGCATCCTGGCGACGCGGCTGGCCGAGCAGGACGGCCCCACGCTGATGGTGGACATCGGCACGAACGGGGAGATCGTGCTGGCCTGCGACGGGCGGATCTGGGCGGCCTCGACGGCGGCCGGGCCGGCCTTCGAGGGGGCACGCATCTCCTGCGGCATGCGGGCCACCGTCGGGGCCATCGAGAAGGTCGTCTTCGACGGCGACGTCCGCTACAGCGTGATCGGCGGCGCCGAGCCGATCGGCCTGTGCGGCAGCGCGCTGGTGGACATGACGGCCGAGCTGCTCCGCAGCGGGATCGTGATCAGCTCCGGGCGGATGCTCTCCGGAGCGGACCTGCCGGAGAGCCTGCCGGAGGCCCTGCGGCGGCGAGTGATCGTCGGCGACGGCAACCAGCCGGCCTTCGTGCTCGCCGAGCCCGCCGGCGCCGACGGACCCCGCGTGACCGTCACGCAGAAGGACATCCGCGAGCTGCAACTGGCCACCGGGGCCATCCGGGCGGGCATGGTCGTCCTGCTTCGCCAGGCGGGCCTGGAGGTCGGCGACCTGCAGCACGTGCTGATCGCCGGGGGCTTCGGCAGCTTCATCCGCCGGAACAATGCCCAGCGGATCGGCCTCCTGCCGCCCGGCGTGGATCACCGGAAGATCCTCTACGTGGGCAACACGTCGCTGAGCGGGGCCAAGTGGGCCCTGGCCAGCACCGTCGCCCGCCGCCGGGCCGACGAGCTCGCGCGACGCGCACAGCACGTCGAGCTGAGCGAGGACGCGAACTTCCAGATGGAGTTCGCCGAGGCGATGATCTTCCCGGAGGAGTGACTTCTCTCCTTTCGCAGGGATGCAGGGGATGCAGGGGATGAAGAGGAAGGGGCTTTGCCATTGCTGCCGTGTGTCTCGCCGGCTCTCAC
>DATLAN010000692.1:0-3936 GCA_035527455.1 Thermoguttaceae bacterium
GTGAGCGGCGATCCGGCGATCGTCCAGATGGTCGGCTGCGGAATCCTCTCGGGGGCCGAAGGATCGTGGACGCATTCACAGTTGGTTGGCGGCGCTGGCGCTGTCGCTCCCGGCGTGCAACGGGTAACGCTGGCGTCTAACGATCCGGCCGTGACCGACCTGGCCGCCATCGAAGTGCTGCTGACGGCTGCCAACGTGGACCATGCGGCGAACGAGACCCTACTGACGACGATCGATGCTGATACCGGCGCGATGGTCACCGACCTGGCAGCGATCGAAGTCCTGTTGACCGCGGCCAACGTGGACCACGCTGCCAACGAGGCCCTGCTCACAACGATCGACGCCGACACCGGTGCGATGGTTACCGACTTGGCCGCCATCGAAGTCTTGCTCACTGCGGCGAACGTGGACCACGCCGCGAATGAGGTGCTGCTGGGAACCATCGACGCCGATACGGGCGCGATCAAGACGGCGGTCGAGCTGATCGACAACGCGATTTCTGGTGCGGGTTTCAACATCACGCAGTTTGGCGGGGCCGCGGTGCCAATCGGTGCCGGAGTGGAAGCGACGGCAGTTCGGGTGACACTCGCCACCGATTCCACGGGCGTGGTCTCGGTGGACGATGGTGGAGGGGCCCTGACAGTAGACGGGACAGTAACCGCCAACGCTGGCACGAACCTCAATACATCGGCCCTCGCCCTGGAAGCTGGGGGCAATCTCGCAGACATCAAGACGGCCGTGCAACTGATCGACAATCCCGTCTCTGGCAATGAGATGTTGATTGCCGGCGGGGCAACGCAGACGAACGACGTGAAGGTCACGCTGGATAGCGAGACAGTCGCGCTGGCCGCCAACTCCGGCGTGGACATCGGCGACGTGGACGTGACCAGCATCGCGGCTGGCACGAACACGATCGGCGGCGTGATTGCCCAGCCCAGCACGAGTGCGGCCTACGACGGCACCACCTCTTGCACGATCAAGCGGGCAAGCGGGCTGGCGGCCAGTGGGACGACGGCCATCGTGGCGGCCGTGGTCGATAAGAAGATTCGCGTGCTGGCCCTGCAACTGATTGCCACTTCGGCGACGGTCACGAACGTCTACCTGGCCAATGCCGACAACAACCTACTCGGGGACGCATCGAACCCCATCGCACTGGCAACCGATGCGGACGGAGACAACATCGCCGGGCTGGTCATGCCGTGGAACCCCGGAGGGTGGTTCGAGACGGACACGGCAAACGAAGCGTTGAACCTGGTTCTGTCAGCCGCCCAGGACGTGATTTACGCACTGACGTATATCGAGGTGGCGTAATGGCCGCGCTTGGCTGGTTGGTGAATTTGGGGTTCGCGGGAGGCACGGCCACAACCCCCTCCATTACGACGCTTGTCTTCCATACCCTGACGGAGGCGCAGGCGGAGGCGCTCAGCGAAGAGCAGTTCACCGCGCTGTTGGAGAACTACTACGCCACGTTCGCCGTGGTGGCCGGCCAAATGGTCCGCGGCGGCCCGGTGGCCGGCCAAATGGTCCGCGGCGGCGCGGTGGCGGGGGAGATGACGCAATGACACGACGCGACGCGGAAATCTACTACGGCAAGTACCACGCCGGCGAGAAGCCCCGTTGCCTGGCGCGCGTCGCCGACAACGAGGGGACCAACATCACCCAAAGCGACGTCTCCTCGATCGCCTGGTCGCTCTGGGACATGAGCGACACGTCGGCCGCGGTCGCCAGCGGGACGCTGCTGGCCAGCAACGTGATCACCGACACCCCCACCGACGACGCGGCCTGGACCGTCGACGACACCGGCTTCAACTTCGCCTGGACCTGGACCGACGACACGAGCAACAGCGGCGGCAAGACGCTGCGGTCGGAGGTCGTCATCACGCTGACCTCCGGCGAAATCATCGTCCTGATCTTCGAGGGCCGTTTCGACACCGTCTACTCCCTGGCGAGCTGAACAGAAATCAACAGAAATCAACCACGGATCACACGGATGCGCACGGATGGCGGGTGCTTCCTATCCGTGCCCATCCGTGTAATCCGTGGTCCGTCTCCCCAATCCCTAATATCCCGGTTTTCCCCCCATGTCCTCCTTCGTAGTCACCATGACCGGCGACGAAGCCTCCCTGTGGAAGGCGATGCAGAAGGTGGCCCAGGGGACCGACAAGGTCAAGAAGGGTTTCAAGGGCGTCAAGGACGAGGCGACCCGCTCGAAGCAGGCCACCGCCCAATGGGGCCGCGAGGCCGAGAAGTGGCTCAGCAAGATCCGCACCCCGCAAGAGACCCACAACCGCAACGTCGCCCAGCTCAACACGCTGCTGCGAACCGGCCACCTGAACCAGGCGCAATACGGCCGCGCCGTGGCCCAGTCCACCGACGAAATGAAGCGGGCGGAGAACGTCGGGAAGCGGGCCTTCGGTAGCCGAGCCCTCTCGCAGATCAGCTCAATGGCCGCCGGCTATCTCTCCGTCGGTGCCGCCATCGCGCTGGCCACCCGCGCGATGATGGAAATGGACGCCGAGCGGCAACGCATCGCCGACAAGCAGCGCGAGTCGGAGATGGGCATGGCCTCGCTGGCCCAGCTCGCCACCACGCCCGACGAGATGCGGTCGCTGGTCGCCGCCGCCAAGCAGACCTACGCCGAAGGCGGCGCCATGTCGCTCGACGAGGCCGGCCGGGTCGTCTTCTCGATCAAGTCGGCCGGCGGCATGGAGTTCCGCGAGCTGTTCAGCCAGCTCAAAGCGACCGGGTTAGTCGAGCAGCCCGACGTAATGGCCCGCGCCGCGGCCACCATGATCGCCAGCATGGGCCAGCAAGAGACGGGCAACATGCGCGACCTGGTCTCCAAGGCGTTTGGGGCCTCGGAGTTCTCCCCGTCCTCGGCCGAGGAGCTGCTCGAAGCGGCCGCCAGCTCCGGGGGCAGCGCCAAGGCGATCGGCTTCCGCGACGAAGAGGTCCTCGCCGCCACCGCCCTGGTGGCCACGGCCCGCGGCGGGGCCGAAGAGGGCGGGACGTACCTGGCCCAGATGATGCGGACGCTGGACGAAAAACAGGAGTTCCGCGGCAAGAGCCTCCGCGAATCGATCCAGATGATCCAGGCCAAGGGGCTCGAGGGAGAAGCGCTCAAGAAGTGGTTCGGCCGCGCCCAGGGCCTGGCCGCCTACCGCGTCCTGGGCGACAACCTGACCAAATACGACGAAGCGTTGCGGACCGTTGAGCAGGCCCAAGCCACCGACCGCGTCTCGGCGCAACTAGAACTTCCCGCCGCGATCCCGGAACTGAAGGCCGCCGCCACGCGGCGGAAGAAGAGCGCCGGCGCCGAGCTGGCCGGCGAAGAACTGGGCATCCAACGCAACCTCCTCGACGCCACCATGGAGGATTACGCCCGCGCCGTCCGCGAGGGCGAATACGACACCTGGCTCCCGGCCGAGCTCGACATCGCCCTGTCCCGCATGAGCCTCTGGGGCAACCGCAAGCTCAGCGGCGACGAGGCCATGCTCCGCGGGGCCCGCGCGCGAGGCCAGGTCTTCGATCCCGACTTGCGAGCTGACATCGACAAATCCATCGGCCCCGACGCCGCCCGTGGCCCTGATCTTGTTCGCCTTGGCGCGGGCAGCGAAGGCGGCGGGGTGCCGGCCAGCACGGCAGCCAAGCTCGAGGCGGCCGCCACCGCCTTGCAACAGACCGTGGCGATCATGGAAAGGTTCGGGATGCAGGTCCCGCCCACGCTTGCCCATCCCGACGAGGACCGCTGAGCCATGGCCGCGAACATCGGCGGGACATCCTGTGATTACGTCCGCGGCGACGTGACCCCGTTGCGCGAGCGGGTCGAGACGTGGGTCGTTCCGGGGCTGGACAGCGTCGGCGCCATGCTGCTGGGCCAAAACGAGGGCCAGGCCGCCGTGGTGGCCACCAAGCTCAACACCGTCGGCGCCTGCA
>DATLAN010000693.1:0-4203 GCA_035527455.1 Thermoguttaceae bacterium
CTCGTCGCCGGTGCTGCAGGCGGCCGACCAGACTCGCAACGACCGCTGTGCCGTGCCGGAGCGCACTTCGGACGCACATTGCGGCAGAAACGTGTTGCGGAACCAGTCCCACTGGGCTTCGTCGCGGAACAGATACGTCTCGTGGGTCGTGATCTCCTGCAAAAGCAGATCCCATTCCGGATCGTTCGGCCGCAAGCCCTTCAGATGCCGGTAGTACTCCCCGAAATCTTCGATCCCCGTCTGTTTCAATCGCCGCCGCAGGCGATTCGACAGAAGCGTCTTCTTCTGAGGAGACACGCGAATTCCCGTTCGGTCGTAGATTTCTCCGGGTGGCGGTAGGAAATTCCGTCTCCATCGGGCTGGTCGCCATAATTGCGACCAGCCGGATAATGGGAACTTCCCGCCGCGGCGTCGTTTGACGAACCGTCGAATTGACCTATGTTTCGGTAAGGTCCGAGGCCGCCACCGACGCGTGGAGGTCGCTAACGTCTCGCCTTTGGAAAATCGAGAGTGAGGAAATACGATGGGTACGCGAGTCCTTGTGGCTGACGATTCGAGCACGATGCGGAAAATCATCCTCCGATCGCTCCAGGCGGTGGGAGTGACCGAGTCGGTCGAGGCCGCCGACGGAATCGAGGCGGTAACTCTGTTTAAGGAGGGGGAGTTCGATCTCGTGCTGACCGACTGGAACATGCCCGGCAAGACGGGACTGGAAGTCGTTCAGGAGATCCGCAGCCAGGACGCCGAGGTCCCCATCATCATGGTCACCACCGAAGCGGAAAAGGGGCGCGTGATGCAGGCCATCCAGGCCGGCGTGTCCGATTACCTGGTCAAGCCCTTCACCGCCGACACGCTCCGCGAGAAGCTCGAGAAGCACGGCTGCTGAGCCGGCGTGCGCGGTCGATCATCTCGGTTTGCGTCAACAAGCCCAGTCGGGCTCGCCGATCGTCGTGGCCGCGACCGAACAGCCGGACACGAAGATCATCGGAAAGCCCACCCGCCGGGAGCGAACTTGCGACACCGGCCGATCTTGAATATACTCTCGACAAGCATTGGACGAGAGTATCATTCCATGAATTCACGGGACCGCGTTTTGGCCGCGTTCGATCATCATCGACGGCGTTCACGCCATCCAGCCCTGCTGCCGCGGAATGGACCTGGCCATCCGAGAGTTCGGCAACAACACGGCTCGCCGAGCCAACCATGACGACGCTTTCCCTGCAGCACGTCGCGAAAATCTACCCCGGCAACGTCCGGGCCGTGGACGATCTTTCGCTGGACGTGGCGGCGGGCGAGTTGCTCGTGCTGTTCGGGCCTTCGGGGTGCGGCAAGACGACCACGCTGCGGTTGATCGCCGGACTGGAAGAGGTTACCCGCGGCACCATCTCCCTGGCCGGACGCACCGTCAACCGCGTGCGGTCGAAGGACCGCGACGTGGCCATGGTGTTCCAGAATCGGGCCCTGTTTCCGCACTTGACCGTGGCCGAGAACCTGGCCTTCGGCCTGCGCATGCGCCGAACGGAGAAGGCCGAAATCGAACGCCGCGTTGCGGAAACCGCCGAGGTGCTGGGCATCGGACCGTTGTTGGCCCGTCGGCCCGGCGAACTCTCCGGCGGAGAACAGCAGCGGGTCGCGCTCGGCCGGGCGATCGTCCGCAAGCCGAAGCTTTTCCTGTTCGACGAACCGCTGGCCAATCTCGACGCCCCGCTGCGCGACCAGTTGCGTCGCGAAATCCGCCGCATCCACGCCCGGCTGGGAATCACCACCGTCTACGTCACCCACGATCAGACCGAGGCCATGACGCTGGGTCGGCGAATTGCGGTGATCCGCGAAGGGCGTCTCCAACAGCTCGCCGATCCGATGACCCTCTACGACCGCCCGGCCAACCGCTTCGTGGCCGCGTTGATCGGCAGCCCGGCGATGAACTTCTTCGACGGGCGGATCGAGCGACGCCAGGGCCGTTTGGTATTCCTGACGTCGCAGGCTATCGAAAGCGACGAGGGCAACAGCACACACCGTCTTGCGCTGCCGGTCCCGGCGGTGTGGACCGCCCGGGTCGAGCCCTACGTCAACCGGCCCATCACCATAGGCATCCGGCCCGAGCACATCGGCTGCGCCGCCGCCGAGCAGGCCGCAGACGCCCCGCGAATCCCCGCCGTGGTCGAAGCGGTCGAGCCGATCGGAGCGGAGTCGTACGTCCACTGGAGCACGGGCGTGCGAACGTTCGTCTCGCGGGCCGCCACCGATCGCACCGTGCAGCCCGGCGACGCGGCGCGACCGGCCATCGCGACCGATCACCTCCACTTCTTCGACCCGCAGACGCAGCGAACCGTCGGTTAAGTTAAGTCCCGCGCAGAAACAGCCTTTATCACGGGGTGGCACGCCCTGAGGAACGAAGGGCGTGGTCTGGCAGGTTTTTCACGCCCTTCGTTCCTCAGGGCGTGCCACCCTCGCCAAGAAAGTGTACATACTATTCTTGCCCCAACACTCGGGTCGCGCTCAGGGCGAAGGGGCCGAATCGCCGCGGCGCATACGGTCGAAATACTGCCGGGCGTGCTCGCGGATGTTGCGGGGGATCGGGATTTCGGTCAACGGGTCCGTATCGCCGTGACGGACCTCGTCGTACTGCTGCTTGATGATCTCCTCGGCGACGCCCTTGCGGTTCGGCCCGTCGGCCATGCCGGCAAACACCGAGACCCCCTCTTCGCCGACCTTCTGCTTCACCGCCGAGTCGTAGAGGCCGACGTCGCTGACGGCCTCCGCACGGCGACCTTCGCCCGAGCCGGTCCCCATGCCCATGTCCGTGCCGGGTTGCTCGCCTTCGCACGCCTGGCAGCCGGCCCCGCCGCATTGGCGACAGTTCATCTGGTCTCGGGCTTGGGTGAGCTGGTCCATGGCCTGATCGAGCAGTTCCGTCTCGTCCAATTGCCGTTGGAGGTTCTCCAGGCCGGCCTGGAGGTCCCGGAGCGTTTTGGCGGCGTCGCCCGGCCGGTCGCCGCCGAGTTGCTCGCAGCACTGGCCCAGTTGCTCCGCCAGGTCCTCGAGCTGATCGAGTTGCGGTTCCTTTAGAAGCTGGTCGAGCTGGCCGAGCAGCCTGTCGGCCTCGTCCGTATTGCCTTCCTCGCGCGATCGGTCGGCACGTTGTTTGAGGTCGTCTTGGGCGTCCTCATGTGCGGAGGCCAGATCGTCGAGTTTCTCCTTGATCTGCTGGAGCTGCTCGGCCAGCTTCGCCTTTTCCGGATCGGTCAGGTCGCCGTCGGCCAGTCGGTTGATCATTTCTTCGATCTTCTCGGCGGCCAGATCGTAATCGCCCCGCGAAAGCGCCTTGGCGAGTTGTTCGGCCGGTCCCTGGTCGACGTCTTTCAGCCGATTGAGTTGCTCGCGGATCTTCTCGGCCCCGCCCAATTCCTGGCGACGCTGCTGCAACTGCCGGGCAAGATCGTTGAGCTTCGCCATCGCCCGGCGGCGGTCGATCCCTTCCCGGGAGAGTTCCCTGCTGCCGTCTTCGACTCGGCGGAGCAACTCTTCGGTTTCCATGAAACCCCGATCGGCGGCCTGTTGGCGGGGATCGGCCAGCCTGTGAGGCAAGACCTTGGCCACGCGGCTGACCGACTCGCGGTCCGCCGCCTCCCGGGCCTGCTCCTCGGCGGTCGGCTCGGGTTCGGCCAGGACGGCCGGCTCGAACAACACGGCGGCCAACAACGCCAGCACGCCCGGTACCAAGGGCAGGAGGAAGCGGCGAGGCGGCGCGACGTCGAACCGTTCGGCCAGATCGAGTCGCCGCAACCGGCGGACGGCGTCCTCGGCCAGTGCCCGGCCCGCCGCGGTGTCGCGGTCTTCCGGCGGCATGGCCAGCGTGCTGGAGACGCGTTCCTTCAGCGCGAACCGGCGGTCGATTTCCAAGGCGGCGTGGAGCGATCCGCGGCGGGTGGCGGCCATCCATCCCAAGGCCACGCCCAGCCCCAGGCCCGACGCCACGAGGCCGTAGCCAACATCGGTCAGCGGAAGCGGATAGAACCGCCCGAGGATAACCAGTCCCAGTACGGCCGAGAACGTGGCGAACCAGCACCATCCGAGCACCCCGGCGAACCGCTGAACCTCCAGCCGCCGGCGTGCCCGGCGGATGTGTTCGAAGAGTTCTTCCATACGCCCATTATACCGTTTTTCCCTCCAGCACAAAGCCGCGACCGGTGGTCGCGCCCT
>DATLAN010000694.1:0-3478 GCA_035527455.1 Thermoguttaceae bacterium
CATCCGGCTCTGGAATTTCTCCAGGTCGACTTCTCTACGGAGTTCCGGGAATCCTATACACATTTATGCCTGGCGCAGTGAAGAGTTATGTATACTGTCCCCGGAAGTCCAGGAGTGTCAGTGACAAAGGGCGCTCTGACCTTGCGCCACGAAAGCTTGGAAGAGGAGGATAACGAACATGATGTGAGTTTGAAACCTTTTGTTGGAACCCTGCGGGTGGAAAGCCCGTCCGGTAGAGCCTGGCCGGCGGCCGGAAGCGAGTCTTGCGTGGTGCCGGGGTGACCCGGCCTGCGAAGCGTAGACAGCCAGTGCTGAAGCCGTGTGATTGAGCCTCGAAAGTTGCAATGCGGGAGCCTTCGTCGTGGTCAGAACGGGGGCCGCGTCGGCGTGTCGTAATGGCCTGACACGTCGATCCTGCCGGGGTCGAAGAGCAGGGCATAGGCACAAGGGTTCCCCAGGAACGTGGGAGATCCTGTCGTCTCCGCGGAAGAAACACCGGAAGGGGATACCGGTTGAACAACCCCAGGCCCGACGCTTGGCGTTCGGTGGCGGCGGGAGACACGAAAATAGCCGAACGCTCCCGTGGTACCGCCAAGCGAAGGCAACGAAGTGCGGCGGGACGGGCGGCAGGAAGTCGTAGCGCCCTGATAGTACCGCTGAAGCCGGGGAACTCGACCCGAGAGGACCCGGCGGAGGGAAGCGGGGCGTCAAGTAACAACACCGTTGGAGGGAAACATGCCGGAGACACCGAACTCCGAAAACGTGTCAACGCGACAACAGCGGATAGCGATGCTGGCGAAACAAAGTCCGCAGATGGCGTTCACGGCGTTGAACCACTACCTCGATCTCGACTGGCTGCGGGAGGCGTTCCACCGCACGCGCAAGGACGGAGCCGTGGGCGTGGACGGACAGACCTGGGCCGAGTATGCGGAAAACCTGGAGGACAACCTCCAGTCGCTGCTCGATCGGGCCAAGTCCGGCACGTACCGGGCCCCGCCGGTGCGCCGGGTGTACATTCCGAAGGGCACGGGCAAAGAAACCCGGCCGATCGGGATTCCCACGCTGGAAGACAAGCTGCTTCAGCGTGCGGTCGTCATGGTGTTGGAAGCGATCTACGAGCAGGACTTTTACGACGGCTCGTATGGCTTCCGGCCCGGACGATCGGCCCACCAGGCGCTGGAGAGCCTCTGGACGCAGACGATGAAGACCGGCGGTGGATGGATTCTCGAAGTGGACATCCGAAAGTTTTTCGATACTTTGGATCACGGCCACCTGCGTGCGTTTCTCCGGCGACGGGTTCGCGACGGAGTGCTGTTGCGGTTGATCGGGAAATGGCTCAACGCGGGCGTGCTGGAAGAGGGGAGCCTCAGCTACCCCGACGCCGGCTCGCCCCAGGGCGGCGTGATTTCACCGATCTTGGCGAACGTGTTCCTGCACTACGTGCTGGACGAATGGTTCGCCGGGGAGGTGCAGCCGCGTCTTCGAGGCCGCGCGTTTCTGATCCGCTACGCCGACGACTTCGTGATCGGGTTTACCCGAGACGATGATGCACGGCGGGTGATGGACGTGCTTCCGAAGCGATTCGGGAAGTACGGCCTGACGATCCACCCGGACAAGACCAAGTTGGTGCCGTTCCGACGGCCGTCGTATTCGAGTTCGCCGCAAGGCGGGCCGCGAGGCGATCGCCCCGGAACGTTCGACCTGCTGGGGTTTACGCACTACTGGAGTCGTTCCAGGAAGGGCAACTGGGTGGTGAAGCGGAAGACGGCGGCGAGCCGTTTCACTCGGGCGGTCAGGACGATTGCCCACTGGTGCCGCCTGAACCGGCACCACCCGCTCGGCCAACAGCACGCGATCCTCAGCCAGAAGCTGCACGGGCATTATGCCTACTACGGGATCACGGGCAACAGCGTTGCTTTGAGTCGATTCCGCGAGGAGGTGCGGCGCGTCTGGCGGAAATGGCTTGTCCGCCGCAGGGGAGGCAATCGCCGTCCTTGGAGCTGGTTCGTCCGACTTCAGGAGCGGTACCGATTACCCTACGTTCGGACGATTCATTCGGTGTGTCGACTGCGAAGTGAAGGAGTTACTTGAGGAACCGGATGCGGTAGTCCTGCACGTCCGGATCTGTGGGAGCCCCGGGTGAGCAATCACCCGGGGCCACCCGGCCCTTTGTCCCTTCTGGGAGGCGGAACCTCCCGTGCAGTGTGTTCCCAGGCAGAGCCTGGGAACAAGAGGATGAATGGCGTTGAGTTACCGCCCCCGTTTCACCTTCCACGCGGTCTTGAGCATCCCGGGGGCGTTGCGCAATAACATCGAAAACCAACTCTTGTAGGGCAGGCGGAACTCGGGGACCGGTTCCATGGTGATCGACTTTTCGCGCTCGCAGGCCAGCGAGCAGAGGCCGCAGCCGATGCAGCGGGCCGGTTGGTGGTCGAGCGTTTTGTTTTGCACGTCGACGGTGATCGCGCCCATCGGGCAGGCCTTGGCACAACGGCCGCAATGGGAGCAGCTTGGCCGGTCGAAGCGGGGCATGAAATGTGGCGGGGCCATCATGCCCGGGGCGTTGAACTCGTTGACCATCCGCATCGCCTTGCAACAACATCCGCAGCAAGAGCAGGACGCCTGGCCCTTGGCGGAATCGACGTTCATCACCCAGGTCACCAGGGCGTGCGATTCGGCCTCGCGTTTGATTTCGAGGATGTTCTTCTTCGACACGCGCCGCAGCCGACCGGACTCGATGCCCAACTCGGCAAACTGGCCGGCCAGCGTGCAGACCTCCAGCGGCTTGCCGCAGCCGTGGCCGAGCACCTCGCCGGAGGTGCGGCACTGGCAGTTTCCCAAGCCGAACGTGTCGTAGCGGTCGAGTACGACCTCGAGCCGGTCGGACGGCAGGGCCATCGGATGGGTGCCCAGTGCCCGAGCCAGCGGGAAGAAACGGACCATCGGGCGCTGCCGGTCGTGATAATCGACCAGGTAACCGGTCTCGTACAAGCGCTCGAACAATTCGGCGAACCGGCGGTGCCAGTCGGTCAGCGAATCGGGCGACTCGCCGATGAGCACCAGTTCGTAGATGCCCGGCATGATCGGCATCAATTTGTAGCGGCGCCGGTCCGTGGGGCCGCTACAGGCGATTGTCCGCCGCTGGTGCGCCATGCGCTGAAGGATCGGTTCGATTTCGTCGACCGGCCGGTGTGCGGCCCGGGCAATTGCCGCGGCGCTGCGGGCGGACGTCCCACCGAGGTGGCGTGCCACGTCGGCCTCTTCCTCGGTGAACGTGTGCTCGATAAACTCGATCAGTTCGTCGCAGATCGGCGGTCCCAGCAGCAGCGGCCGCGAGAGTTTGCCGGCCAGTTCGCGATGCGCGGCCGAGACGTGCGGGTAGTCGGCGAGCTTCCTTACGCGGACGTTCTTCTTCCGCGGCGCCACCGGTTCGATGATATTCTTGTTCACGCGGATAACGCGTCGTGCGCCGGTCGAT
>DATLAN010000695.1:0-8550 GCA_035527455.1 Thermoguttaceae bacterium
GCTTGCGGCTTAGCAGCAACCACGTCCAGCAGGAAGAACGCTCCGCTCAATACCGCCGGTGCTTCCGCAGGATGGTCACGTACAGATCGTACTTCTTGTCGATCGTCGTCGGCGGAAGCTGCATCTCGAACTCGACGTTGCCCGTGTCGACCCGCTTCTCCGTGAACATCTCGGCGTGCTGGATCTCCTTCTCCACCTGGGCCTCACGCTCGCCTTCGAGCTCTTTCAAGACCACCTTCTCGATGATCCACTCGCCGTCGACGTGCTCCTGGATCGTCAACGGCACCGTGATCGGCTCGCCCTTCTCGGTCTTGAAGTTCTGCAAGCGATAGCGGAACCGAGCGCGCTGGTGGCGGAACTGCGGCTTCGTGACGCCCTGCTTGCCGTCCATCGTGTGACGCGGACAGGTCACTTCGTCGAAGACCGCCTTGGGACCCGCCTCCGGCTGCATCTCGAACCGCTCCACCTTCACGTCCTGGGCCACGCCCACGTACAAGTCCAGCGGGGCAAACAGCGGCGTGTACTTCGCCCAGTCTTCGCCCAAGAACGCCTGGCTGCGGACCTCGTCGGCGTCGGAGGCCGGCTCCTTGATGAACAACCGCACCTTCCCGTAAGGCAGCGGGAACTGGCCCATGCTGTTTTCCTTGTCGTTTTGCAGGCGGTAGTACATCCGCGTTCGCTTCTGGTCGACCGTCGCGTCGAAGACGTAACGCTTCTGGATCGGCACCTCGGCGAACTTGGCGGCCAGCATCCGCTTGCGCTCGCCGTTGTTGAAGTAGCGGACCGTCGTCTTGCCCACGCCCGGCTGCACCGTGCAACGGTCGAAACTCTCGCCCGAGGTGTTCGTGACCGTCTGGTAGACCTGCATCAGCAGCTTCTTCTCGTCGTTCTCGACGATCCCCTGATAGCTCGGCTCCGTGGCCATGTTGCCGATCAGGTAGGAGATGCGGATCACCGCCGGCCCGGCCTTCTCGGCGCTGACCGCCCAGTACAGGGCGTTTTCGTTGGGCGGGTAGTTCGTGTTCAACACGTTCACCTCGCCGTCGGCCTGGATCACCCG
Source organism: Thermoguttaceae bacterium (assembly GCA_035527455.1). Lineage (GTDB taxonomy): Bacteria > Planctomycetota > Planctomycetia > Pirellulales > Thermoguttaceae > DATLAN01. Next base: position 1,061 of record DATLAN010000695.1, read on the forward strand.
GAAGACGATCGAGTCCTTGTCGATGGCGATGTTGGCCCAGGAAAAATCGACCTGGTTGCGGCCCTCCTGCAGGTTGACGGTCCGCTCCTCCTCGACCAGCGTGAAGCGTCCGTTCTGGATGTCGATCCGCACGGTCTCGCGTTCCGGCAGCGTGGTCAGCTTGATGCGGGCCTCGGCGGCGGCGCTGAGCACGACCGTCAACGCGGCGGCCAAAGCAAGTTTCGTGGCAGTTCTCATGTTCAGTTCCTTTCACGCAATAAAGTGGTGGTAACGTTTTCATAAAGCCGCGACCGGCGGTCGCGCCAAGGGCGACCGCGCCAAACATCGCCATTACAGCGGCTCGCGTCGCCTGCATCCGTCTTGTTGTGCGGGCATCACTTGCTACTCGTACAACGTATACGCATAGATCGCTTTCTGGCTCAAAAGGCTCAGGGTACCGTCCTTCCCTACGTTGATTTCAAAACGAATGCAGTAGTCGATATCCTTGTTGACGCTGGCCGTGCCCCTCACGTTCCAGCCAACATCTGTTCCAGATACGACAAGGTCCCAGTTCTTGGGATCCTGTTTCTTGTACGTCTTAATAATACTCACTTTCAGCGGCATCCGGGTTCGCAAATCTCCGTTGACCAATTCAAAGAATGCCATACACTTCGAGAGAGCTGCTACTTCGTTATCGACTGGCTCCTTGAGGCTCGAAAGGAACCTCGAAGCGTCTTCGTAGGAAGTGATGGAAAACGTATCGTCCTTCGACACAGCGAGAAGGGGTTTCTCTTCGAGAATGTTTGCCGGTGGATTCTTTGAATGCCATTTCGTCTGGACTACATAGAACTTGTAATCTTTGCATAACTCCGAGACGCTCGCGGAGACAACCTTCTCTCCTTCAACCCTGACAAACTTCTCCCCAAAGGCCTTCTTCGCAACGGACTGCACGTCACCAGCAGTCGCGGCGCCACACGTTCCGACGACTGCCAGGAGGGCCCCAATACACGAGGTAATTCTCATGAATGACTCCTTGCTGCGTTCCTCGCGACACCTTGATGGATGCGGCGCGGTCAGCGACCGCGGCTTTGTGTTATAACGGCTCGCGCCGCTTGTATCCGTTGAGTTCCGGCGGGACCTTGCGGCGCTTGTATGTTACCGAGTAGCGCACGAACCGCTTGTCGCCGGGCTTCAAGTCCAAAAAGTATTTCACGTGGTTCTGATCGACCCGCTCCTTGCGGCCGGCCACCTCGTGCAAGTCGACGTAGGCACCCGGCCCGTTGCTGGTCCAGTCTTTCGGCTGGGCGTCTTCGGACCAGAGGACCACGTTGGCGTCGAAGCGCCGCTCGAGTTCCGTCTTGGCCTCGACCGGTTTGCCGGAGACGATCTCTTCCTCGTAATAGAACGTCTCGTCGTAGTCGATCAGGTCGTAGTACCACATCCAGGTGTCATCCAGCCGCCGCCGAGTCTGCCGGGCGACGATGTTGGTGATCTGCTGATCTTTCAGCCGGCGGATGATGGTGATGTCGCTGTCCGCTCCGACGTTCACCTCGACGCGATCGCCGATGGGCACGTACTTGGTCGCCGTGCCGCCGACGTAGGCGAGGTCCTTGTTGCGGTACTCGGAGAAGAGCCGCACCATCCCGTCCGGCAGGGGTGAAAGCCCCAAGTTCTCCATCGCCGGCAGATCCTTTTCGTTGCCGTTATCATCGAGCAATTTGAGGTTCTTGAAGCGATAATACTTCGTGAACTGCACGCCCCCGTCCCGATCGGTCAGCTTATAGAAGCACTCCAGCGGCACCTCGCCGACCTTCATCGAGACCAGCCGCTTGGGTTCCTGGTCCTGGATATCCTCGCGACCTTCGATCGTGAAAAGAAAATACTCGGAAAGGCCCTGCTTGACGACGTCTTTTCTCTTCTCGGCATCGACGACGAGGCCGCCTAGATTCAGCTTGCCGTTTCTGGCGTAGTCGTCGTAAGTGCCGACGCTCCGGCGCAACTGCTCGCCCATGGCTTCCTTGACGTCTTTGTCCGCGTCACGAAAAGTGGTGCCTGGTGCGGGCCGCTGGGCCAGATCGGCGATCTTCTCGACCAGGTTGATATTGCCCACGACCAGCCGCGTTTGGGCGTTGTCGTAGAGTTCGCCGGAGTTGTTGAACACGCGGACGTAGCCGGTCAAGTTCAGTTCGGTTTCATCCTCGTTGGCGATGCCCACGTAGTCGGCGGCCCAGGTGATCCCGCTGGTGAAGTAGCGGATTTCGACGGGAATCTTCCCGGCCATTTGGCTTTGGATGTTCCACTGAAGCGCGTCGTTGCGCCCGGCGGGAAAGGTGGTATCGATCAGGTCGACCTTATCCGCCTGGTCGAGGATGCGAAAATCGATGCTGGTCGGATCGATCAGCGTGTTCGCCCAGGAGAATTGAATGCGGTTGACGCCCCGTTTGACGGTCAGAAGCCGGTGCTCGCGGACCATCGTGATGTCTTCGGAGTTGTAGATCGTCAGTTGCGTGGCCTCGCGGCGTGGGATGGTGACCAGGTCGACGGCGGCCGGCGTCCAAGCGGTCTGGCCGAGCACCAGCAGTGCCGCTACGGCACAAACGAGCCTATTCATGCGAGAGTTCCTTGCTTTCGTGCTTGTTTCGTGATGGGACTGCGACGATCCAGTAAAACATACGGCATCCCCAACGGCCGACACTTCTTCAGACGACCCAGCGGCCCAAGAAGTTTCCTGCTCAAATGGTCGGCAAGGTGTATCGAACGACCGGTCGAGAAACGAAGAGGGACGGCAGCCTGGCCGCAGCCACAACTGACGGGGGGGATCTGCCATTATGGCAGGGTGCCGATCTCTTGAATTCGGACCGTGTCAAAATGGCAGGCGGCGGATGGATTGCCGCTGGTCCGTCGAGGAATCTGTGGAAATGTATTGCTACAAGCTGTTTGTAAACAACATGTTACGCGATCCATCTCTTCCAGGAAGACGGATCGGCACGCCCTTTGCAAAGAAGACTCCTGGTTTATTACATTAACAATCGAAGGCAGAATCCCTGCTTTGACCGAACGGCTAGGCAACCTGCCGGCACGGTCACTGTGCGACAAGAAGCGGATCAGAAAAGGAGCATCTCATGGCTGAAGGCGAAAAGATCATCGGAATCGACCTGGGGACCACCAACTCGGTCGTTGCCGTCATGGAGGGCAAAGAAGCCAAGGTCATTCCTAACCCCGAAGGCAATAGGCTTACCCCCAGTGTGGTTGCTTTCACCGATAAGGGCGAGACCCTGGTCGGCGAGCCGGCCCGGCGCCAGGCCGTCACCAACCCGAAACGGACCGTCTATTCGATCAAGCGTTTCATGGGCCGACGGCACAACGAGGTGGCCAGCGAAGAGAAAATGGTGCCCTACCAGATCGTCGGCGGACCGCAGGATTACGTGAAGGTCGGGATCGACGGGAAGGAATACACGCCGCCGGAGATCTCGGCGCTGACGCTGCGGAAGCTCAAGGAGTCGGCCGAGGCCTACCTGGGCCACAAGGTCAACAAGGCCGTGATCACCGTGCCGGCCTACTTCAACGACGCCCAGCGCCAGGCCACCAAGGACGCCGGGCAGATCGCCGGGCTGGAAGTGGCGCGGATCATCAACGAGCCGACGGCCGCCTCGCTGGCCTACGGGCTGGAGCGGAAGAAGACCGAGAAGATCGCCGTATTCGATTTCGGCGGCGGCACGTTCGACATCTCGGTGCTGGAAGTGGCCGACGGCGTGTTCCGCGTGATCAGCACCAACGGCGACACGCACCTCGGCGGCGACGACATCGACGAGTGCCTGATCAACTACGTGGCCGACGAGTTCAAGAAGGAACAGGGCATCGACCTGCGGCAGGATACCATGGCGTTGCAGCGGCTCCAGGAGGCCTGCGAGAAGGCCAAGAAGGAACTCAGCTCGGCCCAGTCGACCGACATCAACCTGCCGTTCATCACGGCCGACGCCACCGGCCCGAAACACCTCCAGATGAACATCACCCGATCGAAGTTCGAACAGTTGGTGGATCACCTGATCGAACGTTGCCGCGGGCCGGTGCAGAAGGCGCTGCAAGACGCCAAGCTCCAGCCGAGCGAGATCGACGAGGTCGTCTTGGTGGGTGGATCGACGCGGATCCCCAAGGTCCAGGAGCTGGTCAAGGGCGTCTTCGGCAAAGACCCGCACAAGGGGGTCAACCCCGACGAGGTCGTGGCCGTCGGCGCGGCGATCCAGGGCGGCGTGTTGGCCGGCGACGTGAAGGACGTGCTGCTGCTGGACGTGACGCCCTTGACGCTGGGCATCGAGACGCTCGGCCACGTGATGACGCCCCTGGTCGAACGCAACACGACGATCCCCACCGAGCGGAAACAGATCTTCAGCACGGCCGACGACAACCAGACCGCCGTCACCGTGCGGGTCTTTCAGGGCGAACGCAAGATGGCGCCGGACAACCGGTTGCTGGGCGAGTTCAACCTGGAGGGCATCCCCCCGGCCCCGCGCGGCGTGCCGCAGATCGAAGTCAAGTTCGACATCGACGCCAACGGCATCCTCAACGTCGCCGCCAAGGACCTCGGCACCGGCAAAGAGCAGATCGTGCGGATCGAACAGTCCAGCGGGCTGTCGGAGGAGGAGATCGGAAGCATGCAGAAAGACGCCGATCTGCACGCCGAGGAGGACAAGAAAAAGCGCGACCTGGCCGAGGCACGCAACCAGGCCGACTCGATGTGCTTCCAGCTCGAAAAGCTGATCAAGGAGCACGAGGCCAAGCTCAGCGACGCCGACAAGAGCGCCGTCAAGGGGGCCATCGAGAAGACCCGCGAGGCGGCCAAGGGCGACGACGTCCAGCGGATCAAGTCGGCCATCGGCGAATTGGAACAGGCCTCGCACGCCCTGAGCAAGAGCCTTTACGCGGCGGCCGGTCCGCCGCCGGGTGCGGGCGCCGGCACCGAAGCGCCCGGCGGCGCCGCTGCCGGCCCAGCCGACGAGGACGCGATCGACGCCGAGTTCGAAGTCAAGGATTCGTAAGACTGGATGGGCTGTGGGTGGCACGATCCCAAGCGCAGCGAAGGGCGTGGCGTGTGTTGTCAACGCCCTTCGCCGCGATTGGGGACGTGCCGCCCAATCGTTCATGAGTCGTCGTGCCGTTCTCGGGTACGAATGCCCAGGGCACACGATCCCAAGCGAAACCCCTCATCCAGCCATGTCTTAGTGTATGCGCCGGCAGCAACCGCGCGCCACTTGGAACACGAGAAAGAGGAGCCCACCGATGGCATTCCGATTCGATAAACTGACGATCAAGGCCCAGGAGGCCGTGGCCGCCGCTCAGGCCCTGGCCACCGAACACGGCCATCCCCAGATCGCGCCGCTGCACCTGCTGGCCGCCCTGCTGGCCGAAAGCGAAGGCATCGTCGGCCCGACCCTCGAACGCATCGGCGCCAACCGAAGGCAACTCGACCGGATCGTCCAGTCGGAGTTGGGCCATTCTCCCAAGGTCTCCGGCGGTGCCACGCCCCAGGGAAGCCGGCCCCTGCAGCAGGTCCTCGAAGCGGCCCAGCGCGAAGCCGACGCGATGAAGGACGAGTTCGTCTCGACCGAGCACCTCCTGCTCGCCTTGACCAAGATCGAGTCGACCGCCAGGAACGTGCTGCAGCTTAACGCGGTGACCGATCGCGACGTGCTCAAGGCCCTGCAAGAGATCCGCGGCAGCGCCCGGGTGACCGACCAGACGCCCGAGGACAAGTTCCAGGCACTGGAGCGATACGGCATCGACCTGGTCGATCGGGCACGCCGGGGCAAGCTCGACCCGGTGATCGGACGCGACCAGGAAATCCGCCGCGTGATCCAGGTCCTTTCCCGCCGCACCAAGAACAACCCCGTGCTGATCGGCGAGCCGGGCGTGGGCAAGACGGCCATCGCCGAGGGGCTGGCCCTGCGGATCGTCGAAGGCGACGTGCCCGAAAGCCTCAAGGAAAAACGCGTCATCGCGCTCGACATGGGCGCGCTGGTCGCCGGCACCAAGTTCCGCGGCGAGTTCGAGGAGCGCCTGAAGGCCGTGTTGCGCGAGGTGGAAGACGCCGGCGGACGCGTGATCATGTTCATCGACGAACTGCACACCGTGATCGGCGCCGGCCGGGCGGAAGGCGGCGCCGATGCGGCCAACCTGCTCAAACCGGCGCTGGCCCGGGGCGATCTGCGGTGCATCGGCGCCACCACGCTCGACGAGTACCGCAAGCACGTCGAGAAGGACGCCGCCCTGGAACGCCGCTTCCAGCCGGTGTTGATCGGCGAGCCGTCGGTCGAGGACACGATCGCCATCCTTCGCGGATTGAAGGCCCGATACGAGGCGCATCACGGCGTGAAGATCAAGGACTCGGCCCTGGTCGCGGCGGCCAACCTGTCGCACCGTTACATCGCCGACCGGTTCCTGCCCGACAAGGCCATCGACCTGATGGACGAGGCGAGCAGTCGGCTGGCGATGGAACTCGAAAGCGTGCCGGCCGAGATCGACCAGGTGCAGCGGCGGCTGACGCACCTGGAGCTGGCCGCCCGGCAGTTGGCCGACGAGACGGAAGAGGACGCCAAGGACCGGCTGGCCGAGATCGAGTCGGAAATGGAGGAGCTGAAGCACAAGCTGGCCAGTCTCCGCGAGCAGTGGGAGGCGGAAAAGCTGGGCATGGGCGACGTCCAAAAGGTCCGCCAGGAATTGGCCGGCGTGGAGCTGCGGTTCGAGCAGCTCGACGCGGCCATCAAGCAGAAACTGGGCTCCGGCGTGCCGATCCCCGAAGAGGATTATCAGCGGCTCTACGAATTGGACGTCCGCCGCAAGCAACTCGACGCGCGGATCGAGGCCGAATCGGAGGCCGACGGCGACGGGACGGCCGAAAAGCCCGCCCGCCGGCTCCTGCGCCAGGAAGTCACCGAAGAGGAAATCGCCGAGGTCGTCAGCGCCTGGACCGGCATCCCCGTCCGCCGCATGGTCGAGACCGAACGGGCGAAGCTGCTGGTGATGGAAGACCGCATCCATCTGCGGGTGATCGGCCAGGACGAGGCGGTCGAGGCGGTCTCCAATGCGGTGCGACGCAATCGGTCCGGCCTGCAAGACCCCAACCGGCCGATCGGGTCGTTCATCTTCCTCGGTCCCACCGGCGTGGGCAAGACCGAATTGTGCAAGGCGCTGGCCGAGGTAATGTTCGACGACGAGAACGCCCTGATCCGGCTCGACATGAGCGAGTTCATGGAGCGCCACACGGTCAGCCGGCTGATCGGCGCCCCGCCGGGCTACATCGGCTACGAGGAGGGCGGGCGGTTGACCGAGGCGGTTCGCCGGCGGCCGTACGCGGTGATCCTCCTGGACGAGATCGAGAAGGCCCATCGCGACGTGTTCAACGTCCTCCTGCAGGTCCTGGACGACGGCCGGCTGACGGACAACCACGGCCACACGGTCGATTTCACCAACACGATCGTGGCGATGACCAGCAACATCGGCAGCCAGCTCGTCCA
>DATLAN010000696.1:0-2487 GCA_035527455.1 Thermoguttaceae bacterium
ACGGGGCTGGAAAGCGGCCAAGAGCCCATCCGGCTGGTCGTGGCGCCGGGCATCGACGTGGGCATGATCTACGTGTTCGCCGTCGGCGGGATCGCCGTCTACGGCGTGTTGTTGGGTGGTTGGGCGAGCAACAACAAGTACAGCCTATTCGGAGGGCTGCGCAGCGGGGCCCAATTGATCTCGTACGAGCTGCCGCTGGGACTGGGCATCCTCGGCGTCGTGCTGGCCACCGGCTCGCTGCGGCTGGATGCGATCATCGCCGAGCAGGCCCAAAGCGGCACCTGGAACGTGCTCGTCCAGCCGCTGGGGTTCGTGGTCTTCTTCGTGGCCGCGTTTGCCGAGGCCGGCCGTTTGCCCTTCGACCTGCCCGAGGCGGAACAGGAACTCGTCGGCGGCTATCACACGGAATACTCCGGTGTGAAGCTGATGATGTACCTGGTGGCCGAATTCCTGCACATGATCGCGGCCGCCTTCCTGATCGTGATCCTCTTCTTCGGCGGCTGGCACTTCTGGGGCGTCACCGGCAGCGGGGAGCAGGTCACGTGGGTGGGGGCGATTCTTCGCGTGATCGTGTTGTTGGGCAAGGTGATGGCGGCGATCTACTTCTTCATGCTCGCCCGGTGGAGCTGGCCGCGGTTTCGCTTCGACCAGTTGATGACCCTGGCCTGGAAGGTGATGCTGCCGCTGGGGCTGGTGAACGTGGTCGTGGTGGCCGCGTGGATCGAGTACGGCGAGGAACTTGCGGCGCGGCTGGGCGTGTCGCCCGCGATGAGCATGGCCGTTCTGGGATGGTTCACGCTGATCGCCGCCGGGGTGATCGTCACGGCGGTCGTTCCCGCCGGATACGATAATCGACCTCGGCGTGGTGCGCTGGTTCCGGGCACGGAAGGCGAGAAGGCAGAATGAACCCCGACGACAAGAACCTCCGCTGGATCGAGCCGCCCGAGTTGGGCTTCTGGGGCAAGACGTACCTGCCGCTGCTGTTGGAGGGCATGACCACCACGCTCAGACACCTCTTCAGCCGCAAAATCACCGTGCAATCGCCCGAAGAGCGGCACGAGATCCCCGAGCCGTTGCGCTACCGGGGCGTACACCGGCTGAACCGCGACGAGCAGGGCCGGGTGAAGTGCGTGGCCTGTTTCCTTTGCGCCACGGCCTGTCCGGCCCATTGCATCGACATCGTCGCCGCCGAAAGCCCCTGGCCCGACCGCGAAAAATATCCGCAGACCTTCGACATCGACGAACTCCGCTGCATCTACTGCGGGATGTGCGAGGAGGCCTGCCCGGTCGATGCCATCGAACTGACTTCGCTGTACGACCTGTCGGGCAAGAGCCGCGAGGAGATGGTCTACGACAAGCCGGAGTTGCTGAGCGTTTACGACCGAACCAAAGACTCCGACCGTCGCCCTGTGGGAGGCGTCTCCGACGGCGACCGGTGCGAATCACCGGCACAATCGCCGTCGGAGACGCCTTTCACAAGAGAGTCGCCGTCGGAGACGCCTTTCACAAGAGAGTCGCCGTCGGAGACGCCTCCCACAGGGGGCCGTTAAGTATCAGGAGTATGCCGTGAGTTTCGACCACCTGCCGTGGATTCACCTGCTGGCCGCGCTGTTGAGCACGTTGGGCGTGTGGCTGTTGCTGCCGCGCGGCAACGGTGCGGCGCGATCGGCCGGCGCCGTGTTGGCGGCCGCGGCGCTGGGGCTTTGGGCATCGCAGTTGCTCGACCTCGGCCATTGGGGAACCGACGCCCTGTTCTCCGTGCTGGCCGGCATGGCGGTCCTCGGCGCGATCGGCACGGTGGTGATGCGCAAGGCGGTCTACTCGGCGATCTGGTTCGGCGTATCGCTCCTGGGCACGGCCGGGTTGCTCCTGCTCAGCGGCGCCCAGTTCCTCGCGGTGGCGACGGTGGTCATTTACGCCGGGGCCATTCTGGTCGCTTTCCTGTTCGTGTTGATGCTCGCCCAGCCGCAGGGCCGCGCGCCCTACGACCGGACGAGTTGGGAAGCCCTGATGTCGGCGGCGGCGGGCATGATCCTGGTCGGCGTGTTGTCGATGACGTTCGCCCGGGTGATGACGGCGACCGATGAGACGGGTCGGCCGGTGCTCGCAACGGCTGCCGAGGCGGCGGGCGATCGGGCCGAGCACGTGTTGGCCGAACCGCACGTCGCCCGACTCGGCGCCGAGCTGTTCGGCCGCCACCTGATCGCCGTCGAAGTCGCGGGCGTTCTGTTATTGGCCGCGCTGGTCGGAGCGGCGGTCATTGCCGGGAAGAAGAGAGAGGAACAAGATGGATAGCGGGTTGTCAGTTGTCAGTTATCAGTTATCAGTTATCAGTTATCAGTTATCACTGGACTTTTGCAATCTTTCAAACGGCATTGGAAAAATAGGCAATTTCGTGTCTAATCTCTGCGATTTCGGATGGCGCACAACGACCAGGGAGGGTCGGACCATGCCGGCTATCGTGGAGTTTCCCAAGGTGGTGCAAGA
>DATLAN010000697.1:0-20911 GCA_035527455.1 Thermoguttaceae bacterium
ATCGGGCGGTTCGATGCGATAGGCCGGCAGCGAGACCATGGACAACTCGCGTGGCGGCACCAATTCCGGCGAGATGGGGTTCACCGCCTCATTCTCGTAGAAATCGATCGCCTGGCAGCCGGCCAGAGCGACGAGCACGGATACGCCTATCGTTGCCAACAACGAAGTCCGAATCGGCGAGGACGGTGCGATCATGACGGGAGTTTCCTTGCGGCGGCACGGTCGAACAACGTTTCAATCGTGCCCGAGTACGAAACAAGGCGGACGACAACCGGCTCAACCGTTTCAAGCCGTGAAGTTGGCTGGTTTGGCGAAGCTAGGGAGAAAATCAGTGGGTCAGTAGCATCCCGGTATCCGCGCGGACCCCTAAAGTCCCTCTAGTCAACGTCATCGCAATAATCGGCAAAGTTCCGCTAGTACTTGAGAATGTCCTAAGATTCGCCAGAACAACGAATCCGGCAGAAGTCGTCCTTTGACACGCCTGCCCCTTCCCGGTATCATGTTGTCCATGGACGTTTCTGCTCGAAGCTGGAAGGGTTTCTTCTGCACTTGGCCGTCGGAGATCGCCCGGCAAGGTCTGCTCGTCACCTCGTTCGGCGAGCAGGTTTCCTTTTCGGGTTTCATGACCAGCGAGACGTTTCTGCTGATCGAACGCAAGACACCCGACCCTGTGGGCGCGCGCGCGATCATTCTGCCCTACGACGAGGTGGTTGCGTTGAAGATTACCGACGTGCTGAAGCCCAAGGCTCTGCGGTCTTTCGGATTCGAGGGTCCGTCGGCGTCGGAATAGGGCCCGAATAATCCGCACGACCTACCTCGTCTGTGCATCTTAACCCCAGGAAGGCTCACGCTTCAGGGGCCCCCGTATTCTGCTGTGCTATCTTTTGTATAATCGATTACGTTCTCATCGGCGGTCCGCCGACCGGGCCCTGCAGAGGCCGGCAAGGCGACAATCTACGAACGTAATTCTCCGGCACGCCAGTTGCCGCGTCGGAATCGAGAAACCCTTATATGGAAAAAGGAGCATTCTGTGGCCAAATCACGCGAAGACAAGCCTGAAGAACAGGCCGAAACCCCCACTCCGGGGACCGAATCGGGTGCGACGGCCCCGGCACCCGCCAAGCCGCAACCGCAGCAGCGAGTCCAGGTTCAAATCGACGATTCGAACGTCATGGCGTCGTATGCCAATTTCTGCCGCGTCACGGGGACGCCTGAGGAGCTGATCATCGATTTCGGTCTGAATCCGCAGCCGTTCGGCGTGCCGACCGAGCCGATTCCGGTCAAGCAGCGGATCATCACGAACTTCTTCACGGCCAAACGGATGCTCCACGCCTTGACGTTGACCGTTCAGCGTCACGAAGCCACCTTCGGGGTCTTGGAGACGGACGTGCAGAAGCGGGTCAGGCCGGGCGCGATGTCGGCGCCGCCTCAAAGGTAGCACGCGCCGCGGCAGCATCGCCCGGACCGGAGGCATGGAACTCTCTCCAAGCCTTCCGGTCCGGACGGTGCCGGTATGCGCAGCGGGAATCTGATGCGCTCGATCTATCTCGACTACAACGCGACGACGCCCATCGCCCCCGCGGTGCAAGAGTCGATGCTGCCGTTCTTGGCCGAGCACTTCGGCAATCCGTCCAGCGATCACGCGCTGGGCCGGGCGTGTCACGAGGCGGTCGAAGACGCGCGGGTGCGCGTCGCCCGGCTGCTGGCGGCCGATCGCGATGAGATCGTCTTCACTTCCGGCGGGACCGAGAGCAACAATCTGGCCATCAAGGGCGTCGTCCTGCACCATGCCCCCGCCGGCACCGGACACCTGGTCATCTCCACCGTGGAACATCCGGCGGTGGCGGAACCGGCACGGTGGCTGGAATCGCTCGGCTACGATCTGTCCATCGTCGGGTGCGACTCGCAGGGCGTCGTCGACCCGGCGGAGATCGACGCGGCCATCCGCGACGACACCGTGCTGGTCAGCGTGATGCACGCCAACAACGAGATCGGCACGGTCGAACCGATTCGGCAAATCGCCGAGGTTTGCCGTGCGCGCGGTGTCCTGTTGCACACCGACGCGGCCCAGACCGTCGGCAAGATCCCCACGCGCGTCAAGGAAATGGGTGTCGACCTGCTCTCGCTGGCCGGCCACAAGATGTATGCGCCGAAGGGAATCGGAGCCCTCTACGTGCGGCGCGGCGTTTCCCTTCAGCCGTTGCACCACGGGGCCGGGCATGAAGGGGGGCTGCGGGCGGGTACCGAGAACGTGCCCCATATCGTCGCGCTGGGACACGCGGCCAGTCTGGCCGAAAAATCGCTGGCACAGCCCAACGACCACCTGGCCAGGCTGCGCGATCGGCTGGAAAAGCGGTTGCGCGAGGGCGTGGGCGAGCGACTGACCGTCAACGCCGCCCGGGCCGAACGACTGCCCAACACGCTTTCGGTGAATTTCGCCGGCGTCAACGGCGGCGCGCTGCTGCGGCGGATTCCCGAGTTGTGCGCCTCGACCGGTTCCGCCTGCCACAGCGGCTCGGAGAACCTTTCGCCCACGTTGGCCGCCATCGGACTTTCGCCCGAGTCGGCCCGCGGCACCGTCCGTCTCAGCGTCGGCTGGTACACGACCGAAGACGAGGTCGACCGGGCCGCCAGCCTGCTGCTGGCGGCCTGGGAAGCGGAACGAACCACATAAAGCCGCGGCCGTTGGCCGCGCCCATAAAGCCGCGGCCGTTGGCCGCGCCTTGTCCAAGGCGTCGATGGACACGACGATCCATCGCGCATTGGTCGGGCGCGACCAACGGTCGTTTTGCCGGGCGCGACCAACGGTCGCGGCTTTATAAACGCAGCGACGGCCGGCGTCAGAGCTTGTGATCTGCCGGCTTCAGGCCCGGCTTGTGGTTGTCGAAGCCGATCGGGCTGGGATCGTACTTGCCGATGATGTCGACCTTGCTGCGTTCGGGAATCTGATCCTCCATCCCCAGACACCAGTAGCAGCCGTTGACCAGCAGGCGGCGGAAGCCTTCGCTCACCAGGTCGCCCCCGTGGCCCATGGTGGTCGTGAAGACCCGCGCGGCCTTGCCCGACGTGCCCGTGTACGTCTTCAGCCAGGCCACGGGCACCGGTCCCTTTTCCGGGTTCGGTTGGTCCTCGGGGTTCATTCCCGAAAGGACCAGCCCCATGATCAGCGGCTTGCTGTCGCCGAAGAGCGTCGTGATTCCGTAGACGTCCGAAGGGCCCCAGATGTCTTCGCAGCCTTTGACGATCGGATGGTCTTCCATGCCCTTGGCGACCACGCCGCGCGTGCTTTCCCGCTGGTGACCGCCGTAGTGGCTGATCCAGGTTTCGCCCAGGACCTCGCGACCCCAGCCGCCTTTGGACTCGCCGCTGCGGAAACTGTATTTCGCGTAGGGGCTGTCGTTGAGCTTGCGGTAGTTGAACGCGTGCGTCGCCGTTCTCAAACCCATGATCGGCTTGCCCGAGTTGGTGTAATCGACGATGTGTTTCATCTGCTCGTCGGGCAGCTCGCGGAAGCGGGTGAACATGATCATCAGGTCGGCCGAATCGAGTGCCTCCAGCCCGGGAATGTTGTCGACCGTTTGGGGATCGATCTCGCCGGTCTCCTTGTTGATGGCGAAGAGCATCGTACACTTGAAGCCGTGGTGTACGGCCAGGATCTTGGCCAACTGGGGCATGCCTTCTTCCGAGCGGTATTCCTCGTCGCCGGTAACCAGGACGATGTGCTTGCCTTTGCCGGGACCGTCCTGACCTTCGTAAACGATCCAGCGATCATCGGCCCTAAGCTGGCTGCCCAGCAGGCAGGTCAGCCCTACGAACGCCAAGGTTCGGAGTTTCATTGCGTGGTTCATCTTTCGCATGGTGGTTCCTTTCGTCTCGAACAATCGGTCATTTACTCGAACTTCACAATGATATGCGTGAACGTCACAATGATAGCCTAGGGCGTTTCTGGGTGCAACAAATTCGGTCGGCGACCGGGAATTCGATGTTGTGGGGGGCTGTTTCGGGGCGCGACCACCGGTCGCGGCTTTATCGCTTCGGACGGTAGATATCGGTGGCGGTGCCGAAATGGACTTCGGCGGCGGCGGACAGGGTCTCGCTGAGCGTGGGATGCGGGTGGATCGTGCCGGCCAAATCGCGGGCGGTCGCGCCCATCTCGATGGCCAGAACGGCCTCGGCGATCAATTCGCCCGCTTGGGGGCCGACGATTCCGCACCCGAGCACGCGATCGTTGTCCGGGTCGATCAGCCACTTGGTCATTCCCTCGGTCCGTCCGGCGGCCTGCGCGCGACCGCTGGCCATCCACGGGAACCGGGCGACCCGCACCGTGCGGCCTTGCGCCCGGGCCTGCGTCTCGGTCAGCCCGGCCCAGGCGATTTCCGGATCGGTGAAGACCACCGCCGGGATGGCCCGGGGCTCGAACGACGACGGCTCGCCGGCGAGAACCTCGACGGCCACCTTGCCCTCGCGGGCCGCCTTGTGGGCGAGCATCGGCTGGCCGGCCAGATCGCCGATGGCGAAGATCCGCCGGTCGGCCGTGCGTCGCCGGGAATCGACCTCGACGAACCCCTGGGCATCCAGTTCGACCTCGGTATTCTCCAATCCCAAGCCGTCGCTGTTGGGGCGCCGTCCCACGGCGAGCAACACGCGGCTGAAACGGCGAACCGGTTCGTCCACGTCGCCTTCGCACGTCACTTCGATGGAATCCTCTTCGTCGGCCATCGCGACGACCTTGGTGTTGAGATGGACGGCCTCGAAGCGGCTTTCGAGTTGCTTCTGCATCGGCCGGACCAGATCGCGGTCGGTGCCCGGCAACAGGCCGTCAGTCATTTCGACCACCGAGACGCGGCTTCCCAGCGCGGCGTAAACGGTGCCCAACTCCAGGCCGATGTACCCGCCGCCGACGACCAGCAGCGACCGGGGCACGTCGGGCAGGGCCAGCGCGCTGGTCGAGTCCATCACGCGGTGCGTCGGCAACTCCATGCCCGGTATCTTCGTCGGGCGGGAACCGGTGGCCAGAATGCAGTGCTCGAACTCGACGCGATCGTCCTCCGCCGGCGGTTGCCCGGCGACCGGTTCCAGCCGCAGCGTCTGCGAATTCTCGAACCTCGCCCGGGCGCGAAGCACTTGGACGTTGCGTCGGCCGGCGAGCTGCTTCAGGCCGCCGGATAGGGCACCGATGATCTGGTCTTTGCGGGCTCGCAGGGCATCGACGTCGATCGCCGGCTCGGCGAAGGCGACGCCCCAATCGGCCAGGTGACGCGCCTCGGCGATGGTTTTGGCGACGTGCAGCAACGCCTTGGAAGGGATGCACCCTCGCAGCAGGCAGACGCCGCCCAAACGGGGTTCGAGATCAATCAGCGTGACTTGCATCCCGAGATCGGCGGCCAGGAACGCGGCGGCGTAACCACCCGGCCCGCCACCGACGACGGCTAGTTGGGTTTGCATGGGGGTTGGGCTTCTGGTCGAGTTTGCGGTTGTGCGTGCTGTTCGATTGTGCGTGCTGGTTGCGAAGCCGCGAGCGGCTATTGGGCGATGATGGTGAACATGACGTGCCAACCGCCGCCGCCGCTGAGGACGTTGGGGTCTTTCTCGCTGACGTCCAGGGGGCCGATCTCGCCGGCACAATAGCAGCCGAACAGCGGGAGTTCCTTCCCGAGGGCCTCTTGCATGGCGGCAAGTTCGTCGTCCATGTTATCGAGTTTCCCGCGCCGGCCGGCACAATCAAAGGCCAGCGCGGCCACCGGCTTGCCCTTCATCGCGGCCAGCGCTTCGGCGGCGGCGTCCTTGGCCGTGCTGATTACCGCGTCGTTGTCCTTGGCCTGGCGTCCGGCGAGCGTCACCTGGAAGTCGCCCGAGAGCATCAACGCCACGGCGCTGTCCTGGTGCATTTGGCCGCGGAAGTAGACGAACGTCTGTCCGGCGTTCTTGTTGACCGACCCGCCGGTGATGGGGAACTTCTTGCCGGTCGCTCGCTGCGCCCCCTCGACGATGTACTGGTTCTTGGGCGAATGGGCGTCGGGGATGACGATCAGCAGTCGGTCCTGCGGCGTCTTGCGGAGCTTGCCGACCAGCTTGGCCCCGGCGACGTGCAGCCGCCTTTCGATCTCGGCCTGGTGCTCTTCGAGGATCAGCTTCGAGGTTCCCATCTCGGTCACCAGCGCGGCGGCCACCGAGATCCCCTCCCCGCCGATTCCCAGCAGGCAGACCGAGTCGAAATCGCTGCACCCGGCCTGGGTGAACGCGCCGTAGGTGGCCCCGCCCAGGACGACGTCGCGGCGAATCACCGAGCAGACGCCCGCCAGCAGTTTCTCCTTGTACTCCCGGTCCTCGAAGCACTCGGCGACGATCACGGCCTTTAGCGGCGCGTCGCCCATGGCCTCCCGGAGCGCCTCGGCGGCCGCCTTGCCCGCGGCTGCGGGGTTCTCGTCTTCGTCCTCGACCATCACGGATCTGATGACGATGTTTCCGCCGGCTTTCGGCGCGGACGAGGACCAGGCATCGTCCGCGGCGGCGGCCTTTTCGACACTCGCGTGCAGACCGATCATCACAATCAGCGCTTGCGCAAGAACAACTTGTACGCGAGGGTGGCAACGGGTCATGGAAATGCTCCTAATACTTCGAGGTACACAGTCCCCATTCGAGTTTGTTGTCGTACGGCGGTTCTTCGCCCCAGCTCGAGCCTTCCCAGCGGCTCCAGGCCAGCGGGTTTCGCTGCGACGGCCAGAGCCCGGCCGACCGGCCCCAATCGCGGATGCCCGTGCCGTCGCGGTCGTGGACCAGGACCGACATGAAGAACTCGCGCCCTTCGCTGGGGCGGAGGTCGTCGCGCATGGGGGTGAAGGAGAGGCTGCACTCGTAGTAGGTCGTTCCGGCGTCGCGGCGGACGGCCACCTCGGCCTGGTTGTAGAGAAGCGGCACGAGGCTGCGGGCTTTCGCGGCTTCGGCCAGTTTCATGTCCGGCTCGGCCAACTGGAAGCACTGCCCGGCGGTCCCTTCGCCGACGGCGACGAAGAGGAACTCGAACCGCCTCGCCTCGTCGTCGGGCGAAGTGCCGGTCCGGGTATCCTGCGGCGAGACGGCCACCTGCACGGCGTCGAATCCTTCGGCCGCGGACGTTGGATCGTAGCGGACCAGCTTGTCCTCCTCGACGGCCACCAGCAGCGAGAACTGCCGGCGATTCCAAAAGGTGCTGATCGTCGTTCTCTTGCCGCCGCTGGTAAAGGTGACGGGAATCGAATCCTTCCAGTCGCTCGGATCGCCGTCGATGGTCGGCTTGTAGTAGGGGGCGCTGGCACAGACGACGGTCTGCTGGCGGACCACGGTCGCGCCGGCCCCGATCGCCGAGACCTCGATCGGGTACGCGTTCGCCTCGACGTTTCGCCCCTGCTCGATCGTGAAGGGCACCCGCTGGGTCTCGCCCGGGCGCAGTGCCACTTCGCGTTGCGGCGGGGCGATCCGCCACCCCTCGGGCGGTTTCATCGCCACCGAGCCTTCATAGGGCACGTCCCGGAGGTTCTTCACTTGCACGAAGACCAGCGGCTGGGTGGAGGGCGGCACGGTGAAGTTCTCGGCCCTCAGCGCCACCGGGTCCGCGGCATGTGCCGGGACGCCAGCCGACAGCGTAATGCCCAAGAGCAATCCCCACATAGCGACCATTGAATTTCTCATGGCAAACCACACGTTTCCCGGCAGTCCCACAAAGGCGGTAGCCGGATTCGCAAGAATTCGGTTCTTCGCATTGCGGCTGAATTCTTGCGAATCCAGCTACGGGTCAATCCCTTCCGGCCGGTCGCCAAAGCGCTTATTCTGCCTGACCGGAAACGGGCCGTCAACAATCGCCCGCTTTTCGGGTGGGGGTTTATCCGATGAAGGTGGCGGTCTGCGGAGAATCGATGGCGACCTGCGACCGTTCGAACTCGGCTGGCACAAAGCGTTCCAGCGGCCGACGCCACCGCGATCGGGTTGCTTGCCAGTGTCGGCGGAATGGACTAAATTGGACGTTTTGTCGCATGGATTCCCGGAGAGGCACGGGCCGTCGAAAGTTCGAGAAGTGAAGGAGAAACCCTAAATGTCGCAGTTGATGCTCCCGAGTCTGTTTGCCAGCGGCGGTACCGACGCCAGCGTCCCGTTGAAAGTCCACCCGATCGACCTGACCGTAATCATCGCCTACATGCTGGGCATTGTGGCCTTGGGTTGCTGGGCCGGTCTGAGGAAGAAGGCGACGGCCAAGGGGAGCGACTACTTCTTGGCCGGCAAGTCCTTGAAGTGGCCGATGATCGGCCTGGCCCTGTTTGCCACCAACATCTCGACGATCCACCTGGTCAGCCTGGCCGAGTCGGGATACTGCAGCGGGTTGCTCTACGGCAACTTCGAGTGGATGGCCGGTTTCACGTTGGTGATTCTGTCCTTGTTCTTCGCCCCGTTCTACATCAGGGCGGGCGTGGCCACGTTGCCCGACTTCATCGAAAAGCGCTACAACCGCAGTTGCCGCGATATTCTGGCCGTGCTCTGCATCTTCTCGGCGGTGGTCGTCCACATCGGCTTCTCCCTTTACACGGGCGCCATGGTTCTGGAAGGATCGCTGCTGGGCGCATTCATGGACCATCCGGAGCAATACCGCATCTGGACGATCGTCGCCATTTGCGGAGCCACGGCGCTGTACACGATCATCGGCGGGCTGATGGCCGTCGTGTTGACCGAATCGATCCAGACGGTGGTGCTGATCATCGGCGCGGTATGCATCACCCTCTTGGGGCTGTACAAGATGGGCGGCTGGGATGGGACGTTCGCGGGACTGCTGACCACCAGCCAGGTGCCCGAGGGATGGCGCTCCTTGAAAGAGAGCGTCCACCCGGTGAATTTCTCGATGTCCCGCCCCGACAGCGATCCGACCGGCCTGTCCTGGTACGCGGTGTTTACCGGGTACTGGATCACCGGCATCTGGTACTGGTGTACCGACCAGACGATCGTGCAGCGCGTGTTGGGAGCCAAGGACGAGAATCATGCCCGCATCGGACCGCTGTTCGCCGCCTTCATCAAGATCCTGCCGGTGTTCATTTTCGTTTTGCCCGGTTTGATCTGCCTGGGAATGATCCACAAGGGGATCATCCCGCACTTGCCGTTGACCGAGCAGGGAACGCCCGAGGCGGGCAAGACCTATTCGCACATGATCACGCACGTCCTGCCGGTAGGAGCCCAGGGGATCGTGATCGCTGCGTTGTTGGCGGCGTTGATGAGCACGGTTTCCGGGGCGTTGAACTCGATCGCCACGCTGGTCAGCTACGATATCTACAAGCGTTGGGCCCCCGACACGTCCGACCGCAAACTGATCACCGTCGGTCGGATCGCCACGTTCGCGGCCATGCTCGTGGCCATCGCCTGGTCGCTGGTCGTGGGGCTTCTGGGCAAGACGATCTTCCAAGCGATGGTCGACGTCTTCTGTGCGGTGGCGCCGCCCACGACGGTGATTTTCGTCTGGGGCGTTTTCTGGCGGCGGGCTTCCGCCACCGCGGCGTTGATCACGTTGATCGTCGGCGTCACCGTCGGCGGAGTGGTGTCCGTGATTACGCTGATGAACATGAACTACATCGGCGACATGGAAATCAACTCGCTGCTGTCCTGCTTCCTGCTGGCCGTCTTCGAGTCCGTGGTGATGATCGTCTGCTCGCTCATCTGGCCCCACCAGCACACCGAGGAGAGCGAGAAGCTGGTCTGGAAATCGCCGCTGGATGCGCTGCGGGGCGAGCACGGCCGCGGGCTGCACGACTACCGCATCTGGGCCGTGGGCGTGTTGGTGGTGATGATCGGGCTTTACTGGTACTGGTGGGGCGACGATTCCTACTACCCCGTACAGGGCACGATTACGCTGGCCGACGGAACGCCCGTCGTCGGCGCGGAAGTCCACTTCGAGTGCAAAGAAGCGAAGGCGCTGAACTTCACCGACGTGACCGACGGCAACGGCGGATACACGTATGCCAGCAAGCAGCGGGCCGGCGGGGCTCCGGAAGGGACGCGGTACCTAGTCAGAATCGTTCCCAAAATGGACCTGATCGTCCAGATGAAGGAAGTTCCGGAAGAAAACGAGGCGGCGAACGAGAAAGACGGCGTGAAGGTCGCCGAAACCGAAACCGTCAAGAAAATGGTGTTCGACAAGGTCCTCTATGAAGTGCCGACGGGTACGGAGATCACCGAAGAGACTCTCTTCGAGCAGGAAGACGCCGGAAACGGATGGAAGCGAGAAGTCCACAAGGACGTCTACACCTTCACGCTGAGCGAGGAAGACTATCAAGGCAACGTCAGCGAACGAGTCGTTCACGTTCCCCGGGGCGAGAATGTCATGATCCTGCGAGCCAGCGATATTCCCGAGAAGTATCGATCTTTCGACAGTTCTTCGTTGACGCTGGAAGTCAACAAGGTGCCCATCTTCACGAAGACTAGAAAGGATTACTTCGAAGGCTACGATTTCAAGCTCGAGTAGTCGGTAGGGTGCGTGTAACCACCAAAACGTATTGGCTGAAGTGAGTTACCCGGTTTGCCGGACGCACAGAACGCATTTGTCCGACAATGGGTTGCGTCAGTTTCAGTGTCAACGTTTAGCGGGCGGGCTTGCCCGCCGTTACCCGGGCTGAGAACCGTCGCTTGCAGAACGGCGGGCAAGCCCGCCCGCTAAACGTCGACTTTTTGCGATCCTGCGATGCAGGATCAAGATCCCCGTAGTGTCTGAAGCGACTTCTCGTAGAACGCCCGTTCCGGTTCCAGGCCGTTGGCTTCGCAGAATGCGATCAGCTTCTCGAAGCGCTGCTGCGGATCGGCGCCGGTGGCGTGGCAGAGCTTGGCGAGGCAGTGAGGGCACAGGGCAATCGGGCGGCGGTCGGACTCGGCCCGGTGGTTGCTGCCGCACATGTTGCACTCGAACAGCGTGCAGTGCATCATCGAGAACATGTGGCCCGTCTCGTGCGTGGCCGTCTTCAGCGTCCGCAACAGGCAGAGCCGAAAGGCGGCGTCGCTTTCTTCGGGATCGCCGTTGCGGTAGATCGACCAGACGCCCACCCGCTCCGTCAGCGACGCCTGGCCGAAGACGAAGTTCCAGCCCTCGCCCGGCCAGAGGTCCGACGGCGTGAACGCGAGGAAGACGGCGGCGTCCTTGGGCAGCCGGGGCCGCAACACGTCGTGCAGCACGTAGGTCGAGAGGATCTGATCCATCCCCCACGAGGGATGCTTCCGCCGGGCCTTTGCCGGAATCTCGGCCAAGGAAAGGTCTTCGCGAATCTTCACCGGCAGATCGAAGTAGAGGCCCATGAACTCCGCCGTCAGGTCGACGATCTTCCGCTGGGTCCGGCTGAAATCGCCCAGCGGCTGGATGTAGATGATCCGCCGCTGCTCGTCGGGCTTGATCGGCCGGCTGTAGACGTACTGCCGAAAGGTCTGGCCCGGCTCGTGATGCTGGTCGAGCCAATCGCCCGGTTGCGGCTCGGCCATCTTGGTGTGCAGCGGCAAGAGTTTTCGGAATTTCAAGGGCAACATCAGCTTGTCGTCGGGCTGCTCGGCGCCACTGCAACCGGCGTTCACGGTGGATAGAATACAAACGGTGAACAGCGGAAGAAAGTAGCGGGCCATGGCGTTTCATCTCCAGAGAAGGTTGCGGGATGTCACGGCGGGTGGCACGCCCTGAGGAACGAAGGGCGTGGTACGTCAGGAAAACACGCCCTTCGTTCCTCAGGGCGTGCCACCCCAAATCCTCGGCCGTTGCATATTCTACTCTTCCTCCGGCACCAGGTCGATCACGACCAGCTCCGGCCGGCAGAAGAAACGCAGTCGCGGGGCATACTTCCCTTCCATGCCCACGCCGCGGGAAACCAACAACCGTGCCCCGCCGGGCAGGTCGGTCAGTCCGGCCCCCCAGCGGCGAGGGACTTGCGAGTTGGTCGTCAGCGGCCCGATCCACGGCAATTGCACCTGGCCGCCGTGCGTGTGACCGGCCACCAACAGGTCGGCGTCGACGTGCCCCAAGGCGAAATTGGGGACGTGGCCCAAGACGATGTGGAACCGATCGTGGTCTTCGCAGGGCATCGTCAGCGACGGGTCGTACGAATCCCCCAGCCCCAGGCACGTCAGTCGCAGACCGTCCAGGACGAACGAACGGGTGGAACCCACCGCCTCGACCTCCAGGCCGTCGAAGAGGTCCCGCCAGTCCGTCGGGTCGATGTTTCCCCGAACCGCGAACACCCGGAAGTCGCGACCGAATTCGATTTCGTGCAGGAAAGCCGCCAGCTCACCCCGGACCGCATCCAATTTCTTCTCGGAAGCCTGCACGTAGTCACCGGCCAGCAAAACCAGATCGGGCTCCTCCTTCAAGACGCGGCGGAACACGTCGCGCTGGTACGGGCCGATCCGGTCCGTCTGCAGATCGGCCAGCACGACGATCCGGACCGGCCGCTCGATCTTCGGGCTGCGGATGCGGATCCTGCTCACCTCGAGCCGCGTCGGCTCGATCAGGAAGGCGTCGACGGCCACCGCCGCCAACAGCAGCACGATCGTCGCCGAGCCCACGGCCACCAGGCGTTTTCTCCGCCACCATACGACGGCCGAACCGGTCAATACGATCCCGCCGTGCAGGAACAGCCCGTAGGCGGCCAGCCGGGTCGCGCCGAAACGGTCCTCGCCCAACGCGATCGCCAGCATCAGGGCGACCGTCCCGGCACCGAGGACGCTGAGGACCCAGGCCGACGGGCTCTTGTTTCGACCCGTCCGAAACAACGCCGCCAGATCCACGCCGGCCATGATGAGATTGTAGAGTAGGGTCACGTCGTCGGCAGGTGCTCGCTGGTGAAGTAACCATAGTAGTCGTCTCACTCCGCGAGACGAAGCCCCATCTCGCGGAGCGAGATGGCTACATTAAGCTCTATTCTACTGCCAACGTAGATTCGGGCCCATTGCGGGCCCAGCAGCAGCCGGATTTCCGCAATCCCCTTCTCCGGCCGCGTGATCCGCATAGGATAGTACAGGAAGGGACTCTCGAAACTTCCCCCGAAAGGGGCGCTTGCAGGATTCGGCCCGGCCTCCGAAAATGCCGGCTTCTGAAAATCGTCGCCGGCCGATCGCCCGGGAGTTGGCGGTTGGCTTGTTACCTGGAGAACTTACCATTCGGAAAGGAGTACCGATGAGCGGAATACCCGTGTTGACGGCCGAAGGCGACTGCATTGCCCGGGCGTGGGAGAACGCGCTGGTGATGCTGTACGAGTCGGGTTGCGACATGAAGACGCAATACGACAAGCCGGACGATCCCCCCAGCAAAGACGCCACCATGGTCCTGACGGTCCACGATCCGCTCAGCGAACCGATGATCCACCGCGATTTCCCCGGGGGGTTCGAGGAGCTGCAGGAATACGTGATGGAGGTCTGCGAGGGGATCAAGGACCACTGTGTGCGGGACCCCAACGACGCCGACGACACGCGATGGGAATACACGTACCACCAGCGGCTCTTCGGCTATGAAGTGCCCACCTTCGACACGACCGACCAGATCGAACACATCTGCAGGCAGTTGGCCGACACCCCGTTCACGCGGCGTGCCCAGGCGATCACCTGGAAGGTCTGGGAGGACAACACGTGCTACGACCCGGCCTGTCTGCAGAGCATCTGGTGCCGGATCATCGAAGAGGAGGGACGGACGCTGTTGAACATGAACGTCCGCTTCCGCAGCAACGACGCGTACAAGGCGGCGTTCATGAACATCTTTGCCCTGGTGAATCTCCAACGGATGATCGCCCGGCGGATCTCGGAGCGATCGGGGATGGACGTCGAGTTGGGCCGCTACTGCCACATGGCCGACAGTTTCCACATCTACGGCTCGAACCTGGCGGAGTTCGAGGCCCGTTTCTTAGGGGCGATCCGGAAGCGGACGTTTGAGCAGCGGACGATGCGATACGCCGACGTCCGCGACATCATGGAGGAAGCCCGCCCCGCCATCCTCGAAAAGGCCGAGAAGATGCGCCGCCCATAAAGCCGCGACCGGTGGTCGCGCCCTCCGATCGGCGATCGCGCCCTACAATCAACAACCGTGCCCCTCGGAACTCCGACCCCGCCGAACGCAGTCGGCGGGCGTTGGTTCTTCTGTCGTACCACTGGCTACCGGACTCGGAACGTTCGCAACTGGCACGGATACATGTCCAGGGCCATCGTGCCACCGGCGTCTTCGACGCCCTGACCGGTCACGGCGTCGGTCACCTTGCCCTCGGGCAACCGCACGGCAACGTTCCGCTTGGCGTGCAACGACGTGTTGACCACGACGCGATGATTCGCGACCTTACGTCGTGGCTTCGTCGGCGGTTTGCTTGGCTTCGGCGCCGTTGCCGTCGGACGGGGCTTTGGATTCTTCCGCCGCGCTGGTGGACTCGGCCAGGTGGCGATAGAACCGCCAGCGCTGGTCGATGTCCTCTTGGGCCAGCTTCAGCAACCGCTCGGAATCTTCCGGCTTCGAGCGGGCCAGCATGGCGAAGCGGCCTTCCTGCAGGGCGAAATCCTTGAACTCGCCCTGCGGATCCTTGCTGTCGAGGCTCAGCGGCTGTTCCTTGTTCCGCGGATCGTAGCGGTACAACGGCCAGTAGCCGCAGGCCACCGCTTCCTTTTGATGGCTCATCGCGGTGGTCATGTTGATGCCCTGGCCGATGCAGTGGCTGTAGGCGATGATCAACGAGGTGCCGCGATACGACTCGGCGGCGCGGATCGTCCGGATCGCTTGCATCGGGTTGGCCCCCATCGCGATCTGGCCGACGAACACGTTGCCGTACGACATGGCGATCAAGCCGAGATCTTTCTTGCGGCCGGGCTTTCCGGCGGCGGCGAACTTGGCCACCGCCCCGCGCGGCGTGGCCTTCGAGGCCTGACCGCCGGTGTTCGAGTAGACCTCGGTATCCAGCACCAGGATGTTCACGTCGCGGCCGGTGGCCATCACGTGGTCCAGCCCGCCGAATCCGATGTCGTAGGCCCAGCCGTCGCCGCCGAAACACCAGACGCTCCGCCGGATCAGGTAGTCGGCCGAAGCGATCAGGTTGGCGGCGTCCGGGTCGTCGATCTCCGCCAGCCGTTTCTTCAGTTCGGCCACCCGGTTGCGCTGCTGCTGAATGCCTTCCTCGGTGTCCTGTTCGGCGTTGATCAGGGCGGCGACCCATTCGTCGCCGAGCCTGGCGGCGAGCCGATCGAGCAGCGAAGCGGCGTAGTCGGTCTGCTGATCGACGGCCAGCCGCATGCCCAGGCCGAACTCGGCGTTGTCCTCGAACAGCGAGTTGCACCAGGTCGGCCCGTACCCGTCCTTGTTCTTCGTGTACGGCGTGCAGGGCAGGTTTCCGCCGTAGATCGACGAGCAGCCGGTGGCGTTGGCGACCATCATCCGGTCGCCGAAGAACTGGCTGATCAGCTTCACGTAGGGCGTTTCGCCGCAGCCGGCGCAGGCCCCGGAAAACTCGAACAGCGGCTGCAGGAGCTGCGAGCCCTTCATCGTGTCGGCCTTCACCTTGCTGCGGTCCAGGTCGGGGACGGTCAGGAAGAAATCCCAGTTGGCCTGCTCGCCCGGGAGGTGTTCGGTCTTGTCTTCCATGTTGATCGCCTTGCGGCCGGCGGCCTGCTTGTTCTTGGCCGGGCAAGAGTCGACGCAGACGCCGCAGCCGGTGCAATCGTCCGGAGCAACTTGCACCCGCGTCTTCCAGCCGGGAAAATCTTTCCCCTTGCAGTCGGCCGCCACGAACCCCTCCGGAGCCCCGTCCAGGACGGCCGGGTCGAAGACCTTCATGCGAATCGTCGCGTGCGGGCAGACCAGCGAGCAGCGGCCGCACTGGATGCAGACCTCGCTGTCCCAGATCGGAATATCCAGCGCGATGCTCCGCTTCTCGTACATGGTGGTCCCGGTGGGAAACGTGCCGTCGGGCGGAAATGCGCTGACCGGCAGCGTGTCGCCCTTGTTGGCCATGATCGGTCCGAGCACGTCGTTGACGAACGCAGGCGCCCCGGGCGGCACCGCGGGAAGCTGGTGCCGCGTCGAAGTGACCTTGTCGGGTACCTTCACCTTGTGCAGGGCGTCGAGCGCCCCGTCCACGGCCGCGTAGTTGCGGTTGAGGATCGTTTCGCCCCGCTTGCCGTACGTCTTCTTGATCGCGTACTTGATTTGGGCGATGGCTTCTTCCTCGGGCAGCACGCCGGCCAGCTTGAAGAAACAGGTCTGCATGACCGTATTGATCCGCACGCCCATCTGTGCCTCGCGGGCGACGTGATAAGCGTCGACCACGTAGAGCTTCAGCTTCTTCTCGACGATCTGCTCCTGAACCTCGATAGGAAGGTGGTCCCAGACCTCGTCGGGTCCGTGGGGGCTGTTCAGCAGGAAGGTCGCCCCGGGCACGGCCATCGAGAGCATGTCGAGCCGTTCGGGGAAGTGCGACTGGTGGCAGGCGATGAAGTTCGCCTTGTCGATCAGGTACGATCCCTTGATCGGCCGCGGGCTGAATCGCAGATGGGAGGTCGTCAGCGCCCCGGCCTTCCGCGAGTCGTAGACGAAGTAGCCCTGGGCGTTCAGCGGGGTGTTTTCGCCGACGATCTTCACCGAGTTCTTGTTGGCCCCCACCGTGCCGTCGCTGCCGAGCCCGAAGAAGAGGGCCCGGGTCGTATCGTCGGCCTCGGTGGAAAAGCTCGGGTCGTAATCGAGGCTCAGGTGGGTGACGTCGTCGTGGATGCCGACGGTGAACTGCCGCTTCGGCTCGTCCTTGGCCAGTTCCGCGAAGACGGCCGCGGCCATCGCCGGGGTGAATTCCTTGGAGGCCAACGCGAAGCGGCCGCCGATCACCCGGGGGATCGGGCCGCCGGCCGCCGGCCAGTCCTGCGCCAAGGCGGTCACCACGTCCTGATAGAGCGGCTCGCCGACGGCGCCCGGTTCCTTCGTCCGGTCCAACGTGGCGATCCTCCTGGTCGTCTTGGGCAAGGCCTCGATCAGGGCCTTGGTGTCGAAGGGTCTGAACAACCGGATCTTGATCAGGCCGACTTTCTCGCCGGCCGCGACCAGCTTCTCGACCGCTTCTTCGACCGACCCGATGCCCGACCCCATCATCGCGATCACGCGTTCGGCGTCCGGAGCGCCGACGTAGTCGAACAACTTGTACTGCCGCCCGACCAGATCGGCGAACTTGTCCATGGCCTTCTGGACGATGCCCGGAGCGGCCTGATAGAAGGGGTTGCAGGCCTCGCGAGCCTGGAAGAAGACGTCCGGGTTCTGGGCCGTTCCCCGCAACACGGGCCGCTGGGGACTCATCGCCCGATCGCGATGGGCTTGAACCAGCTTCGTGTCGATCATCGCCCGTACGTCGTCCTCGGTGAGCTGCTCGACCCGGTTCACTTCGTGCGAGGTGCGGAAGCCGTCGAAGAAATGCAGGATGGGCACGCGGGCTTCGAGCGTGGCGGCCTGGGCGATCATGGCGATGTCCTGCGTTTCCTGCACGGAACTGGAGCAAAGCATCCCCCAGCCGGTCGTGCGGCAGGCCATCACGTCGCCGTGGTCGCCGAAGATCGACAACGCGTGGGTGGCGACCGTTCGGGCCGAGACGTGGAAGACCGTGGGCGTTAGTTCGCCGGCGATCTTGAACATGTTGGGGATCATCAGCAGCAGGCCCTGCGAGGCCGTGAAGGTGCTGGTCAACGCCCCTCCCTGCAAGGAACCGTGCACCGCCCCCGCGGCGCCCGCTTCGCTCTGCATCTCGGTGATGCTCGGCACGGTCCCGAAGATGTTCTTTCGTCCGGCGGCTGCCCAGGCGTCGGGAAGCTCCCCCATCGGGGAAGATGGGGTAATCGGATAGATGGCCAGCACCTCGTTGCACAGGAAGGCAACATGGGCCGTCGCTTCATTGCCGTCGATAGTGACGAAGCGTCTTTTTTCCACGGGTGGTCTCCTCAATCAGGACAGGCCCCTATTTTGGGGTAGGAACCTTGAGCGTCGGGTATTGGTCACAACGTGCCTGGGCGAAAACCGCCGGCAAGTTCCGGTTTCTTGGGCGTCTGGAGGATCTGCCCCAAAAGGGCGGCACCGGAGGTGGGATCTGCCTGCCCAATTCTATCTCAGTCCCGCCGCCCCAGCGTCACGAACTTACCAATTTACCGGCCTCGGCCGCGATCCACAAGAGCCTCGGGGGGAGATCTTGCAGGGAGGTGCCGTTGCTCACCTTCCGCCCCAGACTGCTTTGCGATCGGCTTGCTCGATTGGGTGGCACGCCCTGAGGAACGAAGGGCGTGGTTTGGCAGGTTTTCCACGCCCTTCGTTCCTCAGGGCGTGCCACCCTCGCTGAAAAATGCAGGTTATGCCTGCGCGGAACCTTAGGGGCGGTCGCGCCGCGTTGACTCGAGGGCTGCGAGGACTTACCATGGGTGGGCGTCGCGAGTCCATCTTGCGTAGTCTTGCCCAGGAGAAACCCAAGGCGATGATCTTTTCAACTCGATCGTTGGCACTGTTGATCGGCATTTCGGTGTTGGCCGCGCCGGTGGCTGCGGATACGGCCGACCCGTTGCGGCTGGTCGATTTCGAGGCCATGCGATTGGCGATCGAAGACCTCTCTAAGACGTTTCCCGAGCAGTACACCCGCGGTGCAGAATTCCTGCAGCGTCTGGACGCCTACGAGAAACGCCTTCCGGAAATCCGCAAGGGTTTGCAGAGGGGCGACGAAGCGGCCCGGCGCGAGGCCGAGCAGATCGCCTCCTTTCGGCGCGCGGTCTTGCTGGCCAATCCGCTTCTGGACTTCGACCGTTTGCTGGTGATCCAGCGCAAGCCCAACGGCGATGCCCGCCGGGAGAAAGGCGGAGGCTGGGGGCTGGGCGAATTCCTCGGCCTGCCGCGGCAGAGTTCCTGGCAGCAAGACGAGATTCCCAGTATCGACACGTGGGAGAACGAAATCGCCGTGCTCTGCAACCCACGCACGCAGCCGACCCTGACGACCTTCTACCGGCGGCCCGGCCCGGGGCTGGTGTCCGATCTGGAACTGCACTACGACGCCGAAAAGATGCTCTTCGCCATGCCCGACGAGCGACGCAACTGGCAGGTGTTCGAGATGGACGTGCAAACGAGGACGCCTCGCCAGCTTACGCCCGATGACCAGCCGGGCATCCATAACTTTGACCCCTGTTACCTGCCCAACGGCAAGATCGTTTTCATCTCGACGGCCCCGCTGCAAGGCGTGCCGTGCAACGCCTCGGTCAACGTGGCGATGAGCTACCTGATGGACGGCGACGGAGCGAACATCCGCCAGCTCTGCTTCGACCAGGATCACAACTACTGTCCCACGGTGATGGGCGACGGGCGGATTCTCTACCTGCGGTGGGAATACACCGACATCCCGCACGTCTGGGGGCGCTACCTCTTCACGATGAATCCCGACGGCACCTCGCAGCGGGAATTCTACGGCAGCGGCGGCTACTGGCCCAACGGGATCTTCTACGCCCGGCCCATCCCCAACCACCCCACGAAGTTCATCGGGATCGTCACCGGCCATCACGTCGGGCGCGTGGGCGAATTGACGCTGTTCGATCCGGCCCGGGGTCGAAACGCCGTCGAGGGAGTGGTCCAGCGAATCCCCGAACGCGGCGGAAAGGTCGAGCCGCTGATCGAAGACCGGCTGACCGAAGAGAGTTGGCCGAAGTTTCTGCATCCGTTCCCCTTGAGCGACAACTACTTCATCGTCTCGGCCAAACCCAGCGAGAGCGACCTCTGGGGAATCTACCTGGTCGACGTGTTCGACAACATGGTGCTGCTGAAGGAAGAGGAAGGGTATGCGCTGCTGGAACCCATCCCGCTTCGCAAGCGCCAGACGCCGCCGGTCATTCCCGACCGAGTCGATCTGCGAGCCAAGACAGCGCTGATTTACCTCGAGGA
Organism: Thermoguttaceae bacterium; assembly: GCA_035527455.1. GTDB lineage: Bacteria > Planctomycetota > Planctomycetia > Pirellulales > Thermoguttaceae > DATLAN01. The sequence continues at coordinate 19,898 of DATLAN010000697.1, forward strand.
CATCTACCGGGGTCCGGGCCTCCAAGCCGTGCCGCGGGGCAGCGTGAAGAAGCTGCGGCTGTTCACCTACCACTTCGCCTACCAGGCCCTGGCCGGCATCAGCCACCGGGTGGGCGCCGACGGGCCGTGGGAGCCGAAACGCGTGCTGGGGACCGTGCCCGTGGAGGCCGACGGCTCGGCCATGTTCCGCGTGCCGGCCAATACGCCCATCTCCATCCAGCCGCTCAGCGACGAAGGCACGGCGTTGCAGCTCATGCGGAGTTGGACCACGGCCATGCCCGGCGAAGTCGTCTCCTGCGTGGGCTGCCACGAGAAGCAGAACTCGGTGCCGCCCAGCCAGGATACGCTCGCCGCCAAGAGGGCCCCGTCGCGAATCCAACCCTGGCTCGGGCCGGTCCGCGGATTCAGCTTCGCACTCGACGTGCAGCCGGTGCTGGACAAGTACTGCACCTCCTGCCACGACGGCAGCCGTCGCGAGGACGGACAAACGATTCCCGATCTCCGCGGCGACCAGGGGTCGTTCGTCGCGCTGAAGAGCGGGAACCCCGAACCGAACTTCATCACCGGCGGGAGCCCGGAAGAACTCGTCAAGCAGTGGGGCGGCGTCTTCGAACTCTCCTACTTCGAGCTGCGCCGCCGCGTGAGAACCGGAGGGCTGGAAAGCGACATCCGGTTGTTGGACCCCGGCGAGTTCCACGTCAATACGTGCGAACTGGTCCAGATGCTCAAGAAGGGACATCACGGCGTCGAACTGGATGCCGAGGCGTGGGACCGCCTGTTCACGTGGATCGATCTGAATGCGCCCTGCCACGGCACCTGGCGCGATACGGCCGGCGTGGCCAAGACCGAGCGGGATCACGCCCGGCGGATCCAGTTGCGGAAACTCTACGCGGGCATCGAGGGGGAAGATCCCGAGGCGGTTCCCGAGTGGCGGCGGCCGCCCGTCATCCCGGTCGAGCCCAAGCCGATCCCGAAGGTGGACGTCGAGGTGCCCGAGGTCGCCGGCTGGCCGTT
>DATLAN010000698.1:0-5425 GCA_035527455.1 Thermoguttaceae bacterium
ATCGGGCGGTTCGATGCGATAGGCCGGCAGCGAGACCATGGACAACTCGCGTGGCGGCACCAATTCCGGCGAGATGGGGTTCACCGCCTCATTCTCGTAGAAATCGATCGCCTGGCAGCCGGCCAGAGCGACGAGCACGGAGGCAGCCAGCGGTGCCAGCAGAGACGTCTGCCTTGGCAAACGAACGACGGACATGGTCGAGATTCCCCACAGAAGGATAGACCGACTAAACAGTTTCAAGTCCTGCCCCGTCGTGAAACCAGGTCGGCTGCTGGGGTTTCACACTCCTCTTCGCGTTAAAATGCGGACACAAGAGGGTTCAGGAAAACGATTGTCAATATGGTGAATTTGTGGTGTCGGCGCATGGATTCGTCAAAGTCCCGCTAATCACCGCCGTCGCAATAATCGGCAAAGTCGGGTGGCTTACTTGAGAGTCTCTTATTTGACAGACCCATCATGATCGATTATCGTGGATGCCTTGTGACCCCGGAGGACCACATATGTTGGGAAGCGATCTGGACATCGGCGACTATCTCGACCACCTGAGGGATGAGCTGACACGGGTGGATCGCGGCGCGGTCCGCCAATTGGCCGATCTGGTCTATCAGGCCTGGGAGCGCGAGAAGTTCGTTTTTCTCTTCGGCAACGGCGGCTCTGCCACCACCGCTTCCCACTTGGCCGAAGACCTCGGCAAGAACTGCCTGAGCGAGGCGGCGCTGGATTACCGCAGCGACGGCAGTCACCGGCGGCTGAAGGTGCTGAGCCTGACGGACAATACCGGGTGGCTGACGGCGCTGGGCAACGACCTGGGCTACGAGCAGGTCTTCGTGCAACAACTCATGCACTACGCAGCGGCCGGCGATTTGGTGGTGGCGATCAGCGGCTCCGGAAACAGCCCCAACGTGCTCGCCGCCGTCGATTGGGCCAACCGGCGCGATCTGATCACCTTCGGCATGACGGGCTACGACGGCGGGCGGTTAAGAGAGTTGCAGCAGCACGGCTTGCACGTCGCGCTGGACGACATGGCCATGGTGGAGAGCATCCACCTGGCCGTTTGCCACTGGGTCGTCGACGATCTCTCCGCCCGGATCAACGGGGAAGGTCGATATCGGGCGTAAGATTCGGCGACGGCGGGTTTACTCGAGATCCGCGTCGTCGATCGTCTGGCCGTCTTCGGGGTTCACGAGATTTTTCAGGATGTCCCCGTTGATGTCTTCGGACAAGGAGCGCGCCGAGCCGTCGCAGAAGTAGGCGATCACGACGCCGGAGTGCTTCGAGCTGAGGTGGGCCTTGACGTCTTCGCCGGCGGCAAAGACGGTGGATCGATCGAGCGCATCCCAGTAGTGGTCGTCGAGGCTCTCGGAAAACAGGATCGTGTGGTTCACCCCGTCCTTGACGTCGCTTAGAGCGATCCCCTTGTTTTCCCGGCAGATATCCGCGTTGGCGAGGTAGGCCGACGGCGTAAGGCCGCGGGCAGACGTCTCGAAGGGGTTGCTGGGGCAAACCATGTAGGCGATGAACTCCTTCTTTGGAGTGCCCTTCTTCCACTCCTCGTAGAGCGGCTCGTTGCCCAACGGCAGCAACAGCGCCACGAACCAATTCGCCTGCTGGACGCCCACTTTGGCGTTCCAGGCGGGAAGCCGGCCGTGCGTCGCTTCATACCCTGCCGCGGCCGTGCCGAGCTGTTTCTGATAGTTCGTGCAACCGGTACGTCGTGCCTGTTCCTTGGAACTCAAGATGGCCGGCATGACCAGGGCCACCAACATCCCGATAATGGTGATGACCACCAACAGTTCGACCAGCGTGAAACCTCTTCGTGTCCGACGTCTCATGTCGATTCTCCCTCGATCCCGTCCGTTCGGATGGACACCTCGCCCAGAGTCATTGTCCCAAAATCCGGCGCGGAAATCCAGGCTTTTCACTTGGAATCTCGTCGAGATTCGGAGCCTGCACCCCTTCTGATAGGGCATCCTGGGTGCGGCTGCCGAACGGCATCGGCCGCCGTTTCGGCACATGGTGCGTGGCGACTTTGATCACGGACGGACGTTTCTCGCCGATGAGGCTGGCATTTTCCCGAGTTTTCTGGGAAAATGAACGCGGAGGGCAAGCGGACAGGAAGAAAGACGCGGAAAAGGAAGAAGAAGATGTTGACGACTTCAAGACGCAGCCGTCGCGGCTTCACGCTGGTCGAACTGCTGGTGGTCATCGCGATCATCGGTCTTCTGGCCGCCTTGATCATGCCCGCGATCATCAAGGTGCGGGAAAACGCCCGCACGAAAAAGTGCGCCAACAACCAGCACCAGATCGGCGTGGCCGTGGAGAACTACGCCAGCAAAGGGCGCTATCCGGGTTACGTGAACCTGATGAGCCACAGTTGGGTCATCGCGGTCTTCGAAGGGATGAACCAGGAGTCTCTCTACAAGCAGTGGCTGACGGGTTCCGGCCCCACGCCTCGGCTGGATTTTCTGATTTGCCCCTCGGAGGACGCCGGCGGTCAGGCGCTGCTGAGCTACGTGGCCAACTGTGGCTTGCCGGGCAACGACGAGGCGCCGGCGGCGACGGGGGTCTTCCACGACCGTTCGGGCAGTGTGAAGCCAATACCCACGGTCATGCAGTCGGACGTCGCCGACGGCACCAACTACACGCTGATGATTTCGGAAAGACTGATGATCGCCCTTGACAACACCGATCCCGATCCCGAAGAAGAACCCAGCGGCGACGACACGAGACGGTGGACCCAACTCGAAGAGGCACAGATTGGTTTCACTTGGCTCTCCGGCGGCAGCAATACGATGGAATGGCACCTGCGGTCGAATCACCCCGGCGGCGTCAACGCCACGTTCTGCGACAACAGTCAGAAGTTCCTCAGCGAGAACATCAACTACGGCGTCTATTGCCTGCTGATGACGCCCAACGGTCCCAAGGCCGGGCAGACGGGTACGGTCAGTGACAGCGATCTCGACCCATAAGATCGCTACTTCGGCAGGAAGTCTTGGACGACCGTCACCTCGCGGATCTGACGGCTGTCGGGCTCGAACACGCGGATCTTGACCTGGATTCCACGCAGAGGGACGGGATACGGCGGGGCAGTCTCACGCTCGCCGACGTCGTCGGCGCCGCCCATCAAGCTTCCGGTCAACGTATCGGGATCGTCGAAGCCGTTGTGCGCTTCGTCCGTCAGGTCGTCGCCGTCCTGATCGATTCCATCGTGCTCGTAATGCGTCGACCAGGTGCAGTAGACCCGCGCGTTGCCGCCGTGGAGTTGCGAGCGTTGGTCTCCGGGGCCTGAAAGGAGGATCGCGTTGTTGGCGCCCAGGTCGACGTACTGGCCGCTGCCGGGATCCCATAGTTTCACGTCGAAGCCGATCACGTTGGTGAGGATCACGTCCTCGGCCATGCGGGTCCCATCGGCGTACGTGCCCAACGTTCCGGTTTCTTGATCGACACCGTCCGGATACGGTTTGTTGCTCCAATAATCGATTGCCGTGGCCGATAGTGTGGTCGGCGGCTCCCTGCCCGCCATGTACTGCGCCGAGGAACACTCGCGAAGCGTGGGCAACCCCAACTGCCCCCAACCGCGGACGTCGAACGGGAACTCGGTAGGATGATGGGCGAAGCGGCATTCCCGTTGCGTGAGGTCGCTCAGCGCGTTGGCCACCAGATTGCCCGCCGGGTTCACGTGGACCGAGATATCGTTTTGGGCGAAGAACCCGCCGGGTTGGTTGACGATCGGAGCGCCCGGCGCCACCAGCAGCACGCGGCGGTAAAGCGTTCTGCCGCGCACGAACCAGGCCACCTCGGCGATATGGGATTCGACGGGCTGGCCCTTGCAGAGGCCCACGAACGGCTGTCCTTTGCTGAGCGTGGTGAACATCAAGACATCGTCGACATCGCCGACCGTGGCGTCTTGCGGAAAGGTCGCGCCCGGGTCGTTGTTGACCGCAAGTGCCGACGGGTTTCTGCTCGGGCCTTCGATGCACTCGAAGTATCCTTCGCAGGTTTCCGGGCTTCGCGGCGGCAACATGATCGCCGTGATTCCCTCGAGGTCCATCTGGAGCCGGACCTCGGTCGTCCGCAATCGGTCGGTGAGTTCCAGCGTCGACCGCGAGTCGCTCACGGTGCTGCCGATCGCACCGAAGATTTGCACCACCGCACCCATCAACAGGAGCGTCAACGCGGTCGCGATCAGGACCTCGATCAGGGTGAACCCGCCGGGCGAGCGTGTCGGGCAGCGACGGATACGGCAAAGCTCAAAAGACCGATTCATGGCATCTTTTCCTTCGGGAGGGAGCCGCCCGCCCGGTTTGCCCACCGGCACCTGGCCCGGGTCACGGTGCGTTGGCGTGCGGCTGTGGGAAAATAGGCCGGTTTTTCCGACCATCTCCTTCCTATATTCGACCGCGAAGCGTGAAAAATGTCAACCACTATCCCGTTTCCCGGCCGGGGGGAACGTGACGCCCTTGCCCAGCCGTCGCAACAGGAAACGCTCGGCGGGACGCTTCAGGCGGGTGAACCAAGGCTCTTCTTCGGGGTGGATGGGCTGGACCAGAATGCTGGTCAGTCCGGCCAGCCGCCCCGCGATTACGTCGGCAAATAGTTGGTCGCCCACCATGGCCGTCCGGCTGCGCTGGAAGTCCATCTGCCGCACCGCCCGCCGCAGCCCGAAGGGAAACGGCTTCAGTGCGTTGGCGACAAAGGGCAGATCGAGTTGCTCGGCGAATCGGGCGATTCGTCTGCCGAGTCCGTTGGAAACCAGACACAACCCGACCCCCCCCGAACGAAGGTCTTCCAGCCAGGCCGCCACCTCGGGCAAAACGCGCTCGTCCCGGTATCGCTTCAGCGTGCAGTCGACGTCCAGCAGCAGGGACTGCAATTCCAGCTCGCGCAGCCGGTCCAACGAAAGGTCGCAGACACTGGCAACTCGAAGGTGGGGAAGCAGGAAGCGGAACATGGCAGGCTTTCGGTCAATCCCATTTCCAGTATCGCAGGATGCACCAGAAGGCCTTGATCGCATCGGGCAGACCGATTTTTTTGCCCTCCTGGTACGTGCGGCCGGAGTAGCTCACGCCCAGTTCGAAGATGCGGTATTTTCGCCGGGCCACCTTGGCGGTCAGTTCCGGTTCGATGCCGAAGGCGTTTTGTTTGAGCGTGGGGGCGATCGCCTCGATCACCTCGCGGCGGAACACCTTGTAGCAGGTTTCCATGTCGGTGAGGTTCAGATCGGTGAACATGTTCGACATGGTGGTGAGTATCCGGTTGGCGACCCAGTGCCAGAAATAGAGCACGCGGTGCGGTCCGGTGGAGAGGAAGCGCGAGCCGTAGACGACGTCGGCCAGGCCCTCGACGATCGGTTGGATGAGCCGGTGGTATTCGGCCGGGTCGTATTCGAGATCGGCGTCTTGAATGATGACAAGGTCACCGCCGA
>DATLAN010000699.1:0-8731 GCA_035527455.1 Thermoguttaceae bacterium
GGTCGAGCTTGGCGAAGATGACGTGGTCGTTCTTGCGGAGCACGAAGAAGCAACTCGAACTCCGCGGTTCGGAATGGGACAAGATTCAGTGCGGCAAGGCCCACTTCGACGCCCCGGACGTGGACTTCGAGCACGTCACCAACGCGAACGAAGTCTGATTGCGAATCGGCTCCGGCAACGCGAGAACCATCCACCAACTCGTCTGGGCCTTCATGACACGCCCCTCGAAGAAAGCGTGTTTGATTCGGACAATCGCTCTGAGGATAGCCGGTGCCGACAGTGAGAACAAGCCCACGAACGGCCCGGCACACACGGAGTTGTAAAGAACGCGGCTTTCACGTTGGGCTTTCAGCTTGCTCAATCAGCGCCACAGCCGCCGTCAGTTCTTACAAGACCGCCGATCGCCCCAAGCGACGCACCGCCGATCTTGCATCATTCCCCAGCGGTACAGAGCCCTTTTGCGCCCCGATTTTGCGTTCCGAGGCCCAAGGTGGTGTTCCGGGATCCATTTCCGATTTGCGCCGATCCTGGCGCTTCAGGAGCATCGCGACGTGCGGGCAGGGAAGCGACTCTTTCGCAAGCCTTACCCGGGGGAGAGGGAATCCCATCACCCCACATCCGACCGGCAATCTTTTTTCGGCCGATTGCCTTGCCGGCTGACCCGAGTCCGTGGTTGTCCCTGGAGGGCACCGTATAAACCACGGCATTTTTTGCGTCTTCACCGTGAATTGCCACAATCGCAGGCATTTCTCAAGAGGCGATTCTCGCCCGTTGGGGCATTACCCCTAACCACTGTGCCCTATGGGTTCAGCCCCTATAGATATAGATGACGGCTATAGCCAATGAAAGCGGCTTAGAAGAAAAGTCACAAATTCTTGTGTCGCTCGCTTGACATCGCTGGCCGGGTTGCAGTAATCTTCCTATCGTCCAGCGGGGTGGTGACGATCTTCCTGTTATCGCGGCGGGGATTCGGAGGGACGGTTCTTCTTCTCACTGCGATTCTTTCCTTAGGCCAGTTGCGCTGTCCCGCTTGGCGTCTCTTGGTTCGCGCATTCGTTGATGCAAACAACTCGAAGGAGGACTTTCCGTGTACAAACCACGATGGTCTGGTAACGCGTTGGCACGACTTGGCCTGACCCGCTCGAAGAAGCACATTTATCGCAGAGATCGCAAAACACGGTCGCTGCAACTGGAGCCCCTGGAAGAGCGGCAACTGTTGGCAATCGACCTTGGAATCACCGGGTTCTTCGCGGATGGAGAAGACCCGGCCGTCAGCTACCAGATTGACGGTGACGAAGCGCCTGCCTTCGACATTGGCATCTATCGCTCGTTCGATGGGATCACGCCAGACGCCCTGCTCGGCACACGGCGAATCGACAATCCGGCCGCCTTGAGCCCGGGGAGCCACGAGGCGTCGATTACAGCCGACTTCGTGGACGTCCAAGCCGACTACTTTCTCATGGCCCGGATCGACGCAGGCGGAGAAGTGGTCGAGACGGATGAGACGAACAACCAATTGCTGTTCGCCGGCGGCATTTTTCAGGCAACCGACGGTACGGTCCACGTCCACGGCAGCGACGAGGAGGACACGTACAGCTTCGTGGATGAAGGCGACGGCGAACTGGAAATCTGGTATGGCCCTGCGCCTCAGAACCTCATCACACTGCTTTCCTACAGCGGCATCCACGTGCGGGCACACCAGGGTGATGATGACGTGTCGATATGTTCGGCACCGTCATCCGTCGCACCTCTTTGGGCCTTCGGGGGAGACGGAAACGATTGGTTGGTCGGCGGCGCGGGCGATGACTTGCTCGACGGCGGCCAGGGGGACGACGCGCTCCACGGCGGGAACGGCGAGAATACGCTTTACGGCGGCGCGGGTCACGATACCTTTTCGGGCTCGCTGGGCATCGACGAGGAATTGGCCAATCTGTTCACCACGGGCGGCCAATCCCTGGCCGACAGCGGCAACGAGGTGGCCGGCGCACCGGACGGCGGCTTCGTGGTCGTCTGGACAAGTGCCGATCAGGACGGCGACGGACTGGGCGTGTTCGGGCAGCGCTTTGACGGGACCGGTTCGGAACTCGGCGGAGAATTTCCGGTCAATGCGACGACCGCCGGCGATCAGTCGCGGCCCAGCGTGTCGGTGGCCGGCGACGGCAGCTCGGTGGTGGTCTGGCAGAGCGACGGCCAGGACGGCAGCCTCACGGGCATCTTTGGGCAACGATTCGACGAAGACGGGACCACGGCGGGCCAAGAGTTCCCGGTCAACACGACGGCTCTCGGCGCGCAAGCGTTTGCCTCGGTTGCCCATCTGGCCGGCGGCGGGTTTGTTGTCACCTGGAGCGGCCGAGGCGACGGCGATAACCTGGGGATATTCGGGCGGCTGTTCGACGCTGACGGGAATCCCGAGGGACCCGAGTTCTGCGTCAACACGACGACCAACACGAAGCAGAAACTGCCCAGCGTTACGGCCACGGCGGATGGCGGTTTTGTGGCGACGTGGGCGAGTTACGGCGCATCGGATTCCACAGACATCTACGCGCAGCGCTTCGACGCCACCGGTACGAAACTCGGCCAAGAGTTTCAGGTCAACACGATCACACATACCCAACAGCAGTACGCAACCCTCGCCGGCAATCCCCGGGGCGGATTCGTGGCCGTCTGGCAGAGCAAACTGCAAGACGGGACCGGCGAGGGGATCTTCGCGCAACGCTACGATGCCCTGGGACAACTCATCGGCGACGAGTTTCAGGTCAACACGACGACGCTCGGCGATCAGGTCTATCCGGCCGTGGCGTTCGATTCTCAAGGAGGATTCCTGATCGCCTACGGCGGCAAAGGGCCGGGCGACGTGAACGGAGTCTTTGCGCGGAAGTACGATGCCGACGGCGTGGCGGACGGTGTTGAGTGGTTGGTCAACGTTTCCACGGATGCCGACCAGGGGCTGCCCGCGGTTGCGGCGGCCTCCAGTGGTTACGTGGTGGCCTGGAGCGGCCAGGGGTTCGACGACCCGGATGGCGTGTTGGTTCGCCTCTTCGGCAGCGCCCCGACGGCCAGCGGACCTGCGCCCGTCAGCGTCGAAGAGGATTCTCCCAACACGATCATCAACCTGTTCGACGTGTTCGAGGACACCGAGAATACGGATACCGATCTGACTTACCAGGTCACGTACAATACGAATCCGTCGCTGCTGGCGGCGACGGAGATCGACGTGGCGGCCGGGACGTTGACATTATCTTACGCGCAAGACGCGTTCGGCACGGCCAACGTGACGGTTCGGGCGACCGATCCGGGCGGGCTGTTCGTGGAGACGGTCGTGCAGGTCGACGTCGCGCCGGTCAACGACGCGCCGGTCACCTCGGGCATCGCCGGCGTGGCGGTCGATGAAGATGCGGCGCCGACGGCAATCGATCTTTACGCGGCGTTCGCCGACGTGGACAACGCGGACGCGGAACTGACCTGCACGGTCACGGGCAACACGAATCCGGCATTGTTCGCGGCGACGGAGATCGACGCGGCGGCCGGCACGTTGACATTATCTTATGCGCAAGACGCGTTCGGCACGGCCGACGTGACGGTCCGCGCGACCGATCCGGGCGGACTGTTCGTCGAGACGGTCGTGCAGGTCGACGTCGCGCCGGTCAACGACGCGCCGGTCACCTCGGGGATCGCCGACGTGACGGTCGATGGCGGCACGGTCGAATCGGTCGTGGAGCTATGGCCCGCGTTTGCGGATGTGGAAGATGCAGACGCGGATCTTACTTACGCCGTGTCGGCCAACACGAACCCGGCGTTGGTTAGCGCAACCAGTGTGGACGAGGCGACGGGCCGGCTGACTTTGACGTATGCTTGGGGCGTAGCCGGCACGGCCGGTCTGACCATTCGGGCGACCGACACGGGCGGCCTGTTTGTCGAGACCACGCTCAATGTCGAGGTCCTCAATACGCCGCCGGTGGCCCTGGGCATCGCGAACTTCAGCGTGCTGGAAGACGCTGCACCGAGACTGGTCAACTTGTACGGCGCGTTCAGCGACGCGGAGACGCCGCCCGAGCACCTGGTCTACGATATTGCCGCCAATAACAATCCGGGCGTGGTGGTCCCGCTGATCGACCAGGGCACGTTGACGTTCCATTTCGTCGGCGGAATGGCCGGCACCGCAACGATCGTGGTACGGGCCACGGATCCGGCCGGGCTCAGCGCCGAAAACACCGTGATCGTCGACGTGGCCGCGGTCAACGACGCCCCGGTCCTCGGTGCCTTGTTGGACGGCCCCGATCCGGCCATCGAAGGAGCCGATCTGCTTCTCGTTATCGACGGCCTGACGGACGATTCGAAGTACGTCACTGTCGATTTTTATCGCGACAGCGACGCCGACGGCATGTTGAACACCCTGATCGACCAATTGCTCGACAGCGACATCGAGCCGGCTCATCCGAGCCAGTCGTCGACGTGGGGCATTACCGTCTCGACCGAAGGGTTCGGACTCGGCCCACAGACCTACTTTGCCCTGGCCACCGATAGTGAAGGCCTGCAGAGCAACGTGGTCAGCGCTACCGGGAGCGTGGGCGTTATCGGAATACTCGACGATAGCGAGCCGGGGTACGAAGAATACGTCGTGTACGAGGAGTTCGGCGTGGGTTGGACCGACGGCTCGGCGGCCGACAGTTACAAGGGTGGGCACCGCGAGCACGTCGCAGGCATCGGGGCCAATGGTGCCCGGTGGACGTTCTACGGCCTGCTCGACGCGCCGCACGAGGTCTTCGTTACCTGGGCGGCCGACACGGACCGGGCGAGTAACGCGCCGTTTGCGATCTACGACGGCACGACGTTGGTGAGCACGTCATCCGCAGATCAGCGGTCGGCCCCGGCTTCCGTCCTGGTCGACGGAACGTGGTGGCATCGCCTCGGCACGATCTATCCCGGCAGTGGGACGCTGGTTGTCGAACTTACCGACGCGGCGAACGGGATCGTTGTCGCCGATGCCGTGCGGGTGGTCGATGCGCAACCGGAGATCGATTCGCTCACGCCCAATCGCGGCCAGGTACTTCAGGGGAGCCCGGTCAAGCTGACGGCCGACAATGTCCACGACGACGACGAACACGATGTGATCCAGAAGGTCGAGTTCTACTACGACCATAACGACAACGGCACGCTGGACCTGAACACGCCCAACGACGATGATCCTCTGCTCGGCACCGACACAACGGACGGGGACGGTTATTTTTGGGTGGTGGACACCGACGGGATGGCCGTCGGCACGCACCGATTCTTCGCGGTGGCCACGACGGCAGGCAACTTACAGCGCAGCGATCCGGTCTCGGCGCTGGTTGACGTGCAAGAGGATATCTCAACCGGCCTGGTCGCTCGTTACACGTTCACGACCAACGGCGATGACACGACCGAAAATCACGATGGAACGCTCCAGGGCGATGCGACGGTCGTGCGGGACGCCCAACGAGGGAACGTCTTGAGCCTGGATGGCGACGGGGACTACGTCCTGGTGGCGGATGCGTCCGAACTCGATCTGACCGGCACGCTGACGATTTCGGCGTGGATCAAGATCGACAACCCGGACTGGACGGAAGCCATGCGGATTCTCTCCAAGAAAAAGAACTGGGACTCGCCCACCGGTTACGATTTCGAGTACAAACCGGGTAGTAATCAACTAACGGTCCTTGGCGCCGGCAGGAACTCAGGTTCGGCAGCGGGTGTGAATCTCGATACCGGCTGGCACCACGTGGCCGCCGTCATCAACGGCACTCAGGCTGCCGTCTACGTCGACGGCGTCGAGGTGACGACGGACTCCTCGATCGGTGCCGTGGCAACCAACGACCAGCCGCTGACGATCGGCCGTCTCGCCGGAGGCGGCAACTATTTCGACGGGATGATCGATGACGTCCGGCTCTACAATCGCGTGCTGACCGCTTCGGAACTTGCGTCGCTGGCCGACGACGGCGTGAACGATGCCCCGTCGGCTGAAGACGTCACGTTCAGCATCGCGGTCGACGCGACGGTCGTCGGCACCGTCGCCGCCACCGACGTGGACCCGGGCGACGTGCTCACCTACGACATCACCGACGGCAACACGGGCAACGCGTTCGCCATCGACTCCAGCGGCCGGATCACCGTGCTATCGACGCTGGACTACGAGACCCAGTCGGTCTACTCATTGACCGTTGAAGTCACGGACGACGGCACGCCCTCGCTCAGCGATACGGCGACCGTCACGATCGTGTTGCTCGACCCCAACGGCCGCGTCGCCCATTATGCTCTCGACGGCGACGCGTCGGACAGCGCAGGCGCCAATCACGGAACGCTCCAGGGCGACGCTGTCATTGCGAGCGATCCCCAACGCGGAAGCGTCTTGGAACTTGACGGCAGCGGAGACTACGTTCTGGTGCCCGACTCCTCCTTCCTGGACATTACCGGCGAACTGACGATCGGCGCGTGGATCAAGATCGACGATCCGGACCAGTCGGGCGCCATGCGGATCGTGTCGAAGAAGGTCAACTGGTCTGCCGGCAGCGGGTACGAGCTGGAATACAACGCCGATCAGAACTGGCTGACCGTGCTCGGCAGCGGCTCGAACGTCGGCCGTGCTGCGGGTGTCGATCTGGACACGCAGTGGCACCACGTTGCCGCGGTGATCGACGGGTCGGTCGCCACGCTCTATGTCGACGGGCTGGACGTGACCACCGACGCAACCGTCGGCGCCTTGGCGGTGAACGACGAGCCGCTCACAATCGGTCGACTCTCCGGCGGGGCGAACTACTTCGCCGGCAGGATCGATGAAGTCTCGATCTTCAACCGCGCGCTCGATGCCACGGCGATCGGTCTGCTGCCGTACGGCGACGGCAATCACGCACCGGTGGCACAAGATGCCACGTTCAGCTTGCCGGCCGACGCGGAGTTGAACGACGTCGTAGGGACCTTACCAGCCAGCGACTCGAACCCGGGCGACCAGCTTACCTACAGCATTACCGCCGGCAACACGGGCGATGCGTTTGACATCGACGATAGCGGCCGGATTACCGTCAACGATGACACGCAGTTGGATATTCAGGTCCAGCAGGTCTACACGCTCACCGTCGAGGTAACCGATGACGGCACGCCGAGCCTCAGCGATACGGCCACGGCGACGATCGTGCTGGTCGATCCGACCGGTTGCGTGGCCCATTTCGCGTTCGATAGCAATGCCGACGATCGGGCTGGAAACAACGACGGAGCGTTCAAGGACGGTGCTGCGGTCTACTTCGACGCCCAGCGCGGCCCCGTCTTGAAGCTCGACGGCGACGGCGATTACGTCTCGGTGCCCGACTCGCCGTATCTTGATATCACGGGCGAAATCACCATCGCGGCCTGGATCAAGATCAGCGATCCCAACAACGGCAGCGCGATGCGGATCGTCTCGAAGAAGGACGTCTGGAACGGTTCGACCGGCTATGAACTGGAATACAATCCGACCGAGAACCGGTTGACCGTGCTCGGCTCGGGCGGCGACTACGGCCGTGCCGACGGCATCGATTTGGACACGCAGTGGCACCACGTTGCCGCGGTCGTCGATGGGACAGTTGCCACGCTCTATGTCGATGGATCGGACGTCACCACCGATACAACCATTGGCGCCTTGGCGGTGAACGACGAGCCGTTGACGATCGGTCGGCTCTCCGGCGGAACGAACTACTTCGCCGGCAGGATCGACGACGTAAGATTATACGACAAGGCACTTAGCTCGTCGGAGATCCAGGCTCTGGTCGATCACCACTCGGAGATCACCAGTTTGACGGGACCGCAGACCGTGATGGCGGGCATGGACGTGCCGCTTACGGCGCAAGTATTCCAGTCGGATGCGGAACAGATCGACCGGGTCGCGTTCTATCGTGACGACGATCGGGACGGCGTGCTGGACGCCAACGAACGACTCGGCACCGACACCGACGGCAGCAGTGAGTTCAGTTGGGTAGACACGACCACCGATAGCCTGGCGACGGGCAACTACACCTATTACGCCCAGGGCCTGATCGCCGACCGCGAGGTCAACCGCGTGGCGATCCAAGTCCACGTCGCCGCTTCGGCAACGCTGGACGAGGCGGGGCCGGGCTACGGGGAGAGTGAGGGCTGGAGCCCCGGCGCGCTGCTTTCGGAATACACATATGGTGAAGCGTACAGACAGGTCTTTCCATTGGGCGACGCTAAGACGGCCACTTGGACCTTCGACGGCGTGGCGGCGCGAAGCTACGTCGTATTGGTCACGTATCCGCCGGCGACGAATCACGGCACACCTACCTTCAACGTGTACGATGGAACGGCAGCGGATACCAAGCTGGAGTCGAAGGAGGTCGATCAGTCGTCGGCACCGGATGATGCCGTCCACGCGGGCCGTGCCTGGGAACGGGTCGGCTACGTCAAGCCCACGGGCGATACGCTGACGGTCGAGTTGGATACTGCGGACGTCTCCGGTGCCTGGTGTGTCGTCGACGCTGTTTCGATCGTCTCGGTCACCGACGGTACGATCGACGCGTTCGATGTTCCCGATCTGGTCGAGCCGGGCGGCACGTTGGCGATTTCGGCACTCGTGGTCGATCCGGACAATACGGTCGTCGACAGCGTCGAGTTCTACGAAGACACCAACCGGAACATGATCTTCGACGAAGAAGACGAGCTGCTGGCAGATCCGGACACGGACGGAAGCGACGGCTATTCGGCGCAGGTCTCGACGGCCGGTTGG
>DATLAN010000700.1:0-13046 GCA_035527455.1 Thermoguttaceae bacterium
CAACAGCTTTTGGGCCTGCTGGCGGGCCGAGGGCAGGTCGCCCGCGTCCAGCAGCCGGTCGATCGTTTTGTCGGCCGCCTGGAACCGGGCGTGACTCCACTCGCCCAGGCCCTTGGCGGCCGCTTCCCGCACGGCGACCACCCGGGCCAAGGCCCGAGGCCGGCCCAGCGGGGCCACCAGCGTTTCCACGCTGTCGGCCACGTGGACCAACTCCTCGGCCGCCGCCTTCTCGGCCAAGGCGTCGAGCAAGGCCAGCAAGTTGGGCAACTCCAGAAGCGTAAGCTGGAAGGCAAGCTTCGCGTCCTTGAATATCTGCTCGTACAGGAAACCCACCAGTCCCCGCATCGCGTCGGCCCATCGGGCGCGGGTCTGCTCTTCTTCGGCCGCCTCCATCCACCCCAGCAGATACGCCGGCAGCGCCGGATCCAGCCGCAGATGCCCGTAGCCCATGTCCTCCCCCAACCCAACGTGGATCAGTTCGCGGAATAGCGCCGGCACCGTTTCGTAGTCGTCCTCCGGTAGGCCCAGTATGTTGTCTACAACGCTAGCGTGCGCTCCCCCATGAAACACGGCCAACACGCGGATCTTCTCCCGCGTCTCCGGCGAGAGGCGACGTAACGAAAGCTCCACACTGGCAAACAGCGACCGCTCCCGGTCGTCGGGGTACTGCCGGTGCAACTCGGCCATCAGCGGGCCGACGTTTTCGGTGGTCGCCCGGACACCCCGCCGCGCGATTTCCTGCGAGAGCCACACCAGCGCCCGGGCGTGGCAGCCGACCGCCTCGACCAGCTCGGTGATCTCCTCGGGCGTCCCGCCCGGATCGGACGCCTCCGGCTCCAGACCCTCGCGCTTCATCACGCTGCCGACCAGCTCGACCGCATCGTCGCGGGAAAGGGCCCCCAGGTGGACATGAGAACCATCGTCCGCAAACGGCGCCGAAAGCGTCTCCCGGCTGGTGAAGAGGATCCGCGTGGCCGGGTCGGCCGCCAGCAACCTTTGGCACAGGTCGAACAGTTCATCGACCGGCGGGGCGGCCGGCGGTATCTGCCCGGTCCGGTCGGGCAAAATGCTCTCCATGTTGTCCAGCACCACGATCGTCGCCGCGTCCCGCAGCGCCCGCTCGATCGGCTGAAGCGCCTCGTCGAGGTCCTGGAACTGGGCCACCGACCAGCGGTCCCCCTCGGGCAGAAGCTGGCGGCCGAGCTGATCCACCACGGTGCGGACGTCCTGGAGGAGTTCCATCGAGACGAAGGCCGCCCGGCGGAAACGGCCCGAGCGGACCAGCCAGCGGGCCAGCTCGGTGCCCAACGTGGTCTTCCCCTCGCCCCCGGCCCCGCAGACGACCGCGTAGCGCCGGCGGTGCAACAGCCGCTCCAGTGCCAGCAGGTGCCGGCTGCGGCCGATGAACTTGTGCTCCGGCGGCTCGGGCAGCGCGCCGAGGCTGTACTTCCGCGCCATGGCCGTCAGCCGCCGCGACGCCTCGGACGGCAGCCGGCCGAAGAGCTGCGGATCGTGCGCCTCCTGGTAGAGCACCGGCACGAACCAATCGTCCAGGTACAAGTCGCCCGCCCCGGGGATTTGGCCACGGTCCTTGTCGTCCCACAGCGCCCTTTGCCCGGCCAGCATGGCCTGGCCCACGGTCGCCCCTTGGGCCAGGCGGCCGTAGAAGGCCCCGACGAACCGCCGGGCCGTTTCGACCAGCACGCTGTGGCTCATGGCCACGACCGACGTGACGCCCTCTTCGAGCATCTTGCCGGCCACGCTGGCGGTGACGTCCTCCTCGGCCTGCGCGGTCTGGCAGGCCTCCAAAAAGACCAGCGGGATGCGGTGGTCGCGGACCAGGCCGGCCAGGTCTTCGGCGTGAATCAGTTTCGTGGCCCGCTTCTGGAGCTTCTCAGCGTCTTTGGGGTCTTCGAAGCAGAGCACGCCCAGCCTGCGCTTTTTGCTGTAGGCCCCGTGCCCGTCGAAATGGATCACATGGAAGGGCTCGCCGCGCTCTTGTGCCCGGGAGAGCGCCTGATCGAGCGCCGGGAAGGTCGGCGGGCTCAGCACGGTCAGCTCGACCAGGTCGCCCAGCCCTTCCATCGCGGCGACCAGCGGCAGCGCGCTGGCCCGATGGTCGATGTACCGGGCCCGCGCGTCCTCGGGCCGGGGACTCAGCAGCAGCACGCGGATGGGCAGCGCGGCCGGCTTGCCCGGCTCGTGACGCCGCGGCGGCAGTCGGCGGCGGACGCCCACCGGTTTGGCGCCGGTAAACAGATAGTTGCGGCCGTCGTGGAGCAATTCCCAGGGCAGCGAGAACAGACCGCAGGCGGCCTGCCGGGCGGCGGCCTGCTGCCCGTCGGTCGTCCCTTCCGGCAGGTCGCTATCGACCTCGACCGAGAAACGCCGCTGGGCCCCGCCGGCCGATTGCTGCCAGGCGGCAAGGGCCTCGCGCGCGGCCGCCGGGGCCAGGGCTGCCTCGTAGAGCCGCCGGCCCCACGCGGGCAGCATCTTCTCGACCCGCCCGGCACGCTCGACGAACAGCCCCACCGGCCAGCGGAAGAACTCTTCGAGGTACCAACGGAGGTCGTTCTTCTCGATCGGGCCCAGCGGCGCGGTAAACGGGAACCGCTTGCTCTCCACCTCGCGGGCGTGCGGGTCGGCCGGGTCGTAGTGGAGCACGGCCGTGGCCTTCAGCCGGGTTTCGCCCCCGGCCGTCTCCTCGACCGGGTCGCTCAGCTTCAGCCGCAGCTCTTCGATCGGCTCGGCTCGGACCTCGGCCGCCGGCTCGAAGTCGTCGGGCAGCGCGATCCGCAGCGCGGCAGCCAATAGCGGCGCGGCCTCATTCAGTCCGCCGGGACCGAGTTCGACTTTCACCGCGACCGGTTCCTCGCCAAACCAGTGGTCCAACGCGGCCGGTTCCATGCCCGGCAGGAGGATCGGAATGACCGCGTAGTGGTCGTCTTTGCGCCGTTGGGCGATCTCGAGGGCGTGGCGGATTTCGCGAGTGACCCAGCGGGAGTTGATCGTCGCCGGGCTGAAGACGCCGATGACCCTGCCGGCCTGTTCGATCGCCGCTCGGATTTCCGGCATCAGTTCGTCGCCGCCGCGGAGGTTGCGGGAGTCGACCCAGACGGGCAGGTGCAGCCGTTCCAGCAAGACTCGCAACTGCTTGACGAACCCGTCGTCGGCCGAGGCGTGGGAGATGAAGATAGGCCCCGCAGTCATGGCTGTCCCCCCCAAGGTTCCGGCCGATATCCGGGATTACCCCACCGGCAGCATCGACACGGTCGGCCCGACTCGACCGGGAGCGTGCCGCCGCCGGGGAACCACCGCTTTCAGTGCAAGGCTAGCAGAACTCCAGCGGGGCGTCAATGACCCGCAGTCGCGTGGCCACGGCGGCTTTGAAACGCGAGTACCGCGAAGGGTGGAGCTTGTAGGAGGGGGAATGACGAATGACGAATGACGAATGACGAATGGGGAAACGATGGCCGGCCCGGCAGCTTTCTTTTTGGGGGCAGAACGGGCATAATGGACCCGAGAAATCGACTGATCGAAGGGAGACATCACCATGGCCAAGCTTTCCGCGGCGTTGTTCTGCTCTTGGACGTCGGCTGCTTCGGCTCGCCGCGCATTAGGACCCCGCGGCTCCCAGCCTCGAAGACCGGACGCAGCCGAATGGATGCCGAAGTAGGATGCGTGAAACCACCCTGCGAAACCGAGAAAAGGAGCCTTGCCGTGCAAGTGGATATCTGTGAGACCAAGCAAGAACTCGGCCGAAGGGCGGCTGCTGACGGAGCGACCTTGATCCGAGAGGCGATCCGACATCGCGGGAAAGCGAACATCATCCTGGCCACGGGGGCCTCGCAGTTCGAGGTGCTCGGCGAACTGGTCGCTTCGGGGGGGATCGATTGGACGGCGGTCACCGCGTTTCACCTCGACGAATACATCGGCATGCCCATCTCGCATCCGGCCTCGTTTCGGAAGTATCTCAAGGAGCGTTTCGTCAATCAGTTGGGGCAACGGCCGGCGGCGTTCCACTACATCGACGGGGAAGCTGACCCCCATGTCGAGTGTCGTCGGGTGGGAGAAATCATCCGTTCCCACCCGATCGACGTGGCTTTTATCGGGATCGGGGAGAATGGGCACCTGGCGTTCAACGACCCGCCGGCCGATTTCCGGACCGGGGAGCCGTATCTGGTGGTCGACCTGGACGAAGCCTGCCGCCGGCAGCAGTTGGGCGAGGGGTGGTTCGATACCTTGGACGACGTTCCCCGGCAGGCGATTTCGATGTCGATCCGGCAGATCATGCGTTCGGCGGCCATTATTTGCAGCGTGCCCGACCGGAGAAAGGCCGAGGCCGTCCGGGGCGCGATCGAGGGCCCGGTGACGCCCGAGTTGCCCGCTTCGATCCTCCAGGAGCACGCCCGGGCGATGGTTTATCTGGATCGGGATTCGGCGTCGTTGTTGCAATCGGGGAGCGGAGGGGGCTAGCGGCTCGGGAAGTGACGGTGTGGGAAGCCGCGAGCGGCCCCCCTTGGCAACGGCCGCCGAGGGTTGGACAATATGAATTGATCCGTTTTCTCGAATCGATCCTCCCGAACCCATGCGAGTCTCCCATGGCTGACAATCCCCGCGTGATCCTGTCCGGCTTTGCCGACGAAGCCGCCAACCACAAGACCGCCGTCGAGCAGTTCGCCGCCTTCGCCGCGCTCGGATTGCAGTATTACAGCATCCGCTTCATCGACGTCGGCGGCGGCGTGAAGAACGTGATGCAACTGACCAAGTCGGAGATCCAGAAGATCCGCCACCTGCAGGACGAGTACGGGCTGAACGTCTCCTCGATCGGCTCGCCCATCGGCAAGGTCAAGCTGCAGAACGTCGACGACGGGACCAAGAACGCCTACGTCCCCTTCAAGCGATATCTCGCCCGGGACGTCAAGAAGGCGTGCGACCTGGCCCATGCGTTCGAGGCGAAGCTGATCCGCGGGTTTTCCTTCTACCATCCCAAGGGGACCGACCCGAAGGACCATTTTCCGCAGGCCGTCGATCAACTCGGCCAGATTGCCGAGACGTGCCATCGTTCGGATCTGACCTTCGGGCTCGAGGTGGAGCCGAACCTGGTCGGCGAGAACGGCCATCTGCTGGGCGAACTCTACCGGCAGGTGAACCATCCGGCGATGGTGCTGATCTTCGACGCCGCCAACATCGTCGTGCAGGGCTACTCGTCGGGCGAGCTGCTCGACCAGTTTCGGGCCATGCAGCCGGGCCTGGGTTGGATGCACGTCAAGGACTATCACCATCCCAAGCCGGTTACCACAACGGGCTACGTGGACGAGGACGTGCTGGCCAACTTCGTCCCCGCGGACCGGGGCGACAGCGCGCACGAGGCGCTGTTGCTGGAATTGAAGCGCGGCCTGCCGACGCTGGAGCGGAAGCTTCGCCGGCGGGGCATTCCGGGCGTGTTCCTCGACCTGGAGCCGCACCTGAAAGGCGGCGGCCAGTTCGGCGGCTTCAGCGGTCCCGACGGGATGGGCGTCGCCCTGCGGAGCCTCTGCCGCGTGCTGGACTACGTGGGCATCGACTACCACCTCCGCGACTTCGACGACGTGAAAGACGCCCGGGGGTTCTGAGCCGCTCGCGGCTTAGCAGGCATCGAGAAAGAATCTGCAGGAGTTGTCACGATGCTTGAACAATGAATCCCGTGCTACGCCAGATCTTCGAAGGGGCGGCTGGTGCTCTCGTCCGCGTCGGTCGAAGGTTCGAAGTCCTCGACGGGCGCGTCGTGGCTGCCGTTCTCCGTCGCTTTCGCTGTGGAATGCCACTGGCCGCGTGTCGGTCGGGTCACGATTCTTCGGCAGACGCTCAGGGCGTAAGGCATGGCCCATAGCACCGCCAGCACGAAGCAGGCCAGCGCGCCGTAGTAGCTGGCCTCCCCGATGTCGGTCATCCGCCAAATACCCAACAACGCTCCCCCGATGACCGTCGAGGCGAACGAAACCAGCAGCTTCGAGCGGCTGACGTGGATCTTCCTCCGTCGGGAATGCCGGTCGATGGCCGTCTGCGCGGACAGGTTGGCCAACTCGCGCATCGCCGTCAGATCGACGGCCCTCTCCGGCGCTACGGCCCGGGGCGACATCTCCTTGGACTCGCGAGGCGGCGTACTCGCGGCTTGTTGCGCCGGGAGAGTCGGCGGCGCGGCCAATCGTTTTTCTCGCTCTCTTTGCGGCGGTGACGGGCTGTCCGGCGGCGGCTCGCTTCCGTCGTCGGTGATCGAACGTACCCGTTGCATCAGCCGGACCATGTAGTCGTCGATCGTTTCCTCTTCAGCGCCCTCGGGCGGTCGTGGAGCCGGCGGAGGTTGGATATCCGCGACCGTCGGCTCCGGCGGGAGCGGCTCCGGCGGGAGCGGCTCCGGCGGGAGCGGCCGGACCGGTTCCTCCGGCGGCGCATCGTCCAACAGGTCCACGGAACCGATCTTGCGCAAGAAGTCGTGAAGATCGACCGGGGCTTCCGCGGACTGCCGAGGGGGATCGGGTTCTCCGCTCGGCTCGCCGGGTGGCTCCTCCAACTCGGCACGCCGGGATTTCCACCGACGGTGCTCTTCTTCCAGGGCCGCTCGGCGTGCATCCAGATCGGCCCAGCCGGCGTCGAGTTCCCGGCTGCGCTCGCTGAGCTGCCTTTCCGATTCGGCCCGATCCGATTCCCACTGCAGGCGCTGTTGCTGGAGTTCTTCGCGCCCGGCGTCCAGTTCCACTTGACGGGCGTCGATTTCCACTTGGCGGGCGTCGATTTGTTGGGCTTGTTCCGTCGACCGCGATTCACCCTGGCTGCGCTGGGCCTCCCATTGGCGGCGTGCTTCTTCCAAGGCTTCCCGTTGGCAGTCCAATTCGGCCCGGCGGGCGTCGAGTTCCTCGGTTCGCGTGTCTAGCTGTCTTTCCGATTCGGCCCGATCGGCTTCCCATTGCCGGCGCTGTTGCTGGAGTTCTTCGTGCTGGGTATCCAACTCCGCTTGGCGAGCGTCGAACTGTTGGGCTTGTTCCGTCGACCACGACTCGCCTTGGCTGCGCTGGGCCTCCCATTGGCGGCGTTCTTCTTCCAAGGCTTCCCGTTGGCAGTCCAATTCGGCCCGGCGGGCGTCGAGTTCCTCGGTTCGCGCGTCTAGCTGTCTTTCCGACTCGGCCCGATGGGCTTCCCACTGCCCGCGCTGTTGCTGGAGTTCTTCGCGCCCGGCGTCCAGTTCCACTTGGCGGTCATGGAGCCGTGCCGTCCATTCGGTCGATCGGGACTCGTTTTCGGCGCGCCGCTGATCCAGTCGGGCACGTTCCTGCTCCAGGGCTTTGCGTTGCGAGTCGAATTCGGCCCATCGGGCGATGATTTCGCCGCTGCGCAGCTCGATTTGTTTCTCCGACTCGGCCCGGTCCGCTTCCCACTGCCCGCGTTTCCGTTCCAGTTCCTCCTGCTGCCCGTCCACCCGGCGATGCTGCTCCTGGAGCGCTTCGATCTCCGCCTGCAGCCGGGTGAAGGCCTCTTCAAGCTGTTGGGTCTGCCGGGCCCAGGGCGGTTCGGCGGGCGGTTCGGGCCGAGTCTCGCGGACTTCCGGAAGCCCCGGACCGGGAGTATTGCCCGACTCGACCACTTCCAGTTCGATGGCTCCGATGCTCAACCGATCACCGCGCGTCAATTCGGCGTCGGCGAAGGTCCGGCCGTTGAGCAGCGTATCGCGGGACCAGCGCCGCACCACGGTTTTCGAGGCGCCCCGGAGGATCAGGCAGTGGACCGACCCGATTCCGCGGGCGCGGAGTCGCAGCGTAC
This sequence comes from Thermoguttaceae bacterium, assembly GCA_035527455.1. GTDB lineage: Bacteria > Planctomycetota > Planctomycetia > Pirellulales > Thermoguttaceae > DATLAN01. The sequence goes on from DATLAN010000700.1 coordinate 7,798, forward strand.
AGTTCGGACCGGAACCGATGGTACACTTGGTGGATTTCAACCGGAGGATCTGACCGTGGCGAGAGGAACCGCACACACGCAGTACCAAATCTCCGGTCTCGAGGTCCGAGGCAGCATGGCGGGGAGCAGTGCCGACAACCATGATTTTCTTTCCAGGGCGAGAAACCGTGATCGCGATCCGGCTCGTCCGCCGTTTTCGCGGGGCCGAAATCGCTCCAAGTGCTAAGTCTCATACAGCATTTAGCTTACGCGCTGCCACCGGTCAAAAGGTACGAGGTCCATTGCGGGCCATTCCGCCGGGATTGGGTAAAAACGGCTGTATATCCTTGCCGGTTTTGTCGATTATCCGATAGCGACGCGCGACCGGAGGCTGTTGGGAGAAGGCACAGAAGCCTGCCGATCAGGCAAGCCGTCCGATTTGGAGCCTTCGGGCCAACCGTGAACTTTTTCTCGGGAGATTTTTTGTCGTCGCCACGTAAAAAAATCCGTATCGCCCGCTTCCGCAAAAGTGTCCGGTGACGGGCCGAAGATCACTTTCGATTCGCCCAAGCCCGAGAAGCTGGCCAAGCCGACTTAACATTTTGTCAGTAAACGAGTTGCGAGCATAGATCCTCCCGTCGCCGTTGGTGGGGGAACTGTTTTGATTTTTTTCTCGCTCGAAGAACGAATCCGCGTACTATAGTTTGCTTGATGCTAGGATGGACTCATCGTAATCCCGCTGCCGATGGCGGCGGGCGATTCAGACGACTTTTCAACGACACAGAAGGGGGTTCGTTGATGGCTACTCTAAGGGGGGCTGTCCCTTGGTGTGGCCGGGATTCGAACGCCGAGGTAAGAAGCTGATGAGCCGCAATGATGCGATCTTGAACATGCGTCATGTGTTGATCAAACGACGCGACGCACTCCGCAAGGCACTGGCCGGAGACTTGAGTCTCTTGAAGGAACTCAAGGCACAGACCTCCGGCGACGTGGTCGACGCGGCGCTCGATTCCGTTCAGGACGAGATCAGTTCGCAACTCGCCGAGGTCGAAAGCCGCGAGTTGGCTCGCATCGAGTACGCCTTGGAGAGAATGCGCAACGGACACTACGGCACCTGCGAAGGTTGCGGGTGCAATATTCCCATGGCGCGACTCAATGCCTTGCCGTATGCTTCCTATTGCATCAAGTGCCAGCGAGAGGCCGAGCGTCTAGGCGCAAGTTCCGCCATGGACGTCGATTGGAGCCGGCTCTTGGACACAACGGCCGGCGACGCCGAAGTGACGATCAACGACATCGAACTCGACGTTTCTTGACGATGTGCGTTTTCTTACGGGAAAACCGCGTTTTTCGACCCGGATGTTACTGAAATGTTACCGACCGATTCGGCCTCGTATGCAGCCCACAGCCTGACCTCCACGTCGGCCGCCTCCCGCGAACGGTAGAATTTCATCGTCGTGTCGATGCTTTCGTGCCGCATCAGGACCATCAGGTCCCGGGGCATAACCCGATGCGACCAGCGCTCGCCGAAGGATCGGCGGAGGTCATGGGCCGAAGCGTGCTTTTTCCGGCCGGTCTGCGGATGGACCTCCACCACGATTCCCGCCCGCTCGCCGATCCGCGAAATGATCCGGCTGGCCGTTTCGATCCGCCGCACGGGCGCCGCTCGCCCGCAGCCCGGAAGCTGGAAAACGTGCCCCAGCCGCTTTTCCGCGGGGATCGCCTTCAGGAATTCGACGGCCTCGGGGGCGAGGGGCAACAGTTGCGTCCGGCGGCTCTTCTGCAATTCGCCCGGAAGATGGAGCCGGAATGTCGCGCCGCTGGTATCGACCGAGAGCTTCCCTTGGGTGTCCCAGTGCAGGGCGAGGGCCTCGCCCAGTCGCAGGCCGCTCCACCATAGGAATCGCAGGAACGCACGCCAGGCCGATCCAGCGGCCTCCCCTACGACGGCCGCGGTTTCGGCAAGCATGCGCTGGTACTCGTCTTCGGTGATGGGGCGCCCTTTCATGGCGTCGCTCTTGGCCTTTTCCGGAGGATCGATAGTCGGGGCCGCATCCAGGAGCCCTAGTTTGGCAGCCCAGCGCAGGGCGGCCCGGAGGTGCGTCGCATGCGCCGCCACGGTGTCGGCGGCCAGGCCGCGGCCGTCCAGATGGGCGAGATAGGCGGAAACCCGCTCCGCCGTGATGTCCGAGAGAAACAGCGGCTCGATCCACTCGCCGGCCCGTATGAGCGCCCGCAGGATGGGCTTTCGGCTGGAGGGTTTCAGGCGAATGAGCTTCTCTTCCTCGTACCGGACGAGAAACTCCTCCCACGGAATCTCTCGGATTGCGCTGAGCAGCTCATCTTCTTTCGCCGCGGCCAGCTTGCCGGCGGCCGTTTGATTGGCACGGCACCGCCGCTCCAGGTCGGTCGTCTCCGTGCGACATTTCCCGAGCCGGTCCTTCCAACGAAGGACATACTTCCCGCGGTCTTCATACCAGACGGCCGAAACCTTGATCTTTCGCTTGCGCGACATGATAGCCTTCCTTTCTGGCAGACGCCCCGCCGCCGCGCCGGCTGTCAGTCCGGACGCGACGGCAGGGCAAAGGTTTGGTTACGCTTCTCCGTTCGGGCTGCCGGTTTCGCGGCCGGCCGTGAAGGCGGCCGGCTGGGGGAGATGGTCGAGGGCTCGGGAGACGATCCCGAAGCCGGCGACGTAGTGTTGCTGCGTCACTCCGGGAGCGTGGCCCATGGCGAGTTGGGCGGCGCCCGGGGAGGTTTCCCACAGCATGGTGGCGACCGTCTTTCGGATGTTGTGCAATCCGAAATGATTTTTCCTCGAAATGCCGGCCTCGTCCTGGAGCCGGTGGAAGTCCCGGTGGAAAGTCCGCAACTCGCAAGTCCACTCGAAAACCAGGGGCCGCGGGCCGCGGATCATCCGCAGGTGTTCCAGGGCCACGTCGTTCAACGGGATGATCTCGAATCGCCCCGACTTCATTCGGGCCGCGGGAAGCACCAGGCGGGCTTGCTGCCAGTCGATCATGTCGAGGGCCATCTCGAAAAGAGTCCGGCGTCTCAAGCCCGTGTTCCATGCGACGGCCAGCAGCGCCCGCCACCAGGCCGCCGGCTTGACGTTTTGGAGCCGCGGGCGGTCCATGGCGATCGCGGCCTGATAACACCAGCCGACGTGCTCGGCCGAGACGATCCGCGGCGGGGAGATCTCCGCCCGCGGCGGCTTGATCCACGGGGCTTGCGGGATGATCCCCGCGGCGTCGCGGTTGCGATGGCCCGCCGGCCCGGCCTTGTCGATGATCGCCTGGAGGTGCCGGAAGTAACCGCGGATCGAGTTGACCGACAGCCGATCGACCGCCTTCTTGCCTCGCATCTTCTGAAGACAGCCCTTGAACGTGGCGAGCATCGGCACGGTGATCTCGGCCAGCGGCGGGTCGCCGGTGAGCAACTCCCATCGGGAAACGACCGTTTCATAGGACAGCAGCGTGGTGGGAGCCGCGTCGCCCAGCCGCGTCGGCTTGTAGTAGCCCTCGTAAAACGTCCGGACGGTCTGCCCCTCCCGTTTCGGGAAGAGTTCGCGGCCGTCTTTTTCGGCCCATCGCTTGCAGGCGGTGGCCCGGCGGATGTGGGCTTCCGGGTCGTCCAGAACTCCGTCCGTGCCCGCCTGACGCCTGACGACGATCAGCGCCGCGTGCATCGCCCGGTCGAGTTCCGCTTTCCAAAACTCGGGATAGCGCCGCTGCCAGTGTTTGAGCGTGTTTTCGGCGAGGCCCAGCGCGTCGATGATTTCACCGTGGCTCGCCCCCGCGGCGATCATCGCGGTCGCGTTGCGGATCTTCGGCTGGAGTTCCAGGGGAGAGTCTGTCTCTTCGAGGTTCTCGATCACGATGCGTCCCGTGGCCTCGTAATCGGTTTGGGCCCGGGCGAGGGAAGTTTGCCACAGTTCGCCGTACGTGCGCTTGACGTAGTCGAACTTGCAGGGACGCTCGCCCATTATCCGGGCGGCCTGGTCGATCGTGTTGCCGGTGGCCATCAAGGCAACGGCCCGGGCAATTCGGTTCCGCGTGGCGTTGGTTGGTTTCCGCGGAGTGGAGGCTTGTACAGTCATGGTGCGCAACCCTCCCCTCGGCCGGCCAGGAGTTCGCGCATCCGGATCCGGGCGGCCTCCGGGTCTGCGCCCGGGGCGACGTGCCAGGTGATCTCGATCGAGTCCTGCGATTGCCGCAAGACAACCTGGACCGACTCCTCTCCATTCGAGAAGGCGGATTCCTGCCACTCGATCCAGTGTTTCGCCAAGAGGATCGCGTGGACGTTTTCCATCGCTTCGCTGACCGGCGATGGAATCGTGAGGACCCGCCGGGTGTCGAGAACTTCGTTGACGATAAGCACTCGGCAGGACGGGACTTCGCTGAGAATCGCAGTCATACGCCACCTCCCTTGCTGCGCGGTGGGCGCAGCAAAAAAGCCGCAAGCCCCGCCGATCGTTGTGTAGGCACCGATGAAAGTGCCCTCCCGGTGTCGCCACGCGGGAACGGTCGGCAGGGTTTGCGGCCTTTTCGGAAATCATGGTTTCATCGTCCAGAACCAAGGGTTCCAGTTCACACGCCCGCCATTTTGCCAGACGGCCCGGGGGTCTGTCAAGCGGGTGGCGGGGCAATTTCCGCCTGCCCCACCCGTTTCGCCCCTTTTTCCACCCGGATTGCTTGGGTCACTCTACCGTGGCCGGCGGGGATTGCAATGGGGAAGTGGCCGTGGCAGAAAGAAAACCCTTAGCGACAATTGTCCACAAGGGTTTTCGGCAGAGCAAGGCAAAGCTGCCGACCAGGCAGTTGTCAGTGGTCAGTTGTCAGTTGACGGGAACCACGGATGAACGCAGATGAACTCATTCTCTTCCGATCCGTGTTCATCCGTGTTCATCCGTGGTTGCTTCCGACTTTCGAGGCGTCCTGGATTGCGACAGGGCCTCGCCGCGGGGCGTTCGGGGGGCTGGAGGTGTCCTTGGCCCTTTCTCGCGTCAGTCGCAACGCCAAGTGCCTTCCGGGCGGGATCGCCGCGAGGTTCGGTGGTGCCGACGTGGCCGCCGATCTGGGGGTGTGCGACGGTCTGCGGGGAACGCCCGAGGGCCTCGACGGGCACCAGGTCGCCCATATCGACGCCGAGGGCCTCGACGGGCACCAGGTCGCCCATATCGACGCCGAGGGCCTCGACGGGCACCAGGTCGCCCATATCGACGCCGAGGGCCTCGACGGGCACCAGGTCGCCCATATCGACGCCGAGGGCCT
>DATLAN010000701.1:0-3214 GCA_035527455.1 Thermoguttaceae bacterium
ACGGCCACGACGGTGTTCGAGTCGGCCTGCTGGAGATCGTTGCGGAGTCGCCCGGCAGTGAACTCAAGGAACTCCGGCATCGCCGATTCGAGCGATTCCGGGTCCTCAAAATAAGACTCGCGGTATTCTTGGCCGGCCATCCAGTCGGCGAATATATCGGTCAAATCGCAAAGCCGCCACTTGTGCCCAGCCCGGCCAGTGGCGATCTGGAACTCACCAACGCGGGCACGGAGGCGGCGTTCGTCCATCCGGTCGTAGACGGCAAACCACACCCGTTGCGGCCCGGCCAAATGATCCGGCCAGGGCAGCGAGACGAAACGCTCGTAGTTCCGACATAGGTCGTCAACTTTGCTCACGTCGCGTCTCCTGTTCTTCGGGAGTGAGCAGACTGGGGAAACGGACCTCGATCACCTGCCCAGACTGCCGGTAGGCAATCCATCCGCGCGCCGATGCCCTAGCGGCAAGGGAGGTCATTTGGTCTCTTGGAGTGTCGAGGAGTCGGGCCCAGAAGGTGGTCAAAAGCATCTGACCGCTGGCGCCGGCCAGATAACCAAGCGCGAGAGCGTAGGCCACCGTGGCAGGCGTGATCGTTGGCCGCACACGTACCTTCTTCCGATGGCCCCGCAGATAGCCGGCGTGCGTCCAGGACGCCGCGGCGTTGCGCGCGATTTTGACCTGCGTGGCCTCGTTGAATCGGCCCGGCGCGCCAAGGGTGATCGCCTCCTCCATCACCGAATTCGAGAGTGTTTCTTCAAGCGGGGTTCTGAGCACCGTGTTCGCGGTCATCCTCAGAAGCGGGTCCCGTGCCGACGCACACAAGAGAGCGAGAACGGGTTGTCCCTCTTGATCGCGCTGCCAGAAGAAACGAAGGGCCCGAAAAATCGCCACCCGCGGGTCCAGCGCGTACAGCTACCCGAGGCGTTCATAGGATTCCCGCCGAGTGGCGAGTGTCCTCTTGCCGAGGACGTTGTCGTCCATGATCGCACCTCGGTAGACGGCCTTCGGCGCGTCCGCTGGTACCGCGTAGAGCATGTCTCGGATTTCCGCGAGCATCATCGTACGACTGGCGTGTGGACCGCGCTGCCCGCCTCGGAATCCAAACGCTGCTGGCAGTTCAGGTTCGCTTTGGCTGTTCGGCTTGTCCCCCCAGGACTGTCTTGCATCCGGCCGGCGAGATTCGGTACTGTTCGTCTTTGGTTCGACCACGTGCAAATCACAAACGGTGTTATCTAGGCTCGTGCTTATCTGGGACAACGTGTTGTGGAATCATCTGAGCTTACGATGACGCCGCTTGTCAAACTTCTTGGAACAACTGTTCGAGGTCCGAGCGGCTGAATTGCAGATATCCATTCGCCAAATCCCGCAGGACGGGCACCCTACCCTTGGCAACCCAGCCGTTCAGCGTGTTCTGGCAAACACCCAGATACTCGGCCGCTTCCGCGATCCGCAGGTATTCATCAAGCCAGGGCATTCACACACACCCCAGCAGGGACCTCGCATCGGTAGAAGTCACTACGCCATTACCCTACCAAACTCGCCTGCGGTAGTGAAGTATCCCGGTGGCCCACAATCCGGTATCTCCCAGATTCCCTCGGAGTTTGCGGATTGGCGAAGGTGAGACCCGCTCGGCAAATAGTAGCTGTCCACACAGCTTCGCATCGCTTGAACCAGGCCTGGACCGGTGGTGATGGCGACTGGGGTGTCTCCTGTTGTAAGAAACGCCCCTTTCGCTCCCGGCTTTCATTGCTCAATCAGCGCCACAACCGCCGTCAGTTCTTACAAGACCGCCGATTGCTCCAAGCCGACGCACCGCCGATCTTGCATCATTCCCCAGCGGTACAGGGCCCTTTTGCGCCCCGATTTTGCGTCCCGAGCCCCGGGGTGGTGTTCTGGGACCTATTTTCGATTTGCGGCGATTCTGGGGCCGTATTCCGGCAGTTTGCCCCGGCATGTCGTGGAAGAGACAAACCGTGAGCCGAACGAACCTCCGCACCGCCCTCGTTCTGCTGGCTGTCTTGCCGCTTGCCGCCTGTTCCGAGCACTCCGGCCCCGCAGCCGGCCAGCCAAGATGCGTTGTTGTACATAGGAGTCGTTGAGAGTGCTTTCAGGTAACGGACGCGGCTCGCGGCACACGATTGCTGCCAATCGCCTACTCTTCCAGCACCAACTCTCTTTCTTCCTGCGGCGTCGGATAGGCCGTGATCCACGCTTGCGGCGCGATCTGGCCGAGTTCGACTTTCTGACGTGTGTCTTCCGACTCGAACTGCAACACGACCGCGTCGATCGGCTTGCCGATCATGTCGTCGGTCACCGGGAAGAAGTAACTCAAACCGGCGCGAGCGCGATTATTGCCGTACTCCCAGGGGTTGGCGGGATACGAGACCGCACGTCGCGGAGCACCGAGCGGCCGATCGCCGATGCGAAGTGCGGCATAGGCTCCGTCGCGACCGTGCTCGCCGATGCAGGCGACGACCAAATACGAGCCCTTGGCCGCCTCGTCGAGCGTGAAGCGGCCCTGCCATGCCAACTTGGCCGGTGCCCGCTCGTACGCGGCAAATGCGTTCGACGCTCGCCAACCCAGCGAGTCGACTGGCCGACCGTCGCGGTAACCGATAATCTCGGCCAAATTGGTCGCCGCACCCGGGATGCGTATGTAACGAATGGCCGGCGCGTCCTTCGGAAGCTCAATCGTCAGTCGGCTGGTTTCGATGTCGATCCACTCCTTGCTGACCGTGTAGCTTCGCCTGAGGACGGTTGCCGTGGCCGGCGTTTCCCCTTGGCTGCTGACAGGAACGTCGATCCACGTCTTCAAATCAGCCGATACCTGCGCCGTCCGCGGCTTGAACGCGTCGTCGGCGCGTCGTAGTACGATCCGGTCGATTTCGGTCAACTCGCCCAAGTCGACGCGCAACGCACCGCCCCAGATCGCTTGCGTACGAAGTCGAAAGAAGGTCTCCAGGTCGCCGTCGAACAGGTAGCGGTCCGACACGCCCCGTTCGACGAGAAGTGTCTGATTGAAGAACGCGTCACGAGCCTTCTTCACTTGCGGAATTCTCGTCTCGCCGCTGCGGAGCTTCGTGCGAAGTTCGAGCGCGTTGTTATCGGCTGCATAGCACGTCGCTTCGTAAAGCGACATCGCGTCGGCCGGGACGTCACACGAGGCCAGATCGCTCAACTTGCGATGCCATGGGCTGGAGAGCTTCTTGCCGGGAAA
>DATLAN010000702.1:0-2289 GCA_035527455.1 Thermoguttaceae bacterium
CGACGGTTGATTGGTCCAGCTACTGGTACGTCAACCAACACACCGCCGCGCTGTCGGACTACACCGACATCGACGAGGCCGAGCAGCTCTTCGCCGAGATGCGGCAACCGGACACGCGGGAGCCGATCGAGATCATGGGGACGCGGACCCTGCTGGTTCCGCCGGCGTTGCGGGTGACGGCAAGACGGATCGTCAACACGACGGAGATCCATGAGGGCGACAGCGACGTCCGGATCGGGGTCAGCGGAAACCTGGTTGACGACCTGGGAATCCAGGCCGTTTCCAGCGCCTACATGTACCGGCGGCTGATCGACGGCGGAAGCGTCAGTGCGGCCAACGCCAAGAAGCATTGGCTCTACGGCGACTTCGCCAAGGCGTTCGCCTACATGGAGAACTGGCCGATCACGGTCGTCCAGTCACCGCCGAACAACTACGTCGAGTTCAACCAGGACATCGTGATCGAGGTCAAGGCGTCCGAGCGCGGGACCTGCGCAGTGATCAATCCGTACTATGTGACCCGATCCACCGGGGCCGGGTAAACCGAAAGGCAGCCGTTTCTCCTGATCGCCCCGGCGGCGCGCGGCAACACCCGCGCCGGCCGGCGGCGATTGGACTTTTTGTAGCTACGGGAATGGAACCATGCCGAGCGACGCCGCACAACTCGCAACGATCAAGACCCAGACGCTGGCGGTCATGGCCGATCTTACCGTCAACCCGAAGCCAACCTACATGGTCGATGGCCAGATGGTTTCCTGGGGCGACTACCTGAGCCAGCTTCGAGCGACCGTCGAGTGGTGCAACGCGCAGCTCGCGGCCGAAACCCCGTTCGAAATCCATAGCCGAGGATATCCCTGATGGCCGTTCGAATCATAACCGATGCAAGGCCCGGCGATCACACGCTGCAACGTGACGTGCGAATTGAAGGTATCGACGCCCCGGTTACCAAGGGCACGATCGAATTCGATTACAACGCGGAAGATGTTCTTGCTGCCAGGCTGGAGGTCTGTCTGAAAACGCTGGATGTATCTGTCGAAGCGGAATTGTTCACCACGATCAATGGCCGTCGATACAAACTGGTTGAAGTATGACCCTCACCTTCGCCCCATCCACCGATTTCGAGGACGTCGTCGACGGGCTCCAGGCCGTGACGCTGGTCCGTCGCGGCAAGGCGGCCACGTCGATCGCCAGCGCCCTGCAGCGAGCGATCGGAGAACGCGAGGCGGCGGCGAGCAACGGCCAGTACACCAGCCGGGACGTGCGGTGGCACCTGCCCGAGGCCGAAGTGGGCGACCGGCCGGACGTGGGCGACGCGATCGTGGATGCTTCGGGCAACCGCTACACGATCCTGGAGACGAATCATACGACGCTCGGAAACCGCTGGGTCTGCATCGCGCGGGACCTGGTTGTCTTCTGGCGGCTGACCGATTGGTTCACGATCGAGGAGGCGACGTTCTCCAAGGGAACCGGCGGCGCGGCCGAGGCATCTTGGACGCGGCTGAGAGTGGTTCGCGGGCGGATGCAGCCGATCGACCGGGACATGACCGTCGAAGAAGAGGCGCGGCGGACGGCCCGGCGATGGCGGTTGTTCGTCGAAGAGGACCTCGGGCTGACCCATGAGCATCGGATCAAGGGGAGCGACGGGACCAAGTACGCGATCGAAAGCGTAACGGGGCCGGAACAGATCGGGCAGGTGCCCGTGATCGAGGTGAGCGAGTGGCGACAAGGCTAGTCTGGAAAGGCGACAAGTTCCTACAGTTCGCGCGGGAGCGGGCGGCCGCCGGGCTCCAGGCTGCCGGGACGGAGTTGCACCGGATCGCACGGCAGAAGGCGAGCATCCCCAACCCGGGCGTAACGGTGGCGCAACGGCGCGTCACGGCCGGTAGCAACGCCACGCAGCGGACCATCTACCCCTCTCCCTCGCAGCCCGGCGAATCCCCCCGACGCCGAACCGGTTTTGGGCAGAAGAACATCGTGGGCGGATTCAGCCGGGTCTTAATGGCCTTCCGGGTCGGCTACTCGCGGCTGGCCCGATACATGACGTTCCACGAGTTGGGGATCCGCTACAGCCGGAAGGGACTTCAGCAGCGGGCGACGATCGTCCCGGCGATGCGCGAAAACCTCGGCCGGCTGGGCGCGATCTTCCGCCGAGCGATGACGAGCGGAGGGGGCAAGCGATGAACATCGGCGCGTACCTCCATTCCCGATGGGCCGCGGACGCCGTGCTCAACGGCCTGCTCCCCGTGGCCAAGCTCGTTACCGGCGAGTACACCGTTGCCGACCCGTCCGTGC
>DATLAN010000703.1:0-6624 GCA_035527455.1 Thermoguttaceae bacterium
CGCGGCCGAGGGGGCCGCACCGCCGGCGGCGCCGGAAGAAAATCAAGAAACATACGGAGATGATGACCATGAACGGCGTCACGACAATACGGAGTTTCGGGGGAGGGTTCTGATGGCTGATTTGAGCGTCATCATTCCGGCCCGCAATGAGTTCTATCTGAGCCGCACGATCGATTCGATTCTCGCCGCCGTGCGGGGCGATACCGAGATCATTGCGATTATCGACGGCGAGCATATGGGCCCGGAACCGCCGGACGATCCGCGAGTGCGGGTCATTCGCCACGCCAAGCCGCTGGGCCAACGGGCCTCGGTCAACGAAGGGGCTAAGCTCAGCGAAGCCAAATACATCCTCAAAACGGACGGCCATAGCTGTTTCGACGAGGGATTCGACCTCAAACTGATGGCCGAATGCGACTACGACTGGACCGTGATTCCGACCATGCGGAATATGCACGCCTTCGATCTGGTCTGCGACGGCTGCGGCAAGCGGCTGGACAACCACCGCACGATCGATGCCTGTAGCGAGTGCGGCGCGGGGAAGTTCCATCTCGACCATCTGTGGCAGGTGCGGGAAAAAAAGAAAACCGATTGGATGTGGTTCCGATCGCCGAAGGCCAAGTTTCAGCCGTTGCGGGTGGCCTATTGGGACGGTCCGGTGTCGCGGGAATTTCCCGCCGAATATCAGGCCCACAAGGCCTGGGCCCAACAGCAGGGTGACATTGCCGATGTGATGACCGGGCAAGGGGCCTGCTGGTTCATGCACCGCGATCGCTTCTGGGATCTGGGCGGCCTGGACGACGCCGGCCACGGATCATGGGGACAAATGGGCGTGGAAATCGCCTGCAAGGCCTGGCTGAGCGGCGGGCGGCAGGTAGTCAATCGCAGCACCTGGTTCGCGCATCTGTTTCGCTGCGGCTCGGGCCCGAAGTTCCCATACCGGATGAGCGGCAAGGATCAGGAGCGCACGCGGCGCTATTCGATCGACTTCTGGACGGGCGGGAAGTGGGCCCAGCAGACGCGGCCCCTGGAATGGCTGGTCGCGAAATTCTGGCCGGTGCCGACGTGGGACAAGCCCAGCGGTGCCGAGTTGCCCGCCTCGATCGTAATGCCGGCGGCCCTGGCCGCCGCCCGCGACAAAGCCCTGGTCGAGGTGGAGGGGTCGCCCGGACCGCACGAGCCGGAATATCTGACCGCATCAGCGACCCCGGCGCCCATAGCAAATGTGTACGTGCCGCCGGCGCAGTTGACGGTTCTGTATTACACCGATAGCACCTTGGCTGATCCGATGGCGACGATGGTGCGCGCGCAATTGCAGCGCGCCGCCGCCGGCGTGCGGATCGTCTCTGTCTCACAGCAGCACCTAGCGTTCGGGGACAACATCAACGTCGGTTCGCTCGGCCGGTCGCGGCATAATATCTATGCCCAACTGGCGGCCGGCCTGGCTCGGGTCACCACGAAATACGTCGCCCTGGCCGAACATGATGTGTTGTATCCCACCGGGTATTTCACGACGCTGCCGTTATTCACCTCGCCCGTTGATGGTGCCTACAATCGCCGGCGGGCCTGTCTGCACTACCGCCAGGGAGTCTTTTCCTGGCGGCGTGGGCGCGCGCTCAGTCAACTGGTGGGCCACACGGAATGGTTGCGCGCCGAAGTGTCCGCCCGTTGTGCGGCGGACCCCGACCGGCTGAAGCGGCGCAATCATTTCGAACCAGGCAAGGGCAACGGATCCTTTGGCCTGCCCCCGGCGGTTCTGGAATCGTTTGTCACCGAAACGCCATGTGTGGATATCAACGGGCACGGCGGCAACATATCCGGCCTCAAGCGGATAAAGGGCACCCCCCTGGCCCGCATCGACGGCTGGCCGTCCTGGCCGGAATTACGGGAACAACTAACCGGTCAGAAAGCGGGGGCACCCGATTCATCGAAGCAGGTCATCTCGCCTTCGGACCAGCCGTGGCTCAGTGTCATTATCCCCGCCCGCAATGAAAAGGACTTGGCCCGCACGGTCGCCGGTCTGCACGAGCATCTGGCCACCGACTATGAGATCCTCGTCGGCCTCGACGGTCCGGACGAACATAGTGTGGTTCCGCCCGACCACCCGCGCCTGCGGATCGTCCGGCCGGAAAAGCACATTGGCATGCGGCCGATGATCAATCTACTGGCCCGCGCGGCCCGCGGTCGATTCATAATGAAACTCGACGGCCACTGCATCATCGCCCCGGGGCTGGATCAAACGCTGACCGATCTGTGTGAGCGGAAGGGGCACGCGACGGCCGTCGCCCAGCGTTACGATTTGGATTCGCTTAAATGGAAGCGACGACCCGGAACCCGCAACGGCTATCGCTACCTATCGCACACATCCGAAGACGGTTTTGGCCTACGGGGCCTCGTCGATAAACAGCGAAGCGCCGACCGGGCCGACAGGACGGTCGACGAGACTATGACCTGCACGGGTTCGCTGTGGGTCTGCCGCCGGTCGACGTTCGTCGATTGGTGGGGTGGGCTGGACGAACGGCACGGGACGATCGGTCAGGAGGGTTGTGAAATTGCCTGTATGACCTGGCTATCGGGCGGCCGTTTACTGATCCACAAAGGCACTTGGTACGCCCATCACAATCGGGGCAAAAGTCCATACGCGCTGGGCCCGTCGCAAAAGGGCAAGTCGGTCAAACACAGTCACTGGCTGTGGGTTGGCGATCGGTGGCGGCACCAGAGGGTTAGTTTCGCCTGGCTGCTGGATCATTTCGGCCCGGTCCCCGGCTGGCCGGTTGCACCGCCCATACCGACCCTGCCGGCCATCCGGATGTCCTGCTTAACCAAGTCGTGGCGGCGGGCCGGCGTAAGCGATCTATGGGCCGCCCGCCGGGGGATCAGTGATCCACGGAAGCTGTACCGGCTCGATATATTCTGGGATGCGTTTGCGGAATACGTGCAGAGTTGCCTGGCAGGCCAGCCGGACATGGAGGGTCGGTACGCCGAATATCTGCGGTCGCACCTATCAACGCTGCCGGTCACCGAGATGACCAACTTCCATCGTAAGGCGGTGCAGCGCCGCTTGGAGAAGGCGGCGGCGCTCGTGGAGAGTGTCAGGACAGACGGCCTCAAGGCCCCGCTGGAGTTCTACTGCCGTGACGGCCACCTGGTCCAATGGAAGGGGTATCGCCGGTTAGTGATTTTGAAGGCCCTCGGGGTCAAACAGACCACCTGTCGGATCTTTGCCGACCGGAACGCCGCCGGGGTTCTCAGTCCGAATATAGGCCTCGTCCGTCTGTTGGATCCGGTGGAGGACACGATCCACCGCCTGGGTGCCGAGCAATTCCGCACACTAGGCGGTCGCGCCACCGACAAATACTGGATCCATGGATATACCCGGTACTACGACGCCCACTTTGCGGCCATCCGCAATCGGGCGCTCAAGGTCCTTGAGGTCGGCCTCTTGCGCGGGGCTAGTTTGAAAATGTGGCGTGACTACTTCCCCAACGCCGAGATCGTCGGGGCCGACGTGCGGTCGGACAGGTGGACACGTCACTGTGGCACGATGAAAAACACGAAGGTGTTCATCGGGGATGAACGGGAGGCCGCGTTTCGCAAAACGCTCGCCGACTACGGCCAGTATGATGTGGTGATCGACGACGCCAGCCATGCCCCGCCCGATCAATTACAACTCTGGCAGACCCTCTGGCCCCGCCTGCGGCGACATGGGTGGTATGTGATAGAAGATATCCACCAGAGTTTCCGCCCCAACGCCGCCGAACGTTGCGTGCCCGCCGGACTCGAGGCGGAAATCTACGGCAGTCGGGACATCAGCGAAATACATCACTATTACAACATTGTCTTTATTCGAAAGGCCTAAACGGGATGAGTGACATCAACCACGGCGGCAACTACATCCGGGCGTGGTCGCTGCCGGACCCCATCAATTGCAATAAAAGGACAGTCTAATGGCAAGTACAAAAGCAGTGACGGTATTATTCCAAGCCGAGACCTTGACGGCCTCGGAGGCTGACGAAACCAGCGCGCTGGCCACACTAGACGACGGCTGGGGCGCCACCTTGCACGTCAAGATCACCAACGGGGCAACCGGCCCGACAATCGCGGCGAAAGTCCAGATCCAGGTCTCGGCTGACAATTCTGAATGGTACGACTTCGGCGGCCCCCTGGTCGGCAGTACCGTCAGTAGTGAAGTGGTCAGTTATGGCGGGATCGATATTCCGATCGGCGTCGAATACCTCCGCCTCCTGGCTGGTTCCAATACCGGACAGGCCGTCACCGTCGACGCCGATATTTCCGAGGTCACCGCATTAGCATGATCATCGTAAAGCCCGATCCGTGCGCGCAACTTGAGCGGAACCACCCGATTAACCGGGATCTGGTGGGTCGTTGGTTGTTGACCGAGCGGGAAGGCGTCAGCATCGCCGGCCTGACCGACAACCAACTGACGGCCACCTTTTCAGGCAACCCGACCTGGACGCTGGGCAAGTTCGGGCGGTGTCTGAACCTCGACGGGTCCGGTGACTTCGCCAATATCGACACCACCCTGATCCAGGCGATCCCATACACGCTGTCTATCTGGTGGTGCCCGGCCGACACCACCACCGCAAGCGAAATCTTTTTCATCGGTTCCAACACCAACGCCCAGCGGTTCATCGCGATCGGCTCGCGCCCGGACACCGGCGACGGTAACATCTTCAAGGCCCGGTTCCGGTCCGCCGACGACGATGGCCATACGTACATATGGGGCGCGCCGCTGACGGCCAACGCCTGGCATCACCTGGCCGTGCGCGTGCGCAGCGCTACCGACCAGGCCATCTTCACCGATGGCATCAAGGTAGCGGGCAACACCGGCGACGATATGTCCTACGCGTACACGCGCATCGCCCTCGGCCATCTCGGCGATTCATCCCCGGGTAACGATGCCAAGGGCAAGATCGACCTGCCGGCGATTTGGAACCGGGACTTGAGCGATTCGGAAATCCGCGCGCTGTTCCGCGAGCCGTTCATCGGAATTGCAACACCGGCACGTGTCTTCCTATGGGGGCCCAGCAGTTCGGAATCCTCCAGTGTCTCGGCGTCGGAATCGTCGTCGGAATCCGCAAGTCCCTCGTCGTCGCAATCGGAATCCTCCAGTGTCTCGGCGTCGGAATCGTCGTCGGAATCCGCAAGTCCCTCGTCGTCGCAATCGGAATCATCCAGTGTCTCGGCGTCGGAATCGTCGTCGGAATCCAGTTCGGTCAGTTCCAGCCCCAGCGAATCAGCATGGGAGTCCCTGACCCTGGACACCGCCCACGCGCTCTATGCGAACATGGTGGGCATCTACGTCTTCGATAATCGGGCCGACGACGGCGACAACATCGTGGGCACCGGCACGATGGTTGGAACATCTGAAGGGGCCAGCGGGTTTGCCACGCCCATTTCGCAGACCTTCCAGTCCTGGTACAATTCCTTCGGCAGCGGGTATACCGTTTGCATATGGCATGACGGGATGACGCTCGGGGCCTGGGAATCGATTGTCTCTCTCTGGAGCGTTGGTGACGGCACCGCCATGTCGTGCCAGCGAGACAACGAAAACGACCAGACTAAAGTCTACCACGCCGACACGGGTGCGACTTACGCCGCCATGAACATGGCCGACATCGCCGGCGCCCAGATGTTGGCTCTGTCGTGGAATACGACCGACGACCAAATCACCGCCTATGACGATGGGGCAAGCCTGGGCGACGTTGCCCAAAGCGTCGATCCAAAGAGTAACTGCACCGATGCCGCGCTAGAAATCGGTGGTCAATGTACGGTGACGAGAGTCTATATTTTCGATACCGATATCGGCCCCACCGCTATCGCCGCGCTGGTGGCGGACCCAACGTCGATTTTCTCCGACTCGTCACCGTCGTCATCCGAATCGGCCAGTGAATCAGCCAGTCCCTCGTCGTCGGAATCCGCAAGTCCCTCGTCGTCGCAATCGGAATCCTCCAGTCCCTCGCCGTCCGAATCATCCAGTGCGTCACCGTCGGAATCATCCAGTGCGAGCAGTTCACCGTCGGCGTCGCTGGCCATCATCGCCCTGGGCGTGCGCCTGGGGGCGCAGGACAGCGACGACGGCACCGAACATTGGGTCAGCACGTACCGGCCCGCCGGGGCCGGGATCAGCCATGACGTCTATCAACCCGTGGGGATATCATGAGTGTGACAGTCAATTTCGATTTCTACGTCAACGGAGCCCTGACCGATGTGACCAGCGCGGTACTGAGCGACGCCACCGGTGCCTATGGTATCAAGCGGGACGATACCGATGCGGTGGTAGTGGCCGACGGCACGGCCATGACCTACGTCACGACCGGCCAGTACGAATACGAATTCGATGAACCGGCCGCCGGCCTGACCTACACGTATGACGTCGAGTATGTCTATGCCGGCGATACCTACCGCAGCAGCTACACGTACACCGACGCCACGCGGGTGATCAGTATCGCCGATATGAAGACGCATTTGCGGGTCGATGATACCGATAGCGATGAGTACATCGGGGATCTGATCGATGCGGTGACGGCCCAATGCGAATTGCTGTCCGGCGAGAAGTTCCTGACCGCCACCTGCACCGACTATCTGGATAGCTGGCCCCGCACG
>DATLAN010000704.1:0-6907 GCA_035527455.1 Thermoguttaceae bacterium
TCCGACCAGCTCGGGAAGCGCCTGGGAACGGGCGACATCCGTGGAACTGATCAACCCCGACGGCAGCGAGGGTTTCCAGGTCGATTGCGGCATCCGCATCCAGGGCGGCTGGTTCCGCCAGACCGGCGTCAAGAAGCACTCCTTCCGCCTGCTCTTCAAAGGCCAGTACGGCCCCAGCAAGTTGAACTTCCCCTTGTTCGGCGAGGACGCCGTGGACAGCTTCGACACGATCACGCTTCGGGCCGGAGCCAACGACGGCTACGCCTGGGATGCGGCCCGATACACCGAGCAGTACATCCGCGACCAGTTCGGCCGCAGCCTGCAAGGGGCGGCCGGCCAGGTCGCTTCGCACGGGACCTTCGTCCATCTCTACATCAACGGCGTCTACTGGGGGCTCTACAATCCCGTCGAAAGGCCCGACGACGCCTTCTCGGCCAGCTACTTCGGAGGCGACAAGGACGACTGGGACTCCATCAACAGCGGCGCCCCGACCAACGGGACCAATGCCGCCTGGAACCAGATGGTCTCGCTGAGCCAGGCGGCTTCGTCCTTGCTCATCCCCTATATGCGGCTTCAAGGAAAAAACCTCGACGGCACGCCGAATCCGAGTTACCCGAACCTCCTGGACGTGACCAACTACGTCGACTACTTGATCGTGAATGTCTGGGGGGGCAACTGGGACTGGCCGGGGAAGAACTGGTGGGCCGGGCGGGAAAACACTCCCGACAGCACCGGCTTCAAGTTCTACTGCTGGGACTTCGAAAACACCATGGGCAACAACCTCGGTCGCTCGCCGCTGAACAAGAATGCCCTGAACAACAATTTCACTTCTGTGGGCGCGCCGCACGCGAGCTTGAAAAACAACGCCGAGTACAAGATGCTCTTCGCCGACCGCATCCACCGGCTCTTCTTCAACGGCGGCATCCTCACGCCGGGGTCCTTGATTCCCCGCTACACCGAACTGGCGGCCCAGGTGGAACGGGCCATCGTGGCCGAGTCGGCCCGCTGGGGCGACATGTACCGCAGTCCCCCGTTGACCCTGGAGGACTGGTACGACCGCGATGCGAACTACAGCGACGGACACGCCGGGCGGGACTGGATCCTCAATTACTATCTCCCCCAGCGGACCGACATCGTGCTCAACCAGTTCAAGAGCGCCGGCCTGTATCCCAACGTGGCCGCCCCGATGTTCCAGGTCAAGCGAGGCACTAGCGTGTGGTACCAGCACGGCGGCCTGCTCCAGCCCGGCGACCGGCTGGCTTTCCCCACTGCCTCCGGCACGATCTACTACACGACCGACGGCACCGATCCCCGCGCAATCGGCGGCAGCATCTCCCCGATCGCCATGGCGTACTCCGGCACGCCCGTCACGCTGGCCGACTCGGCGGTGGTGAAGTCCCGCACGTATTCCAGCGGCCAGTGGTCGGCACTGAACGAGGCCCAGTTCTACGTCCACACGCCGGCTTCGGCGGCGACCCTGGCGATCGCCGAGATCAACTACAACCCGCACGATCCCACCGCGGCGGAACTGAACACGCAGCCGGCCGGCGACGAAGACTTCGTGGCGAGCAGCTTCGAGTTCGTCGAATTGCTCAACCGCAGCGCCGGCACGGTGATCGATCTGACCAACGTGGAGTTTACCGAGGGGATCACGTTCCGCTTCAACGACGGCGCGGTCCGCTACCTCGCTCCGGGCGAGCGCGTGGTGGTGGTCGCCGACACCCAGGCGTTTGCGGCCCGGTACGGCGGCGGGATCAACGTGGCCGGCACCTTCACCGGCAAGCTGGACAACAACGGCGAGACGCTTTGCCTGGTCGCCGCCGATGGGCAGGATATCGTCAACTTCCGCTACAACGACAACGACCCCTGGCCCAGCCGTCCCGACGGAAGAGGCGCCACGCTGGAACTGGTTTATCAGTCCGGCACCCCGGCGGCCAACTACGGCAACAGCGAGGTCTGGCGTCCCAGCAGCCGCTACGGCGGCACGCCCGGCAAGGTGCCGGCCGCGGACCTCGGCGTGGTCGTCAACGAGGTGCTCACCCACACCGACTGCCCCCAGGTCGACGCCATCGAACTGCACAACACGACCCAAGCGGCGGTCGAGATCGGCGGATGGTACCTCAGCGACGACTGGGGCTGGGCGTCGAACCCCGATAACGGCGATTACAAGAATTTCCGCATCCCCGACGGCACCGCGATCCCCGCCGGGGGATACCTCGTCTTCTACGAAGGCCACTACGACCACCTCGGCGTGTTGCGGTTCGACGACGACGAGTTCGGCGGGCTGGATGCTTCGGGTTTCGCACTCAACGGCGCCAAGGGCGACGAGGTCTGGCTGATGGAGGCCGACGCCGGCGGAAACCTCACGCGGTTCGCCGACCACGTCGAGTTCCGCGAAGCGGCCAACGGCGAATCGTTCGGCCGTTGGCCGAACGACGTCGGGCGGATGGTTCCCATGGCCCAGTTGACGCTGGGGGGCGAAAACACCGGTCCCCGGGTCGGCCCGGTGGTGATCACCGAGATCATGTACAGCCCTCCCGTAGGCGGCGACGAGTTCGTCGAGCTGTTCAATCCGACCTTCGCCGCCGTGCCGCTTTTCGATCCGCAGCATCCCGAGAACACGTGGCGGATCGGCGGACTCGACTACGACTTCCCGCAGGACGTCGAAATCCCCGGCGGCGGGTTGGTCCTGGTGGTGGCGATCGATCCGGCCGCCTTCCGGACCAAGTATTCCGTTCCGGCCGAGGTGCAGATCTTCGGGCCGTACCAAGGGGCGCTCGACAACGCGGGCGAGCGTTTGCAGTTGTTGCGACCCGACGGCCCGACCGACGACGACCCGACCGACGACGTCCCGCCGGTGATCCCGCGGCTGCTGGTCGACGAAGTGGATTACGAGCCGACCGGGTTGTGGCCCGCGGAGGCCGACGGCGGCGGCGACTCGCTGCACCGCGGTCAAAGCGGCTCTTGGGGCAACGACCCGACGAGTTGGGCGGCCGGGGTACCCACGCCCGGCGCGGTCACGTTCACCCTCCAGCCGCAGGTGGTCGCCCGGCACGTTTTCTACAACGCCTCGACCTTCGACGGCAGCAACCCGGGGATCAGTGCGGCCGACGACCTGGCGATCGCGACCGACAAGACGGCTTTGGGACCCGACGGGATCGCCACCTTCGCCAACTACACCAGTTACAGCCGCGGCGTCAACGGGATCATGGTCGATCTGTTCGTACCGGGAGCCGCGATCACGGCCGACGACTTCCGGTTCCACGTGGGCATCGACGACGACCCGAACCATTGGGCCGAGGCGCCGCCCCCGGCGAACTTCAGCGTGCGAGCGGGGGCGGGAGCGGACGGCTCCGACCGCGTGACGTTCGTCTGGGACAGCGGCGCTATCCAGAA
Source organism: Thermoguttaceae bacterium (assembly GCA_035527455.1). GTDB lineage: Bacteria > Planctomycetota > Planctomycetia > Pirellulales > Thermoguttaceae > DATLAN01. Next base: position 3,397 of record DATLAN010000704.1, read on the forward strand.
CGAGTGGCTGCAGGTGACCGTCCTGGCCGACGATCTCGATCTGGCTGCCGACGACGTGTTCTATTTCGGCAACGCGGTGGCCGAGTCGGGCAACGCTCCCGGCAACGCCCAGGTCACGGTGGTCGATCTCCTGTTGGCGCGAAACAATCCCCGCAGTATCCTCGAGCCGGCGACCGTCGACTTCGCCTACGACTTCAACCGCGACGGCCGCGTCAACTCGACCGACGTGCTGTTGGCGCGGAACAACCAGACGAACTTCCTCGGCGCCCTGAAACTGATCGACCTGTCGTCCGGCGGCGTCCCGCAAGCCGCGTCGAGCCCGATCCCGACTCCCTCCGGTCTCGATTGGCTGGCCGCCTTCGACGAGATCAGCCGGCAAGATCGGTCTTTGGACCAAAGTGACCGCGCAGCCGAAGCGGTCGATCGGTTGTTGGCCACGTACTGGTACTGAGATAGGTAGGCCGGAACAATAGGTAGGCCGGAACAAGCGCAGCGCAGTTCCGGCATTTGACGAGGAAAGGCCCCGTGGAGCCTCGTGCCGGAACTGCGCTGCGCTTGTTCCGGCCTACTTCTGCTACTTCCACTTCGCTCGACTATTCACCTGCGCTCAGGTCGTAGCACAGCAGCAGGTCGTTGTGGCGGAGGTAGAGCTTTCCGTCGTGGACGACCGGATGCGCCCAGGCGGGGCCCTCGACGGTGATCGGCGTGAACCGACCCTTGAGGCGAAACTCCTCCGGCGTGGCCTCGATCAGCACCACGGGCCCTCGGTCGTAGCGGAAGATCAGGTACCCGTCGGCGTACAGCACGGCGGCCGATCCGGCGGCCGGGGCCTTCGCCTTCCAGGCGACCCGGCCGGTGGCCAGTTCGAGGCAGACGGGCGCGCCCTTGTTGGTGCCGTCGCCGCCGTAGACGTAGTCGCCCACCAAGACCACGCCGCCGTGATGGTTCTCGAATTCCCTCGGATCGAGGAAGTAGACCTCTTCGAGTCGGCAAGCGTCGCCGTCGCGGGTGATTTTCAGCAGGGCGCTGCCGGTTCGGTAAGCCGTGCTGACGAAGACGCAATCTCCCTGCACGCGCGGCGAAGGGATGTTGGCGGTCTCGTTGGCGATGCGGTTATAACCCCAGAGGAATCGGCCGGTTTCGGCGTCGACCCCGATCACGCCGCGGCCGACCGTCTGCACGTATTGGCGTCTTCCCCCGATCTGGGCGACGGCGATGGAGGAATAGCCCGCCCCGTCTTTGCCGCGATCGCCGATCTCGGGCATCTCGGTTTTCCACAGCAACTGGCCGGTCATCTTGTCCAGCGCGACGATCATGGCGTCCTGGGCCCCGGGCGTGCAGACGAGCTTCATGCCGTCGATCAGCGGCGATTCGGCGTACTTCCATTTCGTCATCACCTGGCCGCCGAAATCGTCGACCAGGTTCTTGCGCCAGTGGACCTCGCCGGTGTCCGTCTCCAGACACACCAGATCGCCGTCGGTGCCCAAGGCGTACAGCAGCTCCCCGTCCACGGTCGGCGTACATCGCGGCCCGTCGTCGTACGGAAGGCCGACCGGAGTTGCCCAGAGCCTTTCCCGGGTCTCCAGGTCCAGCGCGATCACCAACTGTCGTTCGGGCAAACCGGGAAGCTCTCGGCCTCCCATGGTGAAGATGATGCCGTGGGCGATCGAGACGGTCGAGTAGCCGCGCCCGAGGCCCTCGAGCTTCCAGAGCAGTTCGGGGCCCTCCTCGGGCCACGTCTCGAGCAGGCCCGTTTCGGTGCATATCGAATCGCGGCCGGGTCCCTGGAACTGGCCCCACTGGTCCGGGGCCGACGTGAGGATTCGCTGACCGGCGATGGCTTCGGCGGCTGCGGCCCTCTCGGGCAGCGAGGCGGCCCTCTCGATGTCCTGCTTGATCTGCTCGATCACTTCGGCCGCCCCGTCGCGCACGCTCGCCACGTCGCTCCGGGCCGCCTCTTCCAGCGCGGCCATGGCCGGCTGGCCGATGTCGCGGATGGACATGCCGGCCCGTTTGCCGACCACCGGGTCCGGGTGCTCGAACGCTCCGATCAAGTCAGGCACCGAAGCCGGACCGATGGCGACGAAGGTCTCCATCACGGCCACCCGGACCGACGCGTCGGGATAGTCCAGTTGCTTGACCAGCGCGGCGACGGCGGCTTCGGCTGCCGGGCCGAGCGCTCCCAAGGCGTCGCTGGCCGCGATCCGCACGTTGGAGCGTTCGTCCTCCAGTGCCCGCGTCAACGCCTCCACGATCCGCCGGGTATCCTCCGTCCGATCGGCCCGGGCGGCCTGCTCGGTCCAGTAGTCCAGCGGCTTTCCGAGATAGATACCCGGCGGGTCGGACGCGGCCGGATCTTTCGCCGGTTGCTGAGCCTCACCGGTCGGCTGCGTCTCGGCAGACTTCTGCTGGCACCCCGTGCAACATAGCGCCACCACCGACAACCATGCTAGACGCTTCACGATTCACGCTCCGTTTTCGAGGACAAAATGGCCGATTCGTCACTTGCCCTCTCCTCGTTCCGCAGGCCCGAAGCTGCTCAGCCCACAACGGGCATCTTGCTAGAGAGCCGGTTTCAAGTCAAGCCCCCCCCGCAAGGCTGGCACGAAATGCTCAACCGTTGAGAACCGGGCGAATTCCGCATAGACTGTGACGATAGTCCCTTGTTTGCGCGATTCGATCAACAGAAGGGTTCCCGATGATGAAGAGTCCGCGCCGGCTCGCGACCGCCTTGGTATGTTTCCTTTCCGCCGCGTCGGCTTTTTCGGACGAGACGGCCCGGTTCGACGTGGTGATCGTCGGCGGTACGCCCGGAGGGATCATGGCGGCGATCGCCACCGCCCGGGGCGGCCACTCGGCCGTGATCCTCGATCGCAACCGGCACATCGGCGGCCTGCCGGCCAACGGCTTGGGGGCCACCGACATCCAAACCCGCGGCGCGACGGCCGGCTTGTTCCTCGAATTCGTCGGGCGGATCAAGCGGCACTACCTCGACACGTACGGCCCCGACTCGCCGCAGGTGAAGGATTGCAGCGACGGCTATCACTTCGAGCCGTCGGTCGCCGAGAAGATCTTCGAGCAGATGCTGGCCGAACACCAGGACAAGATCACCGTGCTCCCACGCCGCCAGTTCGACGCCAAGCCCGAGAACGTCACCCTGGTCCATGGCGCGATCACGCAAATCACCGTCACCCATCGCGACACGCGGGAAATCGAACGTTACGCGGGCAAGGTCTTCCTCGACGCCACTTACGAAGGCGACCTGGCGGCGGCCGCCGGGGTGCCGTTTCGCATCGGACGCGAAGCCCACGACGAACTGAACGAGCCGATGGCCGGACGCCTCTACAAGCACTGGGGCGGCCAGGTCGGACCGGGCTCGACCGGCGAGGCCGACCAGGCCGTGCAGGCCTACAACTTCCGCCTCTGCCTGACGCGCAACCCAGACGACATGGTGCCGATCCCCAAGCCCGAAAGCTACAACCGCGACGAGTACGTCTCGCTGATCGACGAC
>DATLAN010000705.1:0-3350 GCA_035527455.1 Thermoguttaceae bacterium
GCCTCCCGAAGCGACTCCTTTGCATGGTCGGTCGTCATAATCACGGAGCCGTCCGGAGAGCCAATATCATTATAAGGGTCCGCGTCGATTTCGTCGATGATGTCATGGACGCGTCCACAATCAGGTCCCCACGTACAAAAATATGCCCCTCCAAATCTTATCAGGCTTTCAACAAGTCCAGAGATCTCGGGCACGGAGGCATTCGAAGCGTCCCAGGCAATCAGGCATGCGAAGTTCGGACTCGATAGTGTGATCCGTCTCGGTAGTTCGTCCGGTCTGTCGAGTTCCAGAAGAAAGAGTTCTCGTTCAGTCCTCTGGTCGATTCCGAGCGACTCGACTTGACTCATCGGTTCTCGCCTTCAAAGAGCGGTTCTACTCGTCTCTCATCCTGATTTCCACGCTGGCCCGATGGGCCGTCAATCCTTCTTTCGTGGCCAGCACCTGCACGTCGGGAGCCAGGTTCTGCATTCCTTCGCGGGTGAAGTGCAGCACGCTGTTGGTCCGCAGGAAATCGTTGGCCGACAGGCCGCTGGCGAATCGGGCCGTGCCGCTGGTGGGCAGGACGTGCGAGGGGCCCGCCGCGTAATCGCCCAACGCCACCGGCGTGTAGTTGCCCAGGAACATCGCGCCCGCGTGGCGGATCTTCCCGGCCAACTGCTCGGCGTTCTCCGTGGCGATGTGCAGGTGCTCCGCGGCGATCTCGTCGGCCAACGCGCACGCCTCGTCCTCATCCCGGGCGAGAATCACCGCGCCGAACTGCTCCAAGCTCTGCCGGGCAAGCTCGCCCCGCTCCAACTCGGCCAACTGCCGGCCCAGCTCGGCTACCGTGTCGTCCAGCGCCCGCTGGTTCCAGCCGATCAACACGCTGGCGCCCGGGGCGTGCTCCGCCTGGGCGATCAGGTCGGCGGCCGTGTAGTCGGGCCGGGTCGATTCGTCGACGATCACCACCACTTCGCTCGGCCCGGCGATCGAGTCGATGTCCACCGCGCCGAAGACGTGCTGCTTGGCCAGCGCCACGAACAGGTTGCCCGGCCCGACGATCTTGTCCACCTGCGGGATTCCTTCGACGCCGTAGGCCAACGCGGCCACCGCCTGGGCGCCGCCGAGCCGATAGACCTCGGTGACTGCCAACTCATGGCAGGTGGCCAGCAGGTCGGGATTGTAGGCCCCGAACTTCGTCGGCGGGGCGACGACGGCCAACTCCTTCACCCCGGCGACCCGGGCCGGCACGGCCGTCATCAGCACGGTCGACGGATACGCGGCGGCCCCGCCCGGCACGCAGATGCCCACGCGATCCAGCGGCCGGTATCGCTGCACCAGATACCCGCCGGGCCGCTCGAGCCGCACGTCGCGGTGCAGGATCGCCTGCTGGAACTCCTGCACGTTGCGACGTACCCGGCGAACCGCATTGAGCAACGTCGGATCGGCCTGGACGTGGGCTTCGGCGAGTTCCTCTTCCGGCACGCGGATGGTCTCGGCCGTGAGATCGGCCTTGTCGATCCGGGCGGAATAGTCGAGCACCGCGGCGAGCCCCTTCTGCCGCACGTCGCCGCAAATCCGCTCGACCACCTGCACCGGGGAAAGCGGCTCGCCGAACACCTCGACCGTCAGCTTCCGGCCCGCCTCGCTGACCACGTTTCCCCGGGGGCTGAGCCGGCGGCGGAGTTCGGCCATCGCGGTGCGGATGTCGTCCCGCCGGCTGTCGATGCGGAGGATATTCAGATCGCCGCGGCTCATGCTGGGGTTCCTGGTTTGGGGCTCGGGACTGGGGGTTGGGGACTGGGGGCTCGGGGCTCGGGAGTTGTCGACAGACAGCGGCAACATAGTACATAGTAGCCGTCTCGCTCCGCGAGACGAGGCTTCATCTTGCGGAGCAAGATGGCTACTGACCACCGCCTGCCATTGGGACACACGAAACCTTCATTGTGTTCGCTGGGCAAGTTGAGTGGAAGGCCCGGGTGGCGGTTCTGCCTGCGGCGCGGCCCTGGCGGCGCGATTTCTCTTGTCCCAAACCCCCTGCGGTCGGGTGGCACGCCCTGAGGAACGAAGGGCGTGGTTGGCCGGTTTACCACGCCCTTCGTTCCTCAGGGCGTGCCACCCTCACTGGCGTGCCACCCTCACTGGCGTGCCACCCTCACTGGCGTGCCACCCCATTGGACAAGCTGTTTCTGCGCGGAACCTTGGTTCACTCCACCGTCCACTGCGTGCCGTCGCGTTTTACCCGGCGGTAGAGCGTGTCGCGTTCGACCGGCTCGCGGCCGGCTTCGACGATCAGGTGGCGGAGCTGGTCGATCGAGAGCGACTCGGGGGCGTCGGAGCCGGCGGTGTGGTGGATTTGTTCCCGGCGGACCGTGCCGTCGATGTCGTTCGCCCCGTAGCCCAGGGCGACCTGCGCCGTGCCCACGCCCAGCGAGATCCAATAGGCCTTCACGTGATCGAAGTTGTCCAGCATCAGCCGGCTGACGGCCATGGTCCGCAAATCCAACAGGCTGGAAGCCCTCGACAGGCGGGACAGCCGTGTGTTCTCGGGATGGAAGGCCAGGGGGATGAATGCCTGGAAGCCGCCGGTGACGTCCTGCAGCAGCCGCAACTGGACGAGGTGGTCGATGCGGTGCTCGGCGTTTTCCAGGTGGCCGTAGAGCATGGTGGCGTTGGAGCGGAGTCCCATTTCGTGGGCGGCCCGATGCACGCCCAGCCAGGTTCGGGCGTCGACCTTGCGGGGGCAGATTTCGTTGCGGACCTGCGGGTCGAAGATTTCGGCCCCGCCGCCGGGCAGGCTGCCCAAGCCGACCCGCATCAAATCGACCAGAATCGAGTGGACCGTCCGCCTGGTGAGCTGCGAGAACCAGGCGATTTCGCTGGCCGTCCACGCCTTCAGGTGCAGCCGGGGAAAGGCATCGTGCAACTGCCGCACGATGCCCAGGTACCAGTCGAACGGCTTCTCCGGGTGTACGCCCCCGACGACGTGCAACTCGGTGCAGCCGTTGTCGTCGGCTTCCTGTCCCTGGGCGAGGATCTCCTCGTCGCCGAGCGTGTATGCGCTGGGGTCGTCGCACTCGCGGCTGTAGGCACAAAGGGCGCATTGATAGATGCAGACGTTGGTGGGATTCAGATGGGCGTTGACGTTGTAGTAGGCCACGTCGCCGTGCTTGCGGCGGCGGACCAGGTCGGCCAACTCGCCCACGGCGTGCAGATCGACGTCGTCGCGAAAGAGGAACTCCCCGTCGGCCGCCGAGATTCGCCGGCCGGCTTCGATCTTCTCGCCAATGGTCTTGAGTGTGTTCATATCAACAGATCGATCGAGCCGATCACCAGCAGCCCGAGGCTCACCACCGCGTTGACCTGGAAGA
>DATLAN010000706.1:0-2714 GCA_035527455.1 Thermoguttaceae bacterium
CGCGGTGCGGTCCGGTGGAGAGGAAGCGCGAGCCGTAGACGACGTCGGCCAGGCCCTCGACGATCGGTTGGATGAGCCGGTGGTATTCGGCCGGGTCGTATTCGAGATCGGCGTCTTGAATGATGACAAGGTCACCGCCGACGTGGGCGAACGCCGTCTTCAACGCCGCGCCCTTGCCGCGGTTCCGCTCGTGGTAGAAGACCCTGAGGTCCTCGTCGCCTTCCATCGCCGCCAGGACTTCCCGGGTGCCGTCGGTGCTGCCGTCGTCGACGACGATGATCTCCTTCGGGAGACGGACCGCCCGAACGCGACGGACGATCTCGCGGATCGTGCCGACCTCGTTGTAGACGGGAACGATGACGGACAGCTTGAAGTCCTCGGGAATCGGATAGATCCCCAGTTGCCGACAGACCCCATGACCCAGCCACTGCTGAAGCTGTTCGGGCGAAGGTCCGTGCGTTTCGGTCGGGTTGGGCAACTCCGGTTCTTGCTCGGCCATCGTGGATATCGTGCTTTGTCTTGTTACCGGCCAACCGCTTATACCATGGAACGCATGTCGGAGGCTATGGGAATCTGCGCCGCAGGAATAGTTTTCCGGCAAAGTTGTTGCCGAATCCTTCTCCATCCTGGTTCTCTTTCATTATTCCGCACGGGCGCCGCCCGGTTGTCCCTTTTTTCGTTTGACACGATCCGGCGATGAGGTAGGAATTGGATGATCCGTCGTGCCGAAGCGGCACGTGGCGTCGGGGGCAAATCTGAAGGCGACAAGCTATCCGCTAAGAAAAAGGGGCGAATCATGCTGGCACAAGCAGCGCCGCAAACCTCAGGGGTCTCCGAGGCGATCGAAGAGACCGGCGCGGACATCAACCGCGCGTACGAAACGTTGGTACCGTATTTGCCGAACCTCCTCGGGGCACTGGCGATCTTGATCGTCGGATGGCTGGGTGCCGTCCTGATCGCTTTCATCGTCCGGGTGGCCCTGCGGCGAACCGGGCTCGATCGAAAACTGGCCGAGTGGTGCGCCGGAGAAGGCGCCGAGGCCCCCAGAATCGAACGAGGGGTTGCGAAAGGCACCTACTACCTGGTCCTGATCCTCGTGTTGGTGGCCTTCTTCGATACGCTCGGTTTGACGCGGGTCACCGAATCGCTCAACAGCCTGCTGAGCGAGGTCCTCACCTACCTGCCGCGCATCGTGGGTGCGGCGCTGCTGCTGTTGGCCGCTTGGATCATCGCCACCGTGGTGCGGTTCGTTGCCCGGCGGGTGACGCGCGCAACGCGGCTCGATGAGAGGGTCAGCAGCCAGGCGGCGTTGGAGCGGGAAGAACCCGTGGCGATCTCCAATACGATTGCCAACACCGCTTACTGGCTGGTGTTCCTGCTGTTTCTGCCGGCGATCCTCGACACGCTGGCCTTGGGGGGGTTGCTCGGGCCGGTGCAGGAGATGGTCACCGAGATCCTTGCCTTTCTGCCCAACCTCTTTGCGGCCGTGTTGATCCTGGGCATCGGTTGGCTGGTGGCGCGGATCGTCCAGCAGGTAACCACCAACCTCCTGGCCGCCGTCGGGACGGACGCCCTGTCGGAACGGGTGGGCTTGGCGCCGATGCTGGGCAAGTGGCGATTTTCCGCCGTCTTGGGGCTGGTCGTCTACATCCTGATCCTCTTGCCCGTGCTGGTCGCCTCGCTCAACGCCTTGCAGTTGACGGCCGTCACCGAACCGGCCAGCGCCATGCTCAACATGGTGCTCACGGCCTTGCCGGCCATCTTCGCGGCGGTACTGGTGGTCTTCTTCGCCTATATCGTGGGCCGCGTGGTCGCCGGACTGGTGACGAACCTGTTGACCGGCGTCGGCTTCAACTCCCTGCCCGCCAAGTTGGGACTGACCAAAGAGAAGGCGCCCGTGGAAGGACAACGTACGTTGTCGGAAGTCGCCGGTTATCTCTTGTTGGTCGCCACCATGCTGTTTGCCACGATGCAGGCGCTGCCGATCCTGGGCTTCGACATGCTGGCCGAGTTGATCTCCCAGTTCCTGGTTTTCGCCGGTCATGTGTTGCTGGGACTGGTGATTTTCGGTATCGGATTGTATCTGGCCAACCTGGCCGCCCAGACGCTGCGGGCAAGCGGGGCCGCCCAGGCGAACCTGCTTTCCATCGCGGCACGCGTCTCGATCCTCGTGCTGGCCGGAGCGATGGCCTTGCGGCAGATGGGACTGGCCAACGAGATCATCACTTCGGCGTTCACGATCGTGCTGGGTGCGATGGCCGTGGCGTTGGCGCTGGCTTTCGGCCTGGGAGGTCGAGAGGCCGCCGGCCGGGCATTGGATCGATTCGTCGAGTCGCGCAGCCCGGAGGATTTCCTCCGGCCGAAGGTCTCCGAGGAACTGATGGCCAAGATGAAAGAGGCCGAGCGCGAGGGTGCCGAGCGACCGTCCGAGAAGCAGCCGTCGGGAGCCGCGCCCGAGTCGCATCCGAAGGGGCCTTAAGGATTTTTTGTAGCCCTCTTGCTCCGCAAGATGAAGCCACGTCTCGCGGCTGCAACTCGCACTGGTGGCACTGACGGCTCCGTGCTTCGTTGGCCGTTGATTGTTACCCGGCTTTTCGACCCGCGCGTCAACAATCCCCTACCGCCCGGCTCACCCCCGTCGTACCAAACTCTTGCTGTTGAACACCTTGCGCCATCCCGCCCGATCGCCCGTGCCCCTTCTTTCCGCATTTTTT
>DATLAN010000707.1:0-12306 GCA_035527455.1 Thermoguttaceae bacterium
CCCTTCACTGCTGATCTGTTTCCAGAAGGCCGCCCATCGCGACCCGCGTGTGCGGGACCCGCAAACTGTCAGTGACTTCGGCAGCGAACTGCGGGCCGCTCTGTACGCGCTGGAGGAAATCGGCGACCGCCGCGCCTTGCCCGCGATCAGCGCCTTGGTCAAGTACGACAACAAACCAAGGCGGATGCAGAGCGCTCTTGAGGACATCCTTGCCAAGGGCTCGGATCAGCAGCTTTGGGTTGACATTCGGTCGGACGATCCGAATATCGCCGACGGTGCGCAGCGCATCCTGGATTCACCGGAACAATATGGTCGCGCGGAGCGCCGGGAACCTCGCGAGTCGGAGGCCGATGCCATCGTGGTGGGGCGTGCGGCGGAGCGAGGGGAAAAGGGCACGACAGTCGAGGTGCTGAAGACGCTGAAAGGAAGTCTCGTCGCCGACTTTTACAGGATCTCCGACTCGCATTTCGGTCAGCGACTTCCTATTGACCAAATGCAAAGGAAGCGATGGATTTGCTACCTGCATGTGAATGACCGTGATCTGCTTCCGGAACCCGTCTTGAGGAGCGAGTGGTACATCCCTTGGACTGAGAAGACCGAGTCGGACGTCCTCGCCTCCATCCCCCTGCCGACAAGATGGGGCCCGCTCTCTGGCAGTGCGCAAATGGGTCTTCGTTTGAGGGCGGAGGAGGTCCCGGCTGGCGCGGACGTGCCCGTTGAGATCGCCATCCGCAACACGGGCGAGAAGCCCATTGAGTTGCACCAACACCGCTTCAATATCTACGACTACTACTCCCGCACGCAGTTTGCCGTTACCGATGGCAAGGGCAGGCGAACGTTGTTGGCCAAGCCGGTGGGACGCATGAAAGAATCAGGCAGGGCGCTGACGAAGTCTCTCGCACCCGGCGAGGTCTACATCCACACCGTCCGCTTGAACCGCTGGCCTGTCGCCCCGGAAGAATTGGACCGCCAAAACGCACGCAATCCCCTTGGCTCGCCAGGCACCTACACCATCGAGTGTACCTACACTGCCCCACCAAATACGTCTTGGCGGCTTACTCTAACCACTGCTCCGGTGAAGGTGACAATCACCGCGCCTGAGAAGCTGGCGGATCTACCGGGGGACGCTCTCCGGTCGAATGCTGCAGTTCTCGGGAATGAACGCGCCGACGACGCCCGGCTAAGCGTCGTTCCCCCAGAGCAGTTGCCTCTGTGCGGAAGCCGTCTGTCTATCGAAGAGGCCGTCAAGCAGGAGTTTGCATTCGTGGTGGCTTGCGAGGCACTTGAAGATACGCAAGGCCAGATCGGGGCCATAGGCAAACTGAACTGCACACAAGAGTTCCAGGTGCATCAACTGCTGGCCGGCGATGGGCCCGGCGTTGACACGTTCCGATTGCATTACACGTACGTCGATCGCCAGGATTGCCGTGAGCGAGCCGTCAGGAAACGCGACCGTGTCATCTGGATCGTTCGCAAAGCCGACGAAGGCCAATGGATCGGCGTCAAAGCCGTGCCCGACACGCCCGAGAACCGCAAGGCGGTCCAGGAATCGCTCGCCACGCAACCGGCCGGAGACGCAGCCACGGCCCGCGCAAAGTCGCTGGCGGACAACGTCGACAAGTTCGTCCTTCTCCTGTGGTACGCAGCGCCAGCCGAAAACGTATGGCATGCCCTGAGGTTGAGGGTGCCGGATCCGCCGGAAAGCGCGCCGGAGAACGAGATCGCCGTGCGGATCGGCGAGGGCCAGGCCAGGAAGATCATCGCCTATCTGGCGAAGACGGGCTTCCTTGCCCGTGCCCGCAACATCTCGGGCAAGTTGATTGGCTTCTCGCCTCCCGGATGCGTCCTCCAAGTCTTCGGCGCCGAGGAATCGCTTCCGGACGGCCGAAAGTACCCACTACTGCTTGCAGAGAAGTGCGACTGGAACCTCAAGATGCTGGGCATGTTGGATGGTCTGCGAAACGTACTCGATGGACAGGCGGCGAAGGAAATGGACGAGGTGCTGGGCAACCTTCAGCCGCATCGGAAGGCATGGGAGAAAGCCGCCGCTACCCTCACCCAGGCGGAAGCGGACCGTGCGGCGCGGCTGGTCAAGTCGCTGAAGGCGAACAAGGCGGGGTTCGTGCTGTCCGTCGAATACCGGGCCCCGCAGGCGGACATCAAATCTCCGGAGCGAGGGGATCACAGTCTCACCTTTACCGTGGCGCCGCCGCCTGAACCGACGGTCGTGGGACAGTACATCCAGATCACCGAGGCCCAGGCGGACCGGATCATTGACCACCTGGCGGTGGAGCAAGTATTCCTCGGTCGGGCAAACGACGTGATGGGGAAGCTCATCGGGGGCGGTCCGCGCCCCGGCTGCACGTGGTTGGTCTGGGGGGCCAGCGAGCCGTCGGAACCAGATCCGAACAAGCTGCACCCCATGCTCCTGCGCCAGGGCACACCCGCCAGCCCGGAGATGCTGGCCCGCCTGGACGGCCTGCGGAAGGTCCTCGACGACGACGCGGCCAAGGCGATGGATGAACTGCTCAAACGACTGGAACCGCATCGGAAGGAATGGGAGAAAGCCGCCTCGTCCGCCACGCCGCCGACGGGGCTGAACCTGGACGCCGCTGTCAAGCTGCTGACTGAGAAGGTCGGCGAAAAGTGGGAGAAGCGTGACGACCCGCACTTCGGTCTGATACTCCAGTGCCACCGTGAGAAAGGGGCATACGGCGGATCGTACCTCGTGATGCAGCTTCTAGTCGAAGAGGCCGCCAAAGCTCTCGTGAAACATCCGTACGATTTCGATGTTGCTGTCCGAATTGTCGGAAGCAACAAGCGATGGACGGTCATCGAAGCGGCGGAAGTCCCGGATCCCAAGTCTGGCGCAGGCATCGTCAAGGCCCTGAAGCTCACTGCCGCTTCCCCGCCCGACACGCAACCGGCGGACGGGACCACCCAACCGGTAGGAGACGCCGGCGCGGCCCGGGCATCGGTGGCGACACTCCTGGCGGAGGCGGAGACGCTGCGGAAGGAATCGGCCGGGCAATGGGCGCAATGGGACAAGGCGGTCGCCGATGTTCTGGCCAAACATGCGGCAATGGTCAAGGATTGGGGGTGGCACACGCGCCCTCCGGCACCGGACGTTGCGCCGCTGAAGCTGCCGATGGCCTACCTGGTCTGGCATTGGAGGGATGCCTCCACGGCCCAGCGACTGCCGGCAGCCTACGGACTCGGCGAGATGTACCTGCGGGCGATCGCCGACAGCGGCGACAAAAGGCGGATTGATATCCTTCTCCAGGTCCTTGGCGGGAGCGAGTGGGGCGGCAAGCTGCTGGTCAAGGCCATGACGCCAGAGCGGGCCGAACCGAGCATCCGTGAACTGCTGGCCGGGTCGCCGAAGCTCGCCCGTGATGCCCCACTACACATGCTCCTTCGCGAATTAGCCGCTGGGCTATCACCGGCCGTTCGCAAGGCCGGCTACGACTGGCTTCGCGCCGCATGGCTTGCCGGCCCCAGCAACGGCGATGGGGAGCAGTACTGGGAGACGCTTTTCCGGCTGGACCCGGATCGGGCCCGCCGGGAGGTGATCCCGTACTACGGCCAGCGGTACAACCGCACCGACCGGTACGACCTGTACGTGCTGCGGCTGTTGCTGGCCCACGCCGGACCGTGCGAAGAGGTCGCCAAGGCGGTCCGCGAGTGGCGCAAGACGCCCGACGAACTTCTGGATTTCTACTGCCGACGGGTGTTGGTCTGTGCCGACCCCGAGGGCGAGCTGGAAGGCTACGTGGCCGACATCGAGGCCCAGTTCAAGAGCGGGCAACGGCCTGACGAACTTCCGTATCTGGTGAGAACGCTGGTGGAGCATATCCCCCGGCAATCGGTGAAGTACCTGCGCCGGTTCGCTAATGACCGGCGGCTGACCGGGCTGATGGGGGAGGGAACCAGGAAGCAGATCGTCGGGTGGCTCGTCGGGCAGCAGGACGAGCAGGCCGAGAAGATCGTCGCCCGCTGGCTGGCCGAGGAAGACCAGTACGCCCAGCGCCACCTGATCGACATTCTGGCCCGGCAAGGTGAGTTCGCCAGGGGATTGCTCAAGAAAGCCCGCCCAGGCATCGAACTGCCGCCGCTACCCCTTGAGAAGGCTCCCGCGCCCGCCACGCAGCCGGACGTCGCGGGCGCGCTGTTGGCTCGGATTGTCCTGCCGGCGAAGGTCACGCCGACCAACGGACTCTTCCCGGCAAAGCTCGAGATCACCAACATCGGCAAGCAGCCCGTCCGGGTCGTCACGCTCTGCCAGGCCTGGCGGTCTTCGAGCAAGGGTGTGTTCCACGTGAGCTTCCAGCAGGACCAGTGGAAGTCCGACCCGCCGTCCGTCGAACAGAGCGCCAAGTCCGTTGTCGAGCTTTCGCCGGGCGAGAGCACAACCCTCCCGTTTGAGGTCGTTGATGGTGGTCGCAAGACACTCCGAGTGACGGCAAGCTATGCGGTTTCTGAGGAATTTGCCAAGGAGTTGAACGTCTGGTCCGGTTCTTTTGCTTTCCAGCCGGCACGGGTGAATCTCGAGCGAGTTGAAGAGGGCGAGTTGAAGATCCTTCTCGAAGAGCCCGGCGAATTCCCGCTGTTTCACCGCGGGAAAGCGATTCTGAGGGAGAAAGTGTCCCAACTCATCGAGAAGTTGGAGAGTCCTGATCCGCAATCACGGCTCCAAGCCATCTACGGGCTTGCCAAATTCGGGTCCAACGCGAAAGAGGCCGTTCCGGCTCTGGTTCGAAGACTGAAGGATGAGGATGCCCAGGTCCGCATTGAGGCCGCTAATTCCTTCTACAAGATTTTCCCTCCCACCGTAAACATGTACGAGGTGTTTCCCGTGTGGAGATTCACTGGTGGTCCGGCAACGCCTGAACTTATGTCGCCGGAGGAGAAAGTCGAATTTGCCAGGGTGACCGCAATCGCCAACGAAGAAAAGGCCAAGGCGGCCAAGGTAGCCGTTCCCGCATTGATCGAGGCACTGACCGATGAAAGTGTCTACATGCGCCAATTTGCCGCCATGTCGCTGGGAGCCTTCGGTCCGCACGCACGGGATGCAGTCCGCCCTCTGATCGGCTTGCTGGAAGATGAATCTGAGGCCGTGAGAATGTGGGCGGTAGGTGCGTTGGGGGGGATTGGACCGGATGCCAAGGAAGCGGTTCCCAAGCTGATCGCGTATTTCAAGAAGTACCAGCAAGATCGGCTTCGCACCCCGGCAATACGTTCTTTGGGAAAGATCGGATCCGGTGCCAAAGAGGCGGTGCCGTTTCTGATCGAGCTACTACAGAACCGCGGCGAATCGCGTTACCGTGTGGCCGAAGCGCTGGGCGGTATCGGGCCGGAAGCGAAAGCGGCCGTCCCTGCGTTGATCGCTGCCCTGGAGGACCCCGAGCGCTTGGTGAGAGCATATGCCGCAGAAGCCCTCGGCAAGATCGCAGCAGATACCGAACTGATCGTCCCCGCACTGATGAACGCCGAGAAAGACGAGGACTTCCTCGTTCGAGACTATGCCAGCAGAGCCCTCGACTCGTTAATAAAACTCCTCGGCAAACAGCTCAACAGCAGAGACTGGAATGAAGAGGCAGCCGCAATCCGATCCACGAACGCTTTGATAGAAGAATGCCCAAAAGCCGAATTGCATAAGCTGTCGCCGCTGGTCGAGCCTCTGTTTTCCAAGGTTGGCTGGGGCGGCATCGCCCGTGATCAGGCGAATCAGGCCGCCGAGTTGATCGCCCGCATTGGAGGACCTGCCGTCCCATTCCTCGTCGAGAAGTTCCAATCTCCCGAGAGCCATGATCGCTGGTGCGCCATCGAGATTCTCGGGAGAATTGGCGAGCCCGACGCGCCTGTTATCTCGGTCGTTCGCCCCATGCTGCACGACAAAGATGCTTACGTTCGGCGCGTTGCCATCGACACGCTGGCTGCACTGGGTAGCCGCGCTAGGCCTGCGGTGGAGGATCTGGAGAAGGTTCTCACGGACAGCACTCCCAACAACCGCATCCGTGGGCATGCCGCACTGATTCGCATTACAGGAGAGGCGGGAGGGCACATTGAGGCGATTGCTGAACATCTGAAGTCGCATGACATGCGGGAGTTCGAGGCGTCTTTCGCTGCTGCCACGCTCGGCGGATTTGGGGCCGCCGCTCGGCCGGTCGAGTCCCATCTGCGGGCCGCCCTGAAGCATCCCCACGCGCAGGTCCGCGTGGATGCCGCTGCCGCACTAGGTGCAATCGGCGCCGAATCCGAAGAGACTATTGTCGCTCTGATTGGCCAACTCCGCGAGGATCGCGAACTGGAGGCCCGTCGCAGCAGCGCTTCTGCACTGGGGAAGATCGGGCCGGCGGCCAAGGCGGCAGTCCCCGCGCTCAGCGAAGTCTTAGAGAGTGAGGACGTCGACAAATCCCTCCGCCAGGCAGCCGCTGAGGCGATCAAGAAGATCCGGCAACCCGCCGCACCGCCCGATGCAAAGAGCGCGAACGAACCGCAAAGACAGCCCACCCCCGAAGAACAGGTCCGGCCGATGTTTTCCGGTCGGGTAATGGCCTACTACGGCAACGACGCGGACAAGGCCAGGCAGAACCCGGACAACGTGTGGACTGGGTCGCTTTTGTCCAATACGGTGACGGTAGAGATAGTGGCGGGCGAGAATCCGGAACATGCGCTGTTGCCCGGTAGCCACCTTACGCTTAAGGAGGCTTGCGGCGAGAAGTTCGAGCACGCGGCTCTGTGGGTAGCATTGAACGAGCCGAATTCTTCGGACCATCAGCGCTCCGAAGCAGAGAAGAAGGCTGGTGTGTTCCACTTCGGCCAGGAGTACAGGCTCGTTGACCCCATCACCGGCAAACGCGAGCCAAGGCTGGACCTCCCGAGCCCTTACCGATGCGACAGGGGCGCGGGCGAGCGGCCCATCCAGAAGGGCGAAAGGGTGATCTGGATATTCCAGCGCCCGGAGGGCAACGACAGCGCGACTGCCGATGCGGCGCCGTTCGACCAGAACACCCGGAAATGGAAACAAGTCACCGGCCTTTGGACCGGTACGGCACGCTCGGGCACGATTAAGCTCAACGCTGCCGAGGCGCAGCAGAAGAGTATATCGAGTGAGCAACCCTCACCAATCCGCGCGTTCCGGGGCGTTGTCGCTCAAGAGCACTTTGAGTTGAAGCCGATTTCCGGCCTTGCACCGGAGAAAATCGAGCGGCTCCAGGACCTTGCCCGACGATTCCACGAGCAGGAGCGCAACGCGAGGTCGCTTCCCGATACGGCGAAGATCATCGTCCTGG
Source organism: Thermoguttaceae bacterium (assembly GCA_035527455.1). Taxonomy (GTDB): domain Bacteria; phylum Planctomycetota; class Planctomycetia; order Pirellulales; family Thermoguttaceae; genus DATLAN01. Next base: position 7,296 of record DATLAN010000707.1, read on the forward strand.
AGGAGGAGCTTGGAAAGTTCCTTTCCGTCTCGGATCTCGTGGCGGTCACGGACTGCCAGTACCCGAGACTGTCCTCAACCGCCTTCCATCTGCTCAGGGGCACGTCGAATGCCACGCTTTCACAACAAGACGTCGCGAAGCTGCTCGAACACCTCCCCGACCGCGAGACCACCTTGGCGGTCAAGGGACTTCTGGCCGCCCAGGTGCTTGCCGAAAACGAGCGTTTCGGCGCCCCGGCGCTGGCAGGGGTGCTTCGCCGGTCTTCCGATCCGCTGAGCCGCGTGCATGCGGCAGCCGGACTGGCCGCCGAGGATTCCAAGGCGGACGCCGCCTCGAGACGCGAGGCCGAATCGCTGCTGCTGGCGTCGCTGGGCAACGACGACGACACGGCCCGAATCGCCCATAATGCTCTGCCGACCTTGAAGCCGTGGATGATCGAGTGGCTCCTCGAACGACTCGGCGACCCCGGCGCGTCGACGGCGTTCTGGAACAACGCCACGAGCCGTCTGTCCACCTGCAATCCGAAAGGTTTCGAAAAGCGTCTGAAGCAGCTTTTCGTCGATGCGGAGAGTCACGCTTCGGTAAACGTGCGAATGAACGCCACAAACGGCCTGCGCGCCCTCGGACTGACGAAAGCCGACACGCAACTCTACGAGCAAATCCTCAAAGACGAGAATCCCCACGTTCGACGGATGCTCTACGCGGGCCTTTTCCAGCTCAAGGAGCCTTGGACGGCTCCGCTGCTGACGGCGGGGTTAGAGGACAGACTTCCGGAAAACGTGGGGATTTGTGCCGATGCCCTGGCGGCCCTGGATCACAAGCCGGCCGTACCGAATCTGATCGCAACCCTTCGCAGGGACGACCTGGACGCCAATTCGCCGACCCTCGAGGCATACCGCCGTGTGGGGCAAGCGACCGTGACGCTCGCCGACCTGGAAGGATACGATTTCCACATCGTCGGACGGCCCGTGGGCAGTATGTACGCGCACGCCATGGTGATCGAGAACCGGGATGAAGTCTACCGGAAGGAGTGCACGCGGTTGCTGAACTGGTGGAAGACAACGGGTAGTGGATTGAAATGGGACCAATGAACTGACCTGATAGGAGGTCTCCTAATGAACCGAATGGACTTGGATAGTCAGCACAGACCCGACAGGCAACAGGCCCGAGGGCTTAACGTAAGTAACGCTATTCAACGCAAAGGAATCCCACAATGCTCCACACATCTGTTCTCACCGTCCTGGCCTTCTTGGCCGTCCAAGGCGCGAATCCGAACGCTGCTGACGACCGCGTCTCCTGGGCGCCGATCGAGTTGGCAGTCGAGAAGGGAAACACCGTCGAAGTGAAGCGGCTGTTGGCCATCGATCCGACATCGGTGAAGATGACCTTCGGGCATGAAGGTACGCTCTTGCACATGGCGGTCAATCTCGGCCACAAGGAAACGGCACAACTGCTGCTTGCGCAGGGGGCCGATCCGAACGCCACGGACGCTGACGGCCATACCCCGTTGCACGTTGCCGCTTACTTCGGACATCTGGAAATCGTCAAGATGCTGGTCGATAAAGGGGCGTCAGTCAGCGCGGGGAAGGACCGTGGTTGCACGCCGCTGCACGTTGCCGTTAGAAACGGATGGGTGGAGATCGCGGCGTGGCTGATCGAACACGGATCGCCGTTGGACGTCGAGAACCAGCGCGGTCAATCGGAGCTCCACTTCGCAAATAACCACCCACGCTCCGCTGCGATGGTTAAGCTGTTGGCGGCCAAGGGGGCGAAGGTCAATCACCGCGACCGCGACGGCTACAGCCCGCTCCACTTTTCCTTGGACGTGGAGGCTGCGGCCGCTCTGCTTGCCGCGGGAGCCGATCCGAACGCAAGGGATAAAAGGGGCAACACTCCTTTGTATGCGGCGATCGTCACCCGGCAACTCGCCATGGTCGAGTTGCTCCTGGACAACGGGGCCGAGGCAAACGCGTTGATTACGCCCGGCAGGAGTGCGCTGGACGTCGGCGCCGGTTTCCCGGACGTTGCGCGAAGCTGCTCGTCAAACGCGGGGCAGTGAGCACTCAGCCGCTCCAAGAGGCGTGCCAACGGGGTGATCTCGCCGAAGCAACTCGTCTGCTCGAGAAGTATCCGGCGTTTGTCAATAGCTCGCCTGGCGACAGTGGGTGGACACTGCTGCACAAGGCGGCCGATTCCGGCAACAAGCCTATCGCGGAGTTGCTCATCTCGAAGGGGGCGAATGTTGATGCCCACCTGGGCGGAAGGTGGCCGCTCCACGTGGCAGCAAAAAGCGGGAAAGTGGACGTGGCAGCGCTGCTGATCGCCAAGGGGGCGACCATCGACGTTCGGGACAGCTTCAAGCACACCCCGTTGCACCTGGCGGCGCGTTACGGCACCGCCGAGTTGGTCGAGTTGTTGCTGCAAAACGGTGCGGAGGTAAACGCGGAATCGACCGACGGCCGCACTCCGTTGCACGACGCGGTGTGGAGTAACCAGAAGATCTCGGCGAAACACCTGATTGACGCCGGGGCCGACCTGACTGCCAGAAAGGAGACCGACTGGAACGGCTCTACGCCTCTTCATCTGGCCGTACGCTTCGCCGATCGGGAGATCGTCGAATTGCTGCTCTCCGCCGGGGCACCCGTCGATGCGCAGAACGAGGACGGAGAAACACCACTCGATGTGGCCATAAAACACACGCGAAAAGACGGCGTGATTGAGTTGCTGCGAGAAGCGAAAGAAGTGCCCGCAACGGACGGGGAAGGAGAATCCCGCGACTGAATGATGTCGTTCAGTTCGCTTTCCCCGAAACACTCAGTTACCCGTATGCAAGAGACCCGATAAACCCGAGTTAGGAGTCAAACATGAAGACATTCATTCTGCCCATGATCGTGCTGCTACCCGTCGTTGCCGAGGCGGCACACGTCACGGTCTCCGTGACGCCGGAAACCGTCGAGAAGTACGGGCTGGACGTGGAGATCAAAGCAGTTGCACAGACGGTGAAGGAAGGCGACAAGCCCGACCGCGTAACCGGCCACATGTACTTCATCACCATCAAGTCCGGGAAACTCGACCTGAAGCAATGCTATCCGTCGCTGTTGCTCGAAAACGGAAAGGACTCGTACCTTCGTGCTTTCCTGCAAAGGAACCCATTCGGATTGGAAGACGACTCCATTCACTGTCGCGTCACGTTCAGCCCGGAGTACTTCGAGAAGGCACACATCTTTCTCGATGACTTCAGAAAAGGCTCCTCCTACAGTTACAAGTTCAAGATCAAGGACTTCGTCAGCGCCTCCGAACCAACGGACCCACCGGGCAAGGGTATTCCGATGGCCAACGTCCCCGTTGTCGATCTTGACGGATTTGGGGGGATTTCCTCGGGAGACCTTGGCGGCAAGACCGTGCGTGCGCTGATTCGCGAAGAAGAGATCGCCCGCATTGTCGTCCTGCGAAACGGCACGTCCGCTCCGAGCGGGCTGCACCTTGCTCGCATTGGACGAATCCTCAGGGACAACCCCGAGATCCACTCGTTGTGGACCGTCAACGAGAGAGGAGCGAGGCAACGCTCCCCAGCGTTCAAGGGCTCCGTCTATTTCTCCGCCCTTCTTGTCTCGAAGAAGAACGAATATATCGGCTTCCATTTGTGCCGAGACGACGAGGTGCGAGTTGTCACCAAGGACGGAGATGGAGTGATTTTTCCAGCCAAGGAGGCGAACAAACGCATGGACACCAACAAACTCAACCAGTCTGAACCACGCACCGGCAGTGTGCGAGATCCCGAGTGAACCCGGCGCCGGTAAGGCGTGACCCTCAGCACTTGGAGGACGAAGATGAAGAAGCTTCTGTTTGCGATCAGGACGTTACTCCCGCCGTTTGCCCACACGTTGCACGTCGGGTTGCTCCTGCTATCCCTTCTTGTTTGTGCCTCGGCGGCTGGCCAGCAGGATAAGCAACCCTCGCCAATCCGCTATTTCAACGAATTCCAGGGCGTCTACGTCGGCGACAAGCAGCCCAGCGGCAAGACGCGAGTGATCCTTCATCGAAAGAACAAGGGTGACTACCCGGAAGTGCATCTGGTGAACGGCAAACGACTCGCCGTACGCTACTCTCCGTCGCGTTCCGGGCTGGTGATCGGCGAAGTGGAGTTGCAGTCCGGCCAGCCGATCGAAGTCTACTCGGTTGTGCTCGAGGTGAACGTGAAGCCCAGCGACGAGCAATTGTTGCGACTCTGTCGGGAGTCGGGGAACAAGCCGTTTCGCCTGGAAGCGTCAGAGATCCCGCTTCAACCCCGGAAGCTGATCGACGTCTTGTCCAAGTTCGACGCGCTGTCCGACGAGAATCGCCCCTATGTCGCGGTTCTCGGCTACATCGGAAAGCGCGCACACCCCGACCTGCTGACCGCATATCTTGGCGGAAACAAGCTCGCCGGTAGCATGCTGGGCGAAAGTGCACAACCCGAAGTGGCTCGCATCTGGGAAAAGCTTTCAGAAGCGGACCGGTGGAAGCTGATCAGGCGGCCCGGCTGCGTCGGCCGAGAACTGGCCGTGTCTCAGGCCGTGCGGTCGCTCGACGCGGATTCCTTCTATGTGCGGCGTGAGGCGGCGCGGTGGCTGGGGAAAAACAAGGCATCGGAAGCCAAATCGCGGCTGCTCGAAAAGCTCAACACGGAGAAGTCGCCCGTCAGGTACGAGATCGTCGGCGCGTTGGCAGAGATCGGCGGGGAAGACGTTGTCGACGCTATGATCGAGCTGCTGGCCCCGGATAGTTGGGCGGCCAAGGGGCACTACTTGCCGACACCCCTGGATTTCCCGCCTTACTGGTCGTCGGACGGACGGCCGACCATCATCGGCGCGCTTGCCATGTTGAAGACCAAACGCTCGGCTCCCGCCCTGCTCAAGATGCTGCAAGAGAAAGGCAACGGAAAGGGATATCTGGGCGAGTTCATCATTCCCGTCTTGGGTGACCTCGGATACGGCGAGGCGATCGGCGAACTGAAGACAATCCTGGCAAC
>DATLAN010000708.1:0-5177 GCA_035527455.1 Thermoguttaceae bacterium
TGGTGTCGAGGTCCTTCTGCCCGCCTGCGTGATTGATAGAATGGGCACAACCGGAGCGGCCCGAACGGTCGCTAAACAAGCATAGCTTTCCGGCGGGTGGCACGCCCTGAGGAACGAAGGGCGTGTTTTCCCAACGTACCACGCCCTTCGTTCCTCAGGGCGTGCCACCCACCGTAACATCCCAAACTTATTGCCAAACCGCCGAAAAACCGTTGGCTGCCAGCAGTGCCGGCAGGCCCATGCCCCAAGAGAACTGATCTTGGCATTTCACGGCCGATCGCATAAGTTATCGCTCGATATGGTGCGTTCTCGGGGCAGAGCGTCACGGATGATAGCTGATAGGTGCCAAGGAGGGGCATCGATATGAACCTGATCCGAGGAGCCCGGGTCGCGCTCACGGAAGAGCACGACGACCTGCCGCCGTCCGACTGGGCGGCCCCGGTGGCCATGAAACGGCTGGGACCACCCGTGCGGCGCGCCATCTCGCGCACCCGCCAGTGGCTGCTCGGCCAGCAGCACCCCGACGGATATTGGTGCGCCGAGCTTCAAGGCGACACGATCCTCGAGAGCGAAACCATCCTGCTCTGGGCGTTCCTGGGCCGCGAAGATTCCGAACTGGCCAAACGGGCCGCCGAGTATCTGATCGAAAACCAGCTTCCCGACGGCGGCTGGGCCATGTATCCCGGCGGCGACGTCGAAATCAGCGGCAGCGTGAAGGCCTACTTCGCCCTGAAGCTCACCGGCCACGACCCGGGCGCCGAGTACATGCAGCGGGCACGCAAAGCGATCCTCGCCCACGGCGGGGCCGACGCGGTCAACAGCTTCACCCGCTTTTACCTGGCGCTTTTGGGCCAGATTCCCTATAGCCAATGTCCCGCGGTGCCGCCGGAGATCGTCCTGCTGCCGAAGTGGTTCCCGGTCAACCTCTACGCCGTCAGTTCCTGGACGCGGACGATCATCGTGCCGCTGTCGATCGTCTCGGCCGTGCAGCCGGTGCGAAAGATCGACCCGGCCCGCGGCATCCGCGAGCTGTTCATCAAGTCGCCGGAGGACTGGCCGCCGCTACGATGTCCGGGCCTGCCGGGCGGCACGGGGTTCTTCAGTTGGGACCGTTTCTTCCGCCGCATCGACCGGATGTTGAAGTGGTGCCGGCGACGCCGGCTGCTGCCGCTGAGGCGCAGGGCACTGAAGAAGGCCGAGCAGTGGATGGTGCGGCGGTTCCAGAACAGCGACGGGCTGGGCGCCATCTACCCGCCGATCATCTGGAGCATCCTCGCCCTGCGCTGCCTGGGCTATCGCGACAGCAGTCGGGAGGTGCGGGAGTGTCATAAGCAACTCCGCGACCTGATCCTCGACGACGAGGAAGAGGGCTCGATCCGGTTGCAGCCGTGCAAATCGCCGGTCTGGGACACGGCCATTACGCTTCGGGCCCTTTCGGCCGGCGGCATCCAGCCGGACAACCCGGCCGCCGTCAAGGCCGTCGATTGGCTGCTCGATAAGCAGGTCACCCGTGGCGGCGACTGGGCCGAGACGGTCCGGGTCGAGCCGGGCGGATGGTGCTTCGAGCACGCCAACGACTTCTATCCCGATTCGGACGACACGGCGGCCGTGCTGACGGCCTTGCGGACGCAGTTCGCCGAGTCGCCGCGATCGCCGGCCGCGCTGCCGCCGGAGTTGCGGCTGGTGGCCGAGGCGACGACCTCGCCCGAGCTGGCCGCCTCGGCGGTTTCCAAGGTCGACAAGACGGCCGTCGCGATCCAGCGAGGGCTGGCGTGGTTGTTGGCCATGCAGAACGACGACGGCGGTTGGGGGGCCTTCGATCGAAACAACAACCGCAAGTTTCTCTGTTACATCCCCTTTGCCGACCACAACGCCATGATCGATCCGAGCACATCGGATCTGACCGGCGGCGTGCTCGAGACGCTGGGCGAACTGGGCCGCCGCGTGGGCGATCCGGCGGTGGATCGGGCGGTCGATTACCTCCGCCGCACACAGGAGCCCGACGGAAGCTGGTTCGGCCGCTGGGGCGTCAACTACGTCTATGGCACTTGGAAGGCACTGACCGGGCTGGCCGCGGTGGGTCTGCCGAAGGACGATCCGGCCATCGCGGCCGGCGCCCAATGGCTGCTGGCCCATCAGCAGACCTGCGGCGGCTGGGGCGAATCGCCCGACAGCTACGAAAAGCCGCGCCTGAAGGGCCAGGGAGAACCGACCGCGTCGCAGACCGCCTGGGGATTGATGGGGTTGTTGGCCGCGGGAATGGAAAAGAGTCCGGCCGCCGCCCGGGCCGTCCGCTTCCTGATCCGCACCCAGGACGAAGACGGCACCTGGGAAGAAGAGCAGTTCACCGGCACCGGTTTTCCGCGCGTCTTCTACCTCCGCTACCACTACTATCCGATCTACTTCCCGCTGATCGCCCTGGCCCAATGGACCGTCGGCGTCGGTCCCCTGTCGGCCGACGACCACCAGCCCCAATTACGATTGGTGGAAAACTGACGAAACTCCGAACCATGAATCACTCGAAGTGCAAACGCTGGCAACCACGGAAACACCAATGGCTCTGAGAATCGTGCGGTTTCGGGGCTAGGGGCTGGGGGTTCGGGATTCGGGGAGTGGGCGACCTGCTTCTCAATCCCGAGCCCCCAATCCCGAGCCCCGAGCCCCGAGCCCCCAATCCCGAGCCCCCAATCCCGAGCCCCGGCCATGCGCTTTCCTTTCTCGCTCACCCGCTCGATGACCGGTTATTTGCTTCGCAAGAGGTTGGCCGGCGAGAAGAAGTTCCCTTTGGTGTTGATGCTCGAGCCGCTGCACGCGTGCAACCTCTCGTGCGACGGCTGCGGACGGATTCGCGAATATGCCGACACGCTCGGCCGCCGGCTCTCGATCGACCAATGTCTGGCCGCGGTCGAGGAGTGCGGGGCACCGATCGTGAGCGTCTGCGGCGGCGAACCGCTGATCTATCCGGACGTCGAAGAGCTGGTCGGAAAGATCCTCGCCCGGCGAAAACACGTTTATCTCTGCACCAACGGCCTGCTGCTGAAGAAGAAACTCCCCGGATTCCCGCCCAGCGATCGGCTGCTGATCAACGTCCACGTCGACGGGATGGAAGCCGCGCACGATCGGGCGGCGGGCAAGCCGGGGGCCTTCGCGGCGGCGACCGACGGCATCCGCGCGGCCTGCTCCGCGGGATTTCGCGTCTGCACCAATACGACGATCTACAAACAGACCGACATGCACGAAATCGCCGTGCTGTTGGAGTATCTGACCGAGTTGGGCGTCGACGGGCTGATGATCTCGCCGGCCTACGGTTATGAGTCGGTCCGCCGGACGGACCCCGAGGGTGCCGAGCGGATCTTCATGACCCGCGAAGAGGTCCACGAGAAGTTTCGCGGTGCCCGGCCGATGTTGCGGCGGTTCCGGCTGACCGCGTCGCCGATCTACATGGATTTCCTCTGCGGCCGGCGGGAGTTGCCCTGTGCGGCCTGGGCGAACCCGACCTACAACGTCTGCGGCTGGCGGGGACCCTGTTACTTGATCGCCGACGCCCATTATCGGACCTATCGCGAACTGCTGGCGGCAACCGACTGGGACAAGCTGGGTCCCTCGGGCGATCCCCGCTGTCGTCATTGCCTGGTCCACTGCGGCTTCGAGCCAGCCGCCGTCCTGCGGGCGAACAAGGGCCTCCGCGACCTGGTCAAGATGGCGGTGTGGCAGATGACCTAAGCCGCTTGCGGCTTCGCACCGCATCCGCTATTCTCCACTGCATGTCCCTGCGCCCCTTCCTCCAAGCCTGGCTCCGCAGCGCGGCGGTAAAAAAGGCCCGCGAAAAGGCCGTCGACGCCGCCCGCCGTCACGTCGAAGAGACCGCCGAGCAGGTGCAGTCGGCCGCGGGCAAGCACGAACCTTGCCATTGCGGCCTCGTCTTCGCCCTGCGGATCGAAAGCGGCGGCCTGGAAGATCTGCTCGAACAAAAGAGCCTCATCCAAGCGGCCGCCTTCACGGTCTGCCAAGGCAAGTTGAAGGACCGACGCGTCGCCCTGGCCATCTCCGGCGCCGGCCGCAAGCAGGCCGCCCAAGCCGCCGACGCCCTGATCTCCGGCCACCGTCCGTCTTGGGTCATCTCGGCCGGATTCGCCGGCGGATTGAACTCGCAGTTGAAGCGTCACGATATCCTGGTGGCCGACCGCCTGGCCGACGTCTCGGGCCACCACCTGGCGATCGACCTGCCGGGCGATCCGGCCGCGCTGGCCGAGGCCCCGGGCGTCCACGTGGGCCGGCTGCTGACCGCCGACCACGTCGTCCGCCTGCCCGACGAGAAGCAGTCGCTGGGCCGCGAGCACGACGCGATGGCCGTCGACATGGAGACCTTTGCGGTGGCCGAAGTGTGCCGTGATCGCGGGGTCCGATTCCTGTCGGTCCGCGTAATCAACGACGCGGTCGACGACGCCTTGCCGAAGGACGTGGAGAAGCTCCTGACGCAGAAGACCACGGCCGCCCGACTCGGCGCCGCCGCCGGCGCGATCTGGCGCCGCCCGGGAAGCATCAAGGACATGTACGCACTCCGCGAAAACGCCCTGGTGGCCTCCGACCGGCTGGCGGAGTTTCTCGCCGGAATGATCGAGGGATTGGCGGTTGAGGATTAGGGACTGGGGATTAGGGACTGGGGGTTCGGGACTGGGGATCGAGCGTCGAGGATCAGCGTCCAATTCTTTCGTCATTCGTCATTCGTCATTCGTCATTCATTCCTAATTCATCATTCCTAATTCATCATTCCTCCTTCCCCCCACTCCCTTTGCCATAATTCCAGGATCAGCAGCGCCCACAAACGATAGCTGTGATCGAACCGGCCTTGCTGGTGATCGTCCAGCAGCCGGGTGACGACCTCCGGGCGGAAGAATCCTCGCTGTCGGGTTTGGCGATCCAAGAGGACCTCGCGGGCGAATTCCTTCAGCTCGTTGCGGAACCAGTGATCCAAGGGGACGCCGAATCCCATCTTCGGCCGCCGGCGGATCGGCTTCGGCAGCAGATCGGCGAACGCTTCGAGCAAGATCCGCTTGCCTCGGCCGCGGCGGAACTTCAGCTTCCGCGGCATCTGTGCGGCCAACTCGACCACCCGATGGTCCAGGAACGGCTGCCGGCACTCCAGCCCGTGGGCCATCGAGGCGATGTCCACCTTG
>DATLAN010000709.1:0-5341 GCA_035527455.1 Thermoguttaceae bacterium
CTTGCCGCCGAATATGGCGTAGTACGTGTCGTCCTCCACCCAGCCGTACGGGTCCCACGACCGGTACTTGCCGTGATGCGGGTCGCCCTCCTGTGTCTTGGGAGTGATGGGGTTGGTCGGCAACTTCTCCCACTGGTTCAACTGGTCGTCGAGCGCGACGGCCATCGCATTGCCCTGGCCCACCTGGTGGTAGCACATCGTGGGCTTGCCGTCCTTGTTGACGAAGGCGTTGCCGCTGAACATGCCGGAGACCAGGCCGGTCGGGTGATGCCGCCAATGGAACAGGTCGATGCTCGATGCGTGGCCCCAGTTGTGTCCGCGACCGTCCTGGAAGATGTAGAAGAGATGGTACCGCCCCTTCCAGAAGATCGCCCCGTTGGGGTCGAACGGCATGCCGCGCTGGTCCGGGTTCACGAAGTGGTAGCCCGGCCGGTGAGGATCGCGGGCCATCATGGTGCGCAGCGTGCGGAGATTGTCGATGGCATCCGGGCCGGGAGCGCCCACGATCGCGGGCCCGGCGGAACGGACGGTGGCCCCCACGACCATCAGGCCGCTGCGCCCGTCGAGATGGAGCCTGCCGTCGGCGATCTTCGCCCCCCCGACGAGTTTGCCGGCCGGGAAGGTCTTCATCAGGTCCTCGGCCTTGCCGTCCTCGAAGTTCCACCAGCCCGCCGGCTTGGGGTCCGACGGCTCGTTGGGCTTGAGGGAAGCGATGGTCTTGGCGTCCAGGGCGAGGTCGTAGACGCGGGCGTCGTCGATCGAGCCGGCGAAGAAGCGCGCCCCCCCGGCGTCCAGGTGCCTCAAGCCCATCAGCACGACGCTGTCGGTCGAGAACACGACCGGTTCGGGCCCCATGCGATAGTCGGCGTACTCCAGGCCGTTGCGGTAGAGGGTGACCTGTTTGCCCTTGTACACGATCGCGATCTGGACCGGCGTCTTGGGGTCGGCCTTCTCCGCGGGGTAGCCGCTCTGCTGCCTTTGCGTCCGGGCGAAGATGTTGCTGCCGGCCATCCACTTGCCGCGCGCCAACTCGCCGAACACGATCGCGTCGAAGACACCGCCGGGATTTTCGAGCGTCAGCGCACTTCCCCCCCGCTGGGTCAGGTTGGCCACGTATACCCACGCCACGAGCGTCTTGTCCCGGATCGGCAGCGGCTTCCCGGCCGGGGGGTCTGCCTCGGCCAGCCCCCCGGAAACGGCCCGTGCGAGCAACGCGATGAGGACGATCCGCGTCACCGACCAAAGCCAGAGTCTCACGCGTCACCTGCCCTTTCTGCCCCGGCTTCTGAGGGGGGCCGCCCGTGCGCGGTCGCCGTTCACCTCAGGCGAAGGGGCTGCCTGGCCTGGCACCGCCCCCTATGCTGTAAACACGGGGAATCCGTGTTGCCCGGGACGGCCGTGTCACCACTGCTCCGCAACACGGCTCTCGTCATTGACGGCCGTCTCGTAGTAGTAATGGCTGCAGGGGATGAAGATCTTCTTCTCGACGGCCTCGCCCTCAAGATGCTTGACGAAAGCCTCGACCGTACCTCTTGCCATTTTGCGGGGGAACTGCTGGGGCGAGTCGTAGAGTTTCTTCTCAAATACCGCCTGTTTTCCGGCCGGCGAGGCGTCGAAGGCGACAATGGTGATCTGCTCGGCCTTGCCTGCTTTCTCGACCGCGGCATAGGCGCCGAGCCCCGACGGGTCGTTGATGGCAAAAATGCCGACGATGTCGGGGTGCGCCTGAAGGATGTCGGTCGCCACGGTGTACCCGTCGTTGCGGTTGCCTCTGCCGGACAGTTCCGTGACGATTTCGAGCTTGCTGCCATGCTTCTTCAGGTGTTCTTTGAACCCATCGACGCGCAGGATGCAGGAGGTGACCTCGGGATAGGAGATGATCGCGATCTTCCCGTTGTCACCGGTGGCCTTCATCATGCTCTCGCCGGCAAGCAGTCCGCCCTGGAAGTTGTCGCTGCCGATGTGCGAGATAACCAGGTCCCTGGCGTCCGGGTCGGTCACCTGCACATCGTACGTAAATACCGGGATGCCCGCCGCATGCGCCTTCTTGACACCCTCGCCGGCAGACTTGGAGTCGACCGGGTTCAGAAAGACGGCGTCCACCTCCTGCGCGACGAAATCGGAAAGTTGGCTGTTCTGCTTCGCCGGGTCGTTGTTTCCGTCGAGGCTGATGATCTTGTACCCGACCTTGGCCGCCTCTTCGGCCATGACGTTGGAGATGAGTTTGAAAAACGGATTGGTCAAGTCCATGCACGTGACGCCGATCTTGCCCTTGACCTGTGGCTTTTCGGCCTCGGCGCTCCCGCTCCCGGACGGCTGCTCCGAACAGGATACCGCCAGCAGGCAGAAGACGACCGCACACGCTTCTGCCACCAGGACTGTCTTCTTCTTGATCATGCCCTTTTCCTTTCCTTGCTGCTCCCGGTTCTGAATGGAAGAAACGCGGTAATCCCTTTGCCGCCGCGAACCTTATCCAAGAGAACGGCTCCGAGGATGACGCCCCCGAGCACAACCTGCTGCGTATAGCTCTCCATGCCCAGGAGGTTCATCCCATTCTGAATGACCGAGATGATGAATGCACCGATGAGCGTGCCCAGGATTCGCCCCGAGCCACCCGCCAGACTCGTTCCGCCGACCACCACCGCGGCAATCACGTACAACTCGAACATGACCCCCATGTTGGGGGTCCCGGTCTTGAGTTGCGACGCCTGAATACACCCTCCGAGCCCGGCAGCCAACGCACTGATGACGTACACAAAGACAATCACGAACTTGACGGGGACGCCCGAAAGGCGTGCCGCCTGTTCGTTTCCCCCGACGGCGTAAATGTAGCGTCCCAAACGCGTCCGCGACATGAAGACATGCGCGACCACGTAGAGCACGACGAGAAGCAGAACGGTGTTCGGAACGCCCAACGAGCGTCCCTGTCCCAGCCAGGACAACGCTTCCGGGACCTGGTAGATGGAGAAGCCCCCTGTGATCAGGAAGGCCAGGCCGCGAGCCATCAGCATGATCCCAAGCGTTGTGATGAAGGGCGGGACCTTGAATTGGGCAACGGCAAAGCCACCAAACGCACCCACGGCGCCGCAGGCCAACGTTCCCGCGAGGAACCCGACCAGAACCACCCAGGCGGGCGCGTCCAGTCCCCCAAGATGCTTCATGACCAGCGTCCCGATGACGGCAGACAGCGCGATAAGGCTGCCCACGGAGAGGTCGATCCCGGCGGTGATGATGACCATGGTCATCCCGATCGCGATGACGGCAATGACCACAATCCGGTCCACGATGGCCAGCAGGTTGCGCCATTTCAGAAAGCCGGGCCAGTAGTAGGACTTCGGAACGATCAGTTTGCACCCGGCAAGGGTCGGGTGCGTTTCCGCAATACGCTCGAGCACCCTCCATTTGAGCACGTCCGGCGCCGTCACGATCGCAGCCAGTTTCCGGCCTTCGGCCTGAAGGTCGTCCAAAGCCAGACGCGCATCACGCGGTGACCCGACAACCGTACGCGTGTTCGAGAAGCCGGCCCCCTTCAGTTTTCGGTCCAGGCTCTCGGCCAGCAAGGCAGAATCCCTGTTCGCGGCGCCGACGACCAGGATCGTGTCCATCTTGCCGCAGTCCACACCAACCTGCTGCAGAAGAACATCCGCAGCGCTTGCCCCGCTCGGCACCTGCTCTTTGACGGTAAGGAAACTGAACAGCGCGCACAACGCGACCAACACGAGGATCATTCCGTAATCAGCAAACAGTTTTGTCATTCCGAACGCCCGTAACGGTCTTCCACCGAAGCCGGTTCTGCGATGGCCATGGCAAGGATGTCTTCTTGCCGGGCGCCGGCGACGTCGCGGATCTCGCCCTTGACCCGGCCCTCGTGCATCACAATGATCCGGTCGCTCATGCCCAGGATTTCGGGCAGTTCGCTGCTGACCATGATGATGGCTTTCCCGTCGGCCGCCAGCCGGTTCATCAGTTGATAGATTTCGTACTTGGCGCCCACGTCAATGCCCCGGGTCGGCTCGTCGATGATGATGATGTCTGCGCGATGGGCCAGCCACTTGGCCAGCACGACCTTCTGCTGGTTCCCGCCGGACACGTTCTCGGCTATCTGCTCCTGGTCGGACACCTTGATTCTGAGCGTATCGATATACTCCGCGAACGCCGAACGCTCCGTCCGCTGATCCACGAAGACGCCTCTGCTGAAACGCTTCAGGTTGGGCAGACCGAAATTCTCGCGGACCGAATGCTTCAACACCAGCCCCTCACCCTTGCGGTCCTCCGAGAGCAGGCAGATACGATGCCGCATGGCATCGCGGGGGCTCCGGATCGTTGCTTCCCGGCCGTCAACGAAGATACGTCCCCGCTCCGCGGCGTCCGCGCCGAAGATGATTCGCATGGTCTCGGTGCGTCCGGCCCCGACCAGTCCGGCAAAGCCGAGAATCTCCCCCGCCCGGACGCTGAAACTCACGCCCCGGACCGCATCGCCGCGGCAAAGGTCCTCCACTCGCAGGCGTTCCGGGCCGAGACGCACCGCGCGGCCAGGAAACTCCGCCTCGATCGACCGGCCGACCATCATCTCGATCAGCATCTCGCGGGTGATGCTCCCGACAGGGAGCGTTCCCACGTGGGCGCCGTCGCGGAGAACCATGACCCGGTCCGCCACGTCGAAGATCTCGTCGATCCGATGGCTGATGTAGATGACCCCGATGCCCTGGGCTCTAAGGTCCTTGATGATGGCGAACAGATGCGCGACTTCCTGCGAGGTCAATGCGGCCGTGGGTTCATCCATCACGATGATCCGCGCATTCACGGACAGGGCCTTGGCGATCTCCACCGTTTGCTGCTGGGCCACGGTCAGATCTCGGCACCGCCTGTTCGGGTCAATCTCCATCCCGATCTTCTCGAACAGGCCCAGCGCTTCCCGCTGTTCCTCGGCGGCCCTGATGAACCCGTGCCGCACGCGTTCCCGCCCCAGGAAGATGTTTTCTCGCACCGTGAGGTCCGGGATGAGATTGAACTCCTGGTAGATGATCGAGATGCCAGCCGCCTGGGCAACGGTGGGCGACGAGACGTGCATGGGCCGGCCGTCGAGCACGATCTCGCCGCTGTCCGGATGGTAGGCTCCACCCAGGATCTTGATGAGCGTGCTCTTGCCCGCCCCGTTCTCGCCCATCAACGCCAACACCTCGCCTGCGCGGAGATCGAGTGACACGTTCTTCAGCGCGTGGACGCCCGGGAACGACTTGTCGATCCCGTTCATCTGCAGCAGGGGATGTTGGTCCGCGGGGCGATTCTTCATCGCCGTGCCCTCTCGGATGCCTTGCCGGCCGCCATGCTGTTCGTGACC
>DATLAN010000710.1:0-8156 GCA_035527455.1 Thermoguttaceae bacterium
ACTGCTACACCCTCCACGGCTCGCGCTTCGCGCGGGACAACAGGCGCGAGGCCTGCGGGTCGTCGAGGATCTCTTCGGTGGCCGGGTCCCAGCGGATCGTGCGGCCGGTGAGCATGGCGATGTTGCCCAGATGGGCCACCGAGATCGAGCGATGGGCCACCTCGACCGGCGCGGCGGTCTGCTGGCGACTCTTCACGCACTCGAGGAAGTTGCCGTGCTGTGAGCGGCTTTCGTACAGGTGGATCTCGTCGGGCCCGATGACCGATTCAGCCAGCGAGGGCGGGTCGGTCTTGCCGGCCAGTTCCACGGAGCCTTCGGTGCCCTCGAACCGGTTGGGGCCGCCGCTGCGGACGATCATCTTCACCCCGTCGGCGTACGTGCAGGTGAACTCGAACTCGGTGGCCGCGTTCCACAGGTCGGTCTGCGGAGGAAACGTCCCGCGGCCCTCGACCTCGACCGGGCCCGTCGTGTCGCAGCCCATCCCCCAGTGGGCCATGTCGATCATGTGGGCGCCCCAGTCGGTCACGTTGCCGCCGGAGTAGTCGAGGTTCCAGCGGAAGTTCCAGTGGCAGCGGTTGAAAGTATACGGGGCCCAAGGCGCCGGCCCGAGCCACAGATCGTAGTCGAAACCCTCCGGCACCGGCTCGGGGCCGAAGGTCTTCTTGGCGTTGCTGCGGATCCAATGTCCGCCGGGAAGGCCCACGCGGACCGTCTGCAGAGTGCCGATGCGGCCGTTGCGGACCAGTTCGCAGGAGTGACGGCAACGGGTGTCGGACCGTCGCTGGCTGCCGCACTGGAAGACCCGCTCGTAACGGGTCACCGCGTCGACCATCGCCCGGCCGTCGCAGACCGTCAGGCTCAGCGGCTTCTCGCAATAGACGTCCTTGCCGGCCTTGGCCGCCGCCACCACGATCGGGGCGTGCCAGTGGTCCGGCGTGGCGACGCAGACCGCGTCGACGTCGTCCCGGGCGAGCAGGTCGCGGAAATCGCGATAGCCGCCGACGCCGCGGAACGTGCCGGAGGCCTTCTGCGAGGCGTACCGCTGCTCGACGTTCTCCTTGGCCGGAGCGAGACCCCGGTGCCAGGCGTCCTCGTAACGGGTGCTGCCGGCGTCGACGTCGCACAGGGCGACGATCTGGGCCTCGTCGTGGCCGAGGAACGTATTCATGTCCACCGTGCCCCGGCCGCCCAGTCCGATGCAGCCCATGGTGATCCGCTCGCTCGGCGCCGGGCGGTCGTCGGCTCCCCGTGCGGAAGCGGGGATGATCAGCGGCGCGGCCAGCGCGGTGCCGGCGGCCAAGGCGTCGCCGAGGAACCGTCGCCGGGTGAGGTGGTTCGTGGTCATGGGAGGACTCCTTTGGCAGGTGCGGGGGAAATATCGAATATCGAACAAGGAATATCGAATTACGAAGGTGGGAAGCGCATGGCGAACACCGACCATGATACCACGTCCGTGCGGTGACTGCGAACGGTGCGGCGGAAAAAGGAGAGGAGATGCGGCTTCGTCTCGCGGAGCGAGACGGCTACTTTGCCCTATTCAACCAGAAACACCTGCGGGGCCTTGCCTTTCTTCTCGCCGACGTAGGAGAGCGTGACGTCGCCCAGGCCGGTGACTTCGAGGCTTCCGACGAAGAATTGGGCGTCGTAGGTGCCTTGTCCGGCGAGCTTGAAGCGGGCCCATTTGGCGTACATCGTGCCGCTTAAGTCTCCCTCCTCGGAGTTGCCCTGGATGTCGGCGGTGGCCGTGTTGCGGCGGCGCTGGTAGAAGAGCATGCCGTCGAAGGCCGAGACGTCCCGGTCGTAGAAGTACTGCTCCGTGTCGATCGGGGCGAACTGCATCGCGGCGTTGATGGTGACCGCGCCGAAGTTCGCTCCGTCGGCGGCGGGCGGAGGTTGATCGTAGTCCGCCGCGTCGGGCAGCCCCGTTTGCGGATCGTAGTTGTCGCCCGTGTTGTAGAACATGATCCCTTGGGCCTCGACGTTGCCGCCGGTGATTTTCAGGGTGTTGGTGGTGTTCGCGGCGGGCCGCAGCACGTAGATCCCCGGCTCGAACCGCACGTTGCCCCCGGTGACGCTGATCGACTGGTAGATGCCCGGGTGGAGCACCATCACGTGATTGGCTGGATCCGAAGTATCGATGTAGTTCATCGGTTCCACGGCGTCGGCGTTCTGATCGCCGAGTTTCAGATTGGTGTTGCTGGCCTGAGGTGCCCCACGGAACGTGGAATCGACGCCGTTGTCCACGGTCGGCGTGGGCAGGTAGAGCAGCGGATCGGGAACGGGAAGCTGATTGCAGTGCAGGACGTTCGTGGGATCGCCGGGATCGTAGTTCTGGAAGTTGTCGGGATTGTTCACGCCCCCGACGACGCGGATCTCGGTGGCACGGAGCAGGGCGTTGTTCGACACGCTGGCGGCGACCTGCTTGTTGCCGTTGTCCACCGGATCGCCGTTCTCGTCCAGCCCGCCGCCCTCGGAGTTGTCGATCACCAGGCCGCGCACGTTGAGTATGCCGCCTCCGCCCACGTCGAGTCCCGGCCGGGCGTTCGGGTCGAGCACGCAGACGCCGGCCCCGGAGGCGACCATCTCGAAGCCGCCCACCGCCCGGGCGCGAACCGTGTTCTCCCGCGAAATGCCCGGCAGGAGGTGAATGAAGAACGTCCGCATCGGGCTGCCGGCGATCACCTCGACGTAGTTCGACGCGCCGGCGTAGGGTCCGTCGGCGGGCGGGATGTTCACGACCGGATCGGGAGCCCCGGAAAGGCCGTTGTGTTCCTTGACGAACGTGATCGCCGTGGCCGTGGCCTCGCTCTTGGGCCTGCCGAACATCAGGTCGTAGGCGGCGGCCATCGCGGCGGCGTCGGCGGCGTTTTGGGCGTGGCGGTACGTCGAGAGCAGCATCCCGGCGTCGATCACCAGGCCGACCATGCCCAGCATGAGCGTCAGCAACATGGCGAACCAGACGAGCACGGCGCCTTTGCTCTTGGCTTTGCGCCGCCTGCCGGGGAACCGGGGGAATCGAAGACGTGGCATGATGGTTTCCTCCAGATTGTCGGGAGTTCGGTGATCATCGGTGAGTTTGGGAATCTCGTGCAGTTTCGGAGTTGGGGGCTGGGGGCTGGGGACTCGGGGCTGGGGGCTGGGGGTTCGGGGCTGGGGGTTCGGGGCTGGGGGCTGGGCGTCCGGGATTCGGGGAGTCGATGTTCCGTTTCCCGTTTCCCGAGTCCCGAGTCCCGAGTCCCGAGTCCCCAATCCCGAGTCCCCAATCCCGAGTCCCGAGTCCCCAGCCCCGGCCACCTTCTACTGTTTGCGTTTCTCAATCACTCCCACTCCTCAATGGGCAATCGGCATGGTCGACGTGCCTCGCAGGGTGAACGTCGGGTTGCCGAAGATGAACGTCATGATCGGTCGGTACGGGGCACTGACCGCAATGCGGACGCGTTTCTCGAACTCGTTGTCGCCGTCGATCCAGTCCGCCTGAATGCCGACTTCCGACGGATCGAACGCGGTCAGCGAAGGCCGAACGGCGTCGGCGACCGGATGGCTGTCGTCGCCCTGGCCCGAATACGACTGCGGTCCCCAGGGGCCCAGCCGATCGGCCAGAGTGCCGTGGACGATCGCCTGCCGGGCCCCTTGCCGGGCGGCCTGGGCCAGCAGATTGTAGCGGAACACGCCGATGCCCAGATCGAGCATGCCGAGCACCAACGTGAGAAACAGCAATAGGACCAGCGCCATCTCGACCGACGTCGTCCCCCGGGCGTTTCGGCTTCGGGTTCGACGGCGGGAAATCGGGCGGCTGTCAGCGGGGCCGTTCATGTCGGCGGTCCTCCAGGGGAATCTATCGAATAAAACGCATTTCCACGGCTCGTCTGAGATTCATTTCGGTTGGCAACAACGGCCAGCGGACGACCGTCTCGAAGGGGTAGCTCACTTCGACGCGGACTCGCTTGCGTCCGTCCGGCTCGATCGAAACGTCGGGCAGCGGCACGTCGAGCTTGCTCGGGTCGAACCGCGTCCCCAATTCCGTTTCGACGGTCTGGCGGATCTGCTGGTGCCACTTCGACTGGGTCGTGGTGGTGAACGGGTGCAGGCACGCAAAGCCGGCGCCCGCCCGGGCCGCGTTGTTCACGGCGATGAAGGCATGGGCGAATCGGCCCAGGTCCACGCAGCCGAGAACGATGGTCACCAGCAGCGGCAGGATGATCGCCATCTCGACGGCGGCGACGCCCCGACGGCGACGGCTTCGGCGTTGCTGGGATGGGCTTCGTACTCTCATGAGACACCTCGGTACTACAACACTGGGTCACCAGGATTCAGTCGATGACAACGCAGGGGATCAAACCACGGATGCACACAGATAAACACAGATAATGATTGATTGGCACCAGCCGGCTCGATGCAACGAATCCGTGTTTATCCGTGTGCATCCGTGGTTTCTCCATAACGGTCTATCACGTGGTATTCGTTCGTAAGGACAAAACTAGACAAGTACTCCTGTAATCAGTTCCTGGTAGATCCGGATCGCGGCCGGGCCGAGGATGACCACGAAAATGCCGGGGAAGATGAAGAAAATGGTCGGGAAGAGGAGTTTCACGGCGGCCTTGTGGGCCTGTTCTTCAGCCCGCTGATGGCGTTTCTGACGCAGCGTGTCGCCGAAGACCTGCAAGGCGCTGGCCACGCTGGCCCCGATCCGCTCGGCCTGGACGATCAGCGAGGCCATGCTGCGGAGTTCTTCGAGGTCGAACCGGTTGGCCAGTCCGCGCACGGCCTCCCCGATCGTCCGCCCCATTTGCACCTGCCGTTCGATGATCTTGAATTCGACGGCCAGCATCGGATGGGCGGTGGTCAGCTCGCCGGCCACGCGCGAGAACGACGCCGGCAGGCTCAGCCCGCCGTCCAGGCAGATCACCATCACGTCCAGCGCGTCGGGCAGCGCGCGGCGTATCTGCGTCTGCCGCGCCCTTTTGACGTGGTCGAGCCAGAAGGTGGGCGCCAGCGTGCCGGCCAGTCCGGCCAATCCGCCGAAGACGAGCCCCTGGCTCAGCGGCAGGTGTCCCATCCGGCTGAACACCACGCCGAGGATCACCGGCACGACCGCCAGGATCAGGCGCACGAGGAAGAACAGATTGATGGCGCGGCGCCGATAAAAGCCCGCCTGCTCGATCCGTTGCTTCCAACCGTTCTTCTTTTCTTCTTGTCGCATCCGCCGGCTCGTCCATTTGTCGATCTGGGATTCGGTGTTCGCCCGCGACAAGAACGTGGACGACGAAGGACCGACGTAGGGAGCCGTCCCATCCGGGGTCGCACCGCCGGCGGCCAGCTCGCCCAGTCGCCGGTCCACCCGGTTCTTCCGGGAGCCGGCAAGCAGGAAGATCAGCAGGACGAAGCTGGTGGCGGCCGCGAAGGCCGCGATCATCAAAGCAGTAGTGGGCAACATGGCTGGATCATTCCCGGGTTCAGAAGTCGAAACTGACGATTCGTTTCATCCACAGGCCGCCGACGGTCATCATCACGAACATGCCGACCAGCAGCATGGGATACTCGAACAGGGTTATCATGTAGGGCCGATTGATAATCGAGAGCACGGCCAACATGCCCGGCGGAAGGGCCAGCAGGATAAGCGCCTGCAGGCGACCCTCGGCGGTCAGGGCCTTGATCACGCCGCGAATCCGATAGCGTTCGCGGATCACGGCGGCCAGCTTTTCGAGCAGATCGGCCAGGTTGCCGCCGGTCTGCCGGTGGATCATCACGGCCAGGACGAAGATCTTCAACTCCAGCAGGCCGGTCCGCCGGGCCAGATCGCGCATGGCGGCCTCGGGCGAGAGGCCCAGGTTCTGCTGGTCGTAGCAGTAGCCGAATTCCTCGGCGACCGGGGCCGAGAACTCGTCGGCCACCGCCTGCAGGGCCTGCGCCGTCGTCTGGCCCGCGCGGAGCGTGCGGCTCATCAGGTCGAAGGCGTCGGGCAGTTGCGAGAGCAGCTTTTCCAATCGCCTCATGCGCAGGATGAAGACGTACAACACCGGCAACGCGCCGCCCACGACCGCGGCGACCGCCGCGACGATCCACAAGCCGGAGAGCATGCCCGCCACCACGCCGGCCAGCAGCGAGGTGGCCAGGGAAACCGCGGCCAGTTGTTGCGGACGCAGCGAAACGCCAGACTCCTCGACGAACCGCATGCACCGCTCGCGGATCGTCGGCGCGGGCTGGTCGCCGAGCCACTTGTCGTCGATTATCTCGGCCGGATCTTGGCGTCCGACCGACTTCCGGGCGCGCTCCCGCTGCTTCAGCAGCAGCTCCTCTTCCAAGCGCTTGCGGACGCGCTGCCGGTTCGCCTCGAACACGTCGGCCAGCACGAGGTTGACGCCGAAGGTCAGCAGGAAACCGGCCACGAATGCCAGCATGAGAAACAGATTGTCCATGGCGGGGACTCCGCGCGATTTGGGTTTAACGGGTTACGACTCGGCCGCTCCTTGCGACGTCTTGAGTATCTTCCGTTGGAACAATTCCACGGGCAGCGTGATTCCGCTGGCCGCCAACTTGTTCAGCAGCACCGGCCGGATGCCCGTCGACCAGAAGTGACCTTGGGCCACCCGGTTCTCGTCCACGCCGGTCTGCTGGAACTCGAACAGGTCGTGCATGCTCAGCACCTCGCCTTCCATGCCGGTGATCTCCGCGATCTTGACGATCTTTCGTTCCCCGCCGACCAGCCGGGCGACCTGCACCACGACGTTGATCGAGGACGCGACCTGTTTCCGGATGACCCAGACGGGCAAGTCGAATCCGGCCATGCCGACCATCATTTCCAGCCGGCTCAGCGCGTCGCGGGGCGAGTTGGCGTGGATCGTGGTGAGACTTCCCTCGTGGCCGGTGTTCATCGCTTGCAGCATGTCCAGGGCCTCGGACCCGCGGCACTCGCCCACGATGATCCGATCCGGCCGCATCCGCAGGGCGTTGCGGACCAGGTCGCGCGTGGTCACTTCGCCTTCGCCCTCGATGTTGGACGGCCGGGTCTCCATGCGGACCACGTGCGGCTGCTGCAGTTGCAGTTCGGCGGAGTCTTCGATCGTGGCCACGCGCTCGTCTTCGGGGATGTAGCTCGACAGCGCGTTCAACAGCGTCGTTTTTCCCCCGCCGGTGCCTCCGGAGATGATGATGTTGATGCGGGCCTCGACGCAGGCCGAAAGGAAGCGGAGCATCTCCTCGGTCAACGAACGCTTGCCCAACAGGTCGTCGACCTCCAACGGCCGGGCCCCGAAGCGGCGGATCGAGACCAGCGGCCCGTCCAACGCCACGGGGTGGATGATGGCGTTCAGCCGGCTGCCGTCGGGCAACCGCGCGTCGACCATCGGGCAGGTCTCGTCCACCCGCCGGCCCACCCGGCCCACGATCCGCTGCACGATCTGCATCACGTGGTTCTTGTCGTGGAACGCGATCGACGACTTCTTCAGCCGCCCTCTCTTCTCGATGTAGACGGTCTTCGGGCCGTTGATCAGGATGTCCGAGATCTCGGGATCCGCCATCAGCGATTCCAGCGGTCCCAGCCCGAACGTCTCGTCCAGCACCTCGTCGATCAACCGTTCGCGCTCGGCCAGACTGAGCAGATCGGAGCGGCGGCGGCACAGCGCTTCGGCTTCGCGTCGTACGGCCAGTCGCAGGTCCTCCTCTTTCATCGTGCCGATGGACGAGATGTCCATGGTCGCGATCACCTGCTGGTGAAGCTCTCGCTTCAGCGCCAGGAACCAGTCCTCGGCCCGGGGCGAATCCGGTTCGGTGTCGGGGGCGGTGTCGGGGGCGGCGTCGAGGGCGGCGTCGGGGTCTTTTCCGTTGCCCCCGACAAGACCGATTTCGGCGGCGGCGTGTGCTTCGCCGTTTTCCTTTTTGTTTCGAATCCAAGCCATCACCCACTCCTTACGATCTGGAAGTCTGTGCGTTTGCCGTCCTTCGGTGCGTGGTGGCCGTTGAGGTCCGTGGCCAGATCCCTCAAGCTCCTGGAGATTTTGACGGAGGGTCGGTACAGAACGACCGGAATCCCCTTGTTGATCGCCCCGTTCATGCGGGCCGGGTCGTGCGGGATGCAGTGGGGCAGTTTCATCCCCAACGCTTCCTCGGCCTGGCCCACGCCCAATTGGCGCGGTTGCCGGTAACCGTTGACGACCGCC